>NZ_JBIUTD010000024.1:15586-121359 GCF_044741705.1 Kitasatospora sp. NPDC088134 | reverse complement strand
CAGTTGCACTCGCGTCACACAACAGGATCTACCGGACGAGGCGCGACCACGAGAGTGAAACCCGCAAATTGATCACAACCGAATACGTGCCCTAGGACAGTAGGGCCAGCAGGTCAGTAGGACTGGAACTCCACCAGGGTGCCGTCCGGGTCGCGCAGGTGGGCGGTGCGCAGGCCCGCGCCCCACTCGGGGCGGTCGGCGGGCGGCAGCGCGGAGCCGCCACCGTGCCGCAGTGCGAAGGCGTACGCGGCGTCCACGTCCGCGACCCGGCAGACGAACATCGCGGTGTCGGCCGGCGGCGCCCCCGCCGGGGTGGGCGTCGTACCCAGGGCCTGCGCCATCGCGGCCCGGTCGAACAGCGTCAGGGCAGCCTGCTCCGCCACGTCCCAGTGCGCGTACGGCCCGTCCGGCCCGCCCTGCACCCGGCGGGCGCCCAGCAGCTGCGTCAGCACCGCGTCGTAGAAGGCGAAGCAGCCCGCGAAGTCGGCGGCCAGCAGGCGGGGGTGGAGCGCGTCCATGGGAACTCCCGGTCTCGATCGTGGGTCTGCACCCATCATGGGTTCGCGCCCACTATAGGGTGGTGCCTAGGATCTGGGCATGGCCCACCCCCGAACGCCCGCCGCTTCCTCTTCCTCCTCCGCCGGTGAACCGCCCTCGCTGCTGGAGTTGACGACCTATCTGCTCTCCCGCACCGGCAAGGACGCCCGCTCCCGGCTCGCCGAACGCCTCGCCGCCGACGGGCTGCGGCTGTACCACCACGCGGCCCTGGCCGTACTCGCCGACCTCGGGCCGCACACCCAGCGCGAACTCGCCGACCGGCTGCGCCTCGACCCCAGCGACCTCGCCAAGGCCGCCGACCTGCTCGCCGCCCGCGGCTGGATCGACCGCACCCGCGACCCCGCCGACCGCCGCCGCCTCACCCTCACCCTGACCCCTGCCGGACGCACCCGGCTGGCCGCCCTGCAGGCCGAGGCCCGCGCCGTCCAGGACGCCGTCCTCGCCCCGCTCGACCCGGCCGAACGCGCCGCCCTGCACGCCCTGCTGCTGCGCCTGCACGGCGGGGTGGCAGGATGACGGATCGAACGCCAGTTCCTATTCGAGGAAGCACCATGCGGCAGCGGCTCAACCTGATCCTCCTCGGCGTGCGCGACGTCGCCGCCTCCGCCGCGTTCTACCAGGCACTCGGCTGGCAGCGCTCCGCGGCCGGCTCCGAGGAGTTCGCGCTCTTCGAACTGGGCGGCGTCGCCGTCGCGTTCCAGTCCCGGGCGGCCTTCGCCGCCGACGCCGCCCTGCCCGACCGCGGGCCCGGCGGCTTCGCCGGCTTCGCGCTCGCCTACGTCGCCCGCAGCGCCGAGGAGGTCTACCGGGTGATGGCGCGGGCCGCCGAACTGGGCGCGACCGTCACCCGCCCGGCCGCCCCGAACGCCTGGGGCCACAGCGGGTACTTCACCGACGCCGACGGCCACCTCTTCGAGGTGCTGTACGAGGACGGCTGGATCTTCGACGAGCACGACGACCTGGTGCTCTGAACGACCCCGCCGCGCCCGGCCCAGAGGCGGCGGCCCAGAGACGATGGGGACCCAGAGGCGACGGGGGCTCAGAGGCGACGGGGGCCGGCCCCGTCCTCGGCGAGGGCGTCGCCCGGGTTGAGCAGGGCGCACGCCTTCATCGACAGGCAGCCGCAACCGATGCAGCCGGTGAGTTCGGCCTCCAGGCGCTCGATGGTCTGCCGCCGCTCCTCCAGGCGCCGGGACCAGCCGCGGGAGGCGCGCTGCCACTCCTGGTGGCTCGGCGGCCGGTCCAGCGGCACGTCGGCGAAAGCCTCGCGCAGGTCCTGCAGCGGGAT
Source organism: Kitasatospora sp. NPDC088134 (assembly GCF_044741705.1). NCBI lineage: Bacteria > Bacillati > Actinomycetota > Actinomycetes > Kitasatosporales > Streptomycetaceae > Kitasatospora > Kitasatospora sp. NPDC088134. The sequence goes on along the minus strand of NZ_JBIUTD010000024.1, from coordinate 119,513 downwards.
GCCGATCCGCTTCGCCACCGAGACCAGCGCGACCCGGCGCAGCATGTGCCGGGGGTAGCGGCGCCGGTTGCGCCCGTCGCGCTCCGAGGCGATCAGCCCCAACTCCTCGTAGAACCGCAGCGCCGAGACGGCCGCCCCCGTCCGGGCGCTCACCTCGCCGATGCTCAACCAGTCGTCCGGAGAGGCGTGCGCCTCGCCCCGGTGCCCGCGCCCGTCCGCCACCGTGCCGCCTCCCCTCGGTTGACCTCAACCTTACTTGAGCACCTACGTTCGGTCGGGCCGGAACGACCGGCGACCCACCCGAGCGAGAGAGGGGGCGGTCCGATGACGTACGTCATCGCCTTGCCCTGCGTGGACGTCAAGGACCGGGCCTGCGTCGACGAATGCCCGATCGACTGCATCTACGAAGGACCGCGGATGCTCTACGTCAACACCGACGAGTGCATCGACTGCGGCGCCTGCGAACCCGTCTGCCCCGTCGAGGCGATCTACTTCGAGGACGACACCCCGGACGAATGGCGCGAATTCACCACCGCCAACCAGGAGTTCTCCGCCACCCTCGGCACCCCGGGCGGCGCCGCCCGCCTCGGCCCCCTCCCGCAGGACCACCCCGTGGTCGCCGCCCTCCCGCCCCAGCCCCCGGCCTGAGCCCGGGCCGGGGCGAAGTGCGGTCCTGCGGGGTCCGTCAGGAGGTGGTTGAGGCGAGTGCCTTCTGCTTGAGGCGGAGGTAGGCGGGTTCGTCGCCGAAAAGGTCGGGCTCGGGGGTCAGCCGGATACCCGTGCTCTTCTGCACGGCGTCGGCGACGACCCGGGCCGCTTCGGCGAATGCGCGGGCAGTGGCCTCTCCCTCGGCGACGAGGGTGAAGTGCTTGCCGGACATCCGGATGCCCGGAGCGAGGGGGCGGCCGAGCCCGAAGCCGGCGGCCTTGATCAGGTAGCTGGCACTGACCCTGGTCACGCCGTCGGGGAACGTGTGCACGGGCGCCTGTTCGGCGAGGAGCTTCTCGGCCTGCTTCGCGTCGATGACGGGGCTGAGGAAGACGCTGCCGACGTTGCGGTTGTCGGCGTCTCCCGCGTCGAGCAGCATGCCTTTGCTGCGCCGCACCGCCAGCACGGCGGACGCGGCATCGGCGAGGGGGACGGGCGTGCCTTTGGGGACGCCGAGGGCCTCGGCGACCATGCCGTACCTGATCGGGGTGCTCAGTTTCGACGGCCGCAGCCGGAACGTCACCGTCAGGAGCGTCCAACGGGTGGAGTGCTTGAAGATGCTGGTGCGATGCCCGAGTAGGCAGTCCTCGGCGGACAGGGTGACCTCGCGGCCGACGGCCCAGTCCCAGGCGGTGACGCGATCGAGCACGTCCGCGACTTCTTGCCCGTAGGCGCCGACGTTCTGGACCGGGGTGGCACCGACGGTGCCGGGAATGCCGATCAGTGTCTCCAGCCCGGTGAGTCCGTGGGCGATGCTCTGCTCCACCAGGTCCTGGAGCACGTGACCGGCCTGGACGGTGACGGTGACCTGCTCGCCGTCGTCACCATGTTCGAACTTTGCGCCCTTGGTGGCCATCCGCACCACGGGCACGGTGCACCCGGCATCGGCGACGAGGATGTTGCTGCCGCCGCCGAGGACCAAGGGCCGCGCTCCCTCTCGGTCGGCCAGCGCGACGACCTCCGGGAACTCGGCCGGATCGGTCAGCTCGGCAATGAGCGCGGCATCACCGCCGATGCCGAGGGTGGTGAGCGGAGCCAGTGGGACGTGTACGCGGGCGTGCATGCGGTTCCTCGGGTGGGTGCGGAAGGCCAGGCTATGCGGTCAGGGCGGCACCGATCTCGTCCGTGACATCGCGTGCCAGTGGGCTGGCGGAGCGCTCGAACTCGTCGCGCAGGCCGGCCATTCGCCGCCTGGCGCGGCCGGAGTCGAGGGACGGGCGGAGAGCGAGGGCCCGGCGGGCGGCCACGGCGGCGCCGTCGAGATCGCGCTGCCGCAGCCGGGCCTCGGCCAGGGACATCGTGTGCAGCAGCCGGTTCCTGGGTTGCGCGTCACCGAACAGCTGCAGGCCGCGCAGCAGGTGGTGCTCGGCGACCTCGGGGCGATCGAGTTCGAGCCATGCGCGGCCGGCGTCGGCGGCCAGGACGGCCGGTGTCACCCAGTAGGCCCATGACGGTGCAGCGCTGTCCGCTGTGGACTCGATCAGGGCGGCCACTTCGTCGAGAGCCCGGGCACAGTCGTCCAGTCGGCCCAACTGGGCGTGGGCGCGAGCCTGCCTGGTGGCGAGGAGGGCATGGACCACTCCGCCGGCCGGACCTCCGACTCCTTGGCGGGAGATCTTGATCAGGTGAAGGGCCTCCTCGTGCGCGTTGCGCCAAGTGGCTTGGTAACTCAGGCAGGAGACGATGTTCGCCCCCAGCGCGCGGTTGTTGGCCGTGTGCGCGGCGCGGAGGCCGAAGAGGAGGTAGCGCTGGCCCAGGGCGTTGCGACCGAGGTCGCAGGCGAGCCAGCCGGCCAACTGCGCGAGTTCGGCGAGCACACTGTGGAGGCGCTGCCCCGTGAGCGGATCGTAGCTGCCGTTGCGGGCCAAGTACGCTGCCCAGTTCAGGTCCTGGGTGATCCAGTCCAGTACCAGCGGGCCGCCCTGGGCATCGTCGAGTCGACGGAGCTGGGTGACGCGATCGGTGAGGACATCGATGGCCTGAGGGCTGATCACCTCGCCGATGGGCCGTCCTCCGACCGGTGCGTCCGGTGTCGTCAACCAGTCGACGGCCGGGCCGATGAGTCCTTGGCCGGACAAGGGCCGCGACACGCCGAGACCGGAGCGGAGGGGACCGACCGTGAAGGATTCGAGCCCCTCCCAGGTTCCTTCCTGCGACCACGGCTGCTGCAGCCAGCCGTCGGCACCCGGTGCGATGGCTTTCGTCGGCCACAGGGCTTCGGTGGTGATCGTCTCCCGCAGGTGGTGCGAGAGGACTGCGGCGACGATCTGCGGCAGCGAGCCGCGCGGCGTGGAGCCCTTGAGCCAGCCGTAGGGCGCTTTCGGGCTGATGCTGTTCGGTCGCACGCGGTTGATCTCGCGTGCCAGTTTGTCGGGCGACCAACCGAGCCGCTTGAGGCAGTCGCCGAGAACAGGAACTTCGTTCACAGAAGACCTCGAAGTCCGGTGCGGTTGAACAGGTTTGACGCCAACGTACAGCAGCCCTCGGCGCTGTTCTCCGCTGTTGGGCGAACCTGACCATTCTGACCGGCAACTGACCTGACTGACCGTCACCGTCCCTTCCCGGGCCGGGTCGCGGCCCGGGAAGGTTTCGGCATGCCCCGACTGTCGGCGCCGGCGGCCCGGGCGCCGGTGGCAAGACCCTTGGAGGATTTCGATGCAGCACAGCGCAATGCCGGGACGCGCCCCGTCCCGGGCAGTCGTCACCGGAGCCGCGGGTTTCATCGGCTCGCACTTGGTCGATGCTCTTCTCGCCGGCGGGACCGCCGTCGTCGGCGTGGACCGCCGTGACCCCCGCACCGACCCCGGTGCGGCAGCCAACCTCGCGGGAGCCCTCGACCACCCCGGCTTCACCTTCGTCGCCGCCGACTTGAGGACCTGCCCGCTCACGGCACTGTTCCTGCAGGCCGACGCAGTCTTCCACCTCGCAGCACTTCCGGGCGTCCGCAGCTCCTGGGGCGAGCGGTTCGCCGAGTACACCGCTTGCAACGTGTTCGCCACCGAGCGCGTACTGGCCGCCTGCGAGGACGTCCGTGTTCCCCGACTGGTCTACGCCTCCTCCTCCAGCGTCTACGGGACCACGAGCGGTGGCGCGGCCGGCGAGGAGATCGCGCCGAACCCCGAGTCGCCGTACGCGATCAGCAAGCTCGCCGGCGAACAGCTCTGCCTGGCCCACGCGGGCAAGGCCACCTCCACCGTCACCGCGGTGGCACTTCGCCTGTTCACGGTCTACGGCCCTCGTCAGCGCGGCGACATGCTGATCGGCTGCGCGCTCACGGCAGCGCTCGGCGGACCCGCCCTGAACCTCTACGGCGAGGGCAGCCGGCGCCGGGACTTCACCTACGTCGGCGACGTGGTCCGAGCCGCCATCGCCGCCGCGACCGCCCCGATCGGCACGACGGTCCTCAACATCGGTACCGGCGTCACCACCACCGTGCTGAACGTGCTGGCCGCCGTCGAGGAGCTGACCGGCCACCCCGTGCCGGTCAACCGGCTACCCGCCCAGGCCGGCGACGTCGAGGCCACCCTCGCCGACAACTCCCGGGCGGTGGACCTCCTGGGCTGGAGGCCCCGCACCGCCCTCACCCGGGGCGTCTCGCGCCAGCTCGCCCACCTCAACGCCAACTCCCCGCAGCCCGTGGGCACCTGAACGATCCTGCCCCGTCGTTCCCACCGGAGGAATTGTGTTCGTCACCACCGCGGACAGCGCGAATGCGTTGCTCACCCGCGCCGGCAAGGCCATCCTGAGCCAGGGCCGCAGCGTTGCGCCGCGCGGCATGGCCACCGCTGAACTCATGGGCGCCTACCTCAAGTTGACCAACCCGGCCGCCCGGATGGTCCACCTCGGCCCGTACCGGGTGCTGAACCCCGCGTTCGCCGCCGCCGAGACCGTGTGGATCCTCTCCGGCTCCAGCGCCGACTGGATCCACGACTTCAACAGCCGCTTGGCCGGCCTCACCGACCACGGCGCCCTCCAGGGTGCCTACGGTCCGCGCCTGCGGCGCTGGCATGGGCAGTTGGACCAGCTCGACTACGTGCGCCGCCAGCTGACCCGCGACAGCGAGAGCCGCCGTGCCGTCGTCCAGATCTTCGACCCCGCGCGCGACACCGCCGGTCACAAGGACGTGCCCTGCACCCTCGGATACCGCTTCTACCTGCGCGAGGGCCGGCTGGAGATGCACACCAGCATGCGGAGCCAGGACGTGTGGCTCGGCCTGCCGTACGACCTGATCACCACCACCGTCCTGCACGAGCTGATGGCCGGATGGCTCGGCGCCGAGGTCGGCGATTACCACCACCACGTGGACTCCCTGCACCTGTACGCCCAGCACCAGGACACGGCCTGGAGCCTCGCCGTCGACGCGCCCGCCTCGCCCGCGTGGCAGCCGCTCGGCATCCCGTGGGAGGACTTCGACCTGATGGTGAAGCAGGTCACCGTGGGCGAGGCCGTCGGCCACCCGGTCTGGGACGGCTTCGCCGCCGTCCTGGCCAGCTACCGGCTGTGGAAGGCCGGTCGCCGCGACGAGGCCCGGGCCAGGGCCGCCGAGGCGACCGGGCCGCTGCCCGAGACCCTGGCGCTCTGGTACGACCAGCGCGAGCAGAAGATCCCGCTCGCGGCCATGCCCACCCCGGCGATCCCGGCGAAGAGGTGACCGACGTGGCTGCGAACCGCAGCACCGTGTTGGGCCTGTGCTCCTACACCCACGACTCCGCCGCCGCCCTACTCGTCGACGGCCGACTCGTCGGCTTCGTCGAAGAGGAGCGGCTCAGCGCGATCAAGCACGACAAGGGCTACCCGGCCAAGGCCGTGGAGTGGCTTCTCGACGAAGCGGGCCTTACCCGCGCCGACATCGGCACCGTCGCGTACAACTTCACCCCGCAGCACTACCTCCGGGCGATCCCCTCCGCCCTCACTCACGCGCTGCGACCGGCGACGGCCGCCAGGGCCCTGCCCCGAGCCCGCTCGTTCGCCCAGGTCGCCGCCAACACCCGCCGGCGCCTTGCCCGCCTGGCCGACATCTTCCCGAACGCCGAGGTGCAGCCCGTCCTGCACCACCGCGCCCACGGGCTTTACGCCTTCGCCGCCTCCGGCTACGAGGAGGCCGCCGTCCTGGTGGTGGACAGCCTCGGCGAGACCCGGACCACCACCATCGGCCACGCGCGGCAGAGCGCGGCCGGCTGCTCGTACCGGATCGTCCACGCCCTCGACGACCCCGCTTCTCTCGGCTACCTGTACGGCGCCGTCACCGAGCATCTCGGCTGGTGGCGCGGGGACGAGGAGGGCACCGTCATGGCGTTGGCCGCCCTCGGCGACCCGAAGCGGTTCCGTTCGCTGTTCGCCAAGGCCGTCCGGCTCACCGCCGATGGCTTCGCCCTCGATCACCGGTTGATCGGTCTGCGGGTCAAGGATCGCCGCTACCCGCGGCTGACCGCAGCCTTCACCGCGCTCACCTGCCCGCCCCGCCGGCCGGACGAGGAAGTCGCTCCGGTCCACGCCGACCTCGCCGCCGCTCTCCAGGAACGCACCGAGCAGGTGATGCTGCACCTGGCGCGGATCGCCCGCGAACGCACGAGTGCCCGGCTGCTGTGCGTGGGCGGCGGGGTGGCGATGAACTGCGTCAGCATCGGGAAGATCATCGCCTCCGGGCTGTTCGACGAGGTCGCCGTACCGCCCGCGCCCGGTGACTCCGGCACCGCGATCGGTGCCGCCACCGCGGTCCACCTCGACCGGCACGGGGACCTCCCGACCGGGCTGGCGCGGGCCTGCTACCTCGGCCCGTCCTTCCCCGGCCTGGAGCTGCCGGCCGCGCCACGGCCGGGGATGACCGCCCGGCGCCTGGACGACCCGGCCGGCTTCGCAGCCCGCGCGCTGGCCAAGGGCACGATCATCGGCCTGTTCCAGGGCGAGCTGGAGGCAGGCCCGCGCGCTCTCGGGCACCGCTCGATCCTCGCCTCGCCGCTGCGGCCCGGCGTCGCCGGCCGGCTCAACGCCACGGTGAAGTTCCGCGAGCCGTTCCGGCCGTTCGCCCCCGTGGTCCTGGCCGACAAGGCGGCGGACTACTTCACCCTCGGCCAAGAGGCCCCGTTCATGTCCATGGCCTCCCCGGTCACCGACCTTGCCCGCGAGACGATCCCGGCGATCGTCCACGCCAACGGCACTGCCCGGGTGCAGACTCTCTCGCCCAGGGACAATCCACTCCTGGCCGACATCCTGACCGCCTTCGCCGAGATCACCGGCGTGCCGGTCCTGATCAACACCTCCCTGAACGTGAAGGGCAAGCCGATCTGCGGCACCTCGGAGATGGCGCTGGACTGCCTGGCCGAGTCCGGGCTGGACGCGCTCCTCATCGAGGACTGGTGGGTGACCAAGGCATGAGGATCGGCTACAGCTTCTGGGGCTTCCTCGGCTCCGGGATCACCGACACCCCCGACGGCGGGCGAAGCCACCGCCGCGCCTTGGTGGACGGCCTGATCGCCGCCGGACACGAGATCGTCTTCCTCCAGGCCAACCGCGATCTCGCCGAGGCCGGCACCGACCTCACCGCCGCCTACCGATGGGACGGTGGCCTGCCCGAGATCGACGCCCTGTTCCTGGAGTGGCGCTGGCCGATCCCCGGCCGCAACACCACCGCCTGCGGCACCGAGGGGCACACCTGCGACCTGCACCGGCAGCAGGGACTCCTCGACCACTACACTCACCGGCTCGCCGTCCGCACGGTCTTGTGGGACAAGGACCAGCAGTTGCCCGCCGACGACCCGTTGAGGACTGTTCCGCACCTGCAGGTGTGCGAACCGGCCCTGTACCCGTCGCCGGGAGCGGCCAGCCTGCTCTTCCCGGTCGCCGACGACGCCCTCGACCGGGCCTACCCGGCCGCCCTCGCGGCCGAGAAGCGGGAACTGCCGCTGGTCTACATCGGCAACCAGTACGACCGCGACACGGCCTTCGGGGAGTTCTTCGCCCCGGCCGCCGCCCAGCTGCCGCACCGGGTGGCCGGGAAATGGAACAGCACGGCCCGCTGGCCGGAGGTGAACTTCACCGGCCGCATCCCCTTCGACGAGGTCACCCCCACCTACCGCTCCGCAGTGAGCACCGTGCTCCTTGCCCCGGCCCGGTACGCGAGAACCGGCCAGTTCACCCAGCGGCTCTTCGAGGCCGTCCTCGCCGGCTGCCTGCCGCTGGCCCCGCGCACCCTGCGGGCCGCCGAGACGGTCGTCCCGCGCGAGCTGGTCGTCACGAGCGCGGCCGATGTGGTGGCCACCGTCACCGCACTCGCCCGGATCGCGGGCAGCCAGGCCCACGCCGACCTGATCGCCCGTTGCATCGACCGGCTCGACCCGTTCCGCCTCTCCCGCCAGCTCCGCACCCTCACCGCCGCGCTGGGCGGCACAACCATCCCGCCCCTGCTGCTCGAAGGAGACCGCGCATGACCATGCTGGAGATCTCGCCCGAGTGGCCCGAACAAGTCGGGGGCTGGGCCGTCGCACGGCTCGGTAGCGTGTAGCGGCATGGACAGGATCGCCATCATGGGCTGCGGCGGCAGCGGCAAGACCGTCGTCGGACGCCGGCTCGCCGAACTGATCGATGCCCCGCTGACCCACCTCGACGGCGTCTACTACGACGCCGACTGGAATCCGCTGCCGCAGGAGAAGTTCGCTGCTCTCCAGGAGGAGCTCGTCGCCCGGCCCCGCTGGGTGATCGACGGGAACTACGCCTCCACCCTCCCGATCCGCCTCAAGCGGGCCGACACCGTCATCTTCCTCGACATCCCCCCGGTCGTCTGCCTGCTCGGCATCCTGCAGCGACGCCGGCGCTACCGCGGTGGCCAGCACACCTCCCAGGGCGTCTTCGACCGCATCACCTGGGGCTTCGTCCGCTACATCCTCGGCTACCGACGCCAGATGCGGCCCAAGGTCCGCGCGCTGATCGCCGAGCACGCCGGCCACGCCCGCGTCGTCACCCTCACCAGCCGCCGGGCCGCCCGCCGCTTCGTCGCCGCCGTCCCTCCACAGACATGACCTGACCCACTTCGCACCGGGAAGGCTCCACCTGTCCATGACCGCCAACCCGTTCCTCGACACCGACCGCGTCCGCCACGACCTGTACGCCGACGCCGACCGCATCGCCCAACGAACCGGCGCGCTGTCCCGCGCCAAGACCGCCGGTCCCCACCCCGCCACCGTCATCGTCGACCTCGCCGCGACCGGCCTGCGCGGTACCGTCCTCGACATCGGCTGCGGACGCGGCACGACCACGCTCGCCCTGGCCGAGCGGCTCGACCCGCCGAGGCTCATCGCCTTCGACCAGTCCACCGCGCTCCTCGCCGAGGCGCGGACCCGGCTCGCCGGCCGCCCGGGCGTGGAGTTCCTGCGCGGCGACTTCCACGCCATCGACCTGCCCAACACCTCCGTGGCCGTCACGGTGGCCGCGTTCTGCCTCTACCACTCGCCCGGCCGGCGGCAGTGATCGCCGAGATCGCCCGCTGCCTGGCGTCCGGCGGGCTGTCGATCACGGTCGCCAAGTCGCCCGACAGCTACCGCACGCTGGACGAGGTGATCGCCGCCAGCGGCCTGGACCCCGAGGCCACCAGCCGGCCGAGCCTGTACGAGACCTTCCACAGCCACAACCAGGCCGACACCGTCGCCACCTGCCTCGACGTGCAGCAGGTCGTCCACCACGAGCACCGCTTCCGCTTCACCGACGCCGACCACATCGCGGAGTACGCGGCCACCAACCCGAAGTACCAACTCGGTGGTGACGTCGAGGAGATCGCCTGGCGACTTCGGGAGACCGTCGGCAACGGCCCGCTGGAGACCACCTCCACCGTCACCTACGTCGTGGCCGCCCGCCGATGAAGACCTTCACCAAGACCTACCCGAGCGCCCAGGCCCAGCAGCAATCCCTGGCCCACCACCGGTGGGTCGCCCGTGCCAACCCCGACGTGCGCATCCCCCGGATCGTCCAAGTCCGCCCCACCGAGATCGACTTCGAGCACCTCGAAGGACGACACGGCGGTCCTGACGACCTGGTGGCCCTGGCCAACCTCCTCGGACAGCAGCACACCGCCGCTCACACCCGCGAGCTGCACGCAGCCCGCCTCGACACGCCGCACACCCACGACACCATCACCATCACCGGCTTCGCCGACGGCCGCCGCGAACGCCTCCACCAGCTCCTGGCCTCCGGCGCCGTGCCGGAGCCGGCCCTGACGTTCGAGGCCGCCGACGACTGGCTGAAGCGGGCCGCGACCATGCCGGCCGCCTTCTACAAGGACGCCAACCCCCGCAACTTCCTCATCGCCGACGCCGATGTGGCCGTCATCGACTTCGACTCCCTCACCCTCGCGCCATTCGGGTACGACCTCGCCAAGCTCGTCGTCAGCACCGCCATGACCACCGGCCCGCTGCCCGAGGACACCATCCGCCAGGCCGTGGACACCTACAACCACCACCCTCGCCGGCGCGGCCTGCCCGGATGCTCCTGGCGCGAGTTCGCCGCATGGTGCGAGTTCCACCACCTCCTCACCACGCCCTACCTCGGCACCAACGGCTACCGCCACAGCTGGCACACCGTCAGACCGGCCTGGACGATCGACATCCTCCGGCACCCCGACAAGGAGTCCGCACCGTGACGCACAACAGCGTGATGAACAGCCGGAACCCGGCCTGCGTGAACGTCCGACAGCGCCAGGACCGTCAGGAGGTCTCGCGGCGGGTGCAGAGGGCGGCGCAGGCCAGGGTGTGGAAGGCGAGAGTGCCGCCGAAGTCGTCGGTGCCGTGGTCGTTGTGGCCGTCCACGGCCTTCGCGGACGGGCCGGGGAGGGGGGCGGCCCGCCCGGGGCGTGCGGGGGTCAGCCCGTGACCACCTCCAGGACGGGCGGGAAGGCGGCGTTCTCCCGGCTGTTCAGGTTCACGGCCAGGCCCGCCCGGCCCGCCGGCTGGCCGACCGTCAGGGTCAGCAGCGGGGCGGCGGTGACGGCGGCCGTCACGTCCAGGCCCACCCAGTCCGCCGCGCTGGAGATCCGGCCCGTGCCGAGCGCGCCGCCCGGCGCCGGGCAGCGGTTCCAGGTCGCCGCCGTCTCCTGCCAGGCCGCCGTGCCCGTCTCGAACGCCTGCAGGTCCGTCTCGGTGCCGCCCGAGTCGGCCACCGCCCCGTGCACCCACAGCACCGCCCGCCGCACCGGCCCCGCCAGCGCCGAGGTGTCGAACCCCAGCAGCGCCCGCCGCGAATACCCCGACCCCGACGTCCCGGTCTCCTTCACCGTCAGCACCGACGCCGTCCCGTAGTTGGCGTCCGCGTACGAGCCGTCCCGCACGTACGTGTCCTGGACGGGCGACAGCAGCACCGCCGAACCGCCCGCCGTGGAACCGACCTGACGGAGCGTCACCGTCCGGGACGCGCCCTGGGTGCCGCCCAGCTCGGCCAGCAGCCGCACCGGCGGGCCCGCCGCCAGCACTGCCACGCCCTGCGCCGGGTCCGCCGACAGGTACCCGGGACGGTCCACCGTCACCTGCACCGCCGACACCGTCCGGGCCGGATCGGCCACCGACACCGTCAGCACCCCGCCCGCCTCCCGCACCAGCACCGAGCAGGGCGCCGACACGGTGATCCCGCCGACACTGCCCGCCGCGTGGAAGTTCGCCGCCACCACCCCCGAAGCCGCATCCGAAACCGCCTGCACCGAAGCCGAGTTGGCGAGGATCGTGACCGTCGGCGCAGCAGCCCGGGCCGCCGTCGCGGCCGCGTCCGCCCCCGGCAGCAGCAGGTACGCGTACGAGGCGTCGACCGGGTCCGTCCCGTGGTCGAACCAGAGCGTGACGTAGCGGCGCGTCAACACATCAGTGGTGCCACCGGAGTTGACGTCGTGCCAACTCCCCGAACGGGCCTCCCGCAGCGCCTTCACGTTCGCGCCGCCCGGGAACACGTACCCGCCGAAACCCGCCAGCGCCACCGACCGCGCCCCCGTGAACTGCTGCGACCAGCCCAGCGTCGCCGGCTGCGCCACCCCGTCCACCGTCAGCGCGTGCGTGCCCGCCGCGCCCAGGTTGCGGTTGTCGACCACCGTCTCCACCGGCACCCCGTCCGCGCAGGACAGGCCCGCGCCCAGACAGACCACCGAATCGTCCAGCAGGAACCAGGACTTGCGGCCCGACAGCGTCGAGGACAGCCCCCGCACCGCCTGCCCGACCGCCGCGTACCGGCCGTCCGTCGCCCCGCCCGCCCACACCGTGTCCGGCCGGGCCGCGCCCCACGCGCCGCCCGCCGCGTCCGCCAGCCGCTTCGTCGACACCGTGGTCCCCGGCAGCCGGTACGGGTCCACCGTCGGCCAGAACGCGTCCGAGTACTGGCCGTTGCCGCTGGTCGCGTTCCACCAGGACAGCAGGCCGCTGTTGGTGTGCCAGCCCCGCAGGTTCTCCCCGTTGCCGGTCTCGTAGAACGTCGTCCGCGCCGAACACATCGACACCGCCGCCGCCCAGCCCGGCCGGCGCACCACCGCCCGGTCCATCCCGAACACCCGCGCCCCCGGCGGCTCCGGCGCCGCCACCACCGCACCGTCCGCCAACAGGGCCTGTGCCCTGGCCAGTTCGGGCACGTCCACGGCCGCGTCCGACAGGTACGGGCGGTACGCGTCCCGGGCGATCCAGCCCTTCACCGCCGCCCGCCAGGCCGCCGACTGCCCCGCCGGGGCCGCCCCCGACTCCGCCAGCCGCAGCACGTGCCCGATGATCGTGTGCCCGCGCCCGTGGTCGTCCTGCTGCAGCTTCAACAGGTCCGACCGCTGCACGCCCCGGCTGATCGCCCGCCCGCTCACCGCGTCCATCACCAGCCCGTTGAACAGGAACGGCGCGTACGCCGCGTCCACCGCGTCGAACACGTTCTGCCGCTGCGGGTCCGACACCGCCCACGCCGACCCCGCCAGCAGCGCGAACAGCCGACTCAACCCGCCCAGCAGCACCTCCCCGTACGAGCCCGTGTACGGCACCCAGGTGTGCTGCACGAACGAACCGTCCCGGTACAGGCCGTCCCCCGTCAGCACGAACGGGAACACCGGCGACAGCGCCCCCGACGCCAGCGCCAGCTTCGCCGCACTCCGCCCCAGCACCCCGCGCAGCGCCAGCACCCGGCACAGGTCCACCCGGTTCGCGCCCGTGCTCGTCCCCGAGTACGCCGCCACCCGCGAATCCGGCACCGAACGGTCCACCGCCGCCCCGTACGACGCCGACTGCGCCGCCGACAGCAGCGGGAACACCAGCACCGCCGCGTCCAGCAGCGCCTGCGGCGAGCCGATCTGCCAGTCCCACCAGTTGTCGTACGCCGTCGCGCTCGCCGTGTACGCCGTCGCCACCAGGTGGTCCAGCCCCGCCACCACCGCCGCGCCCAGCGCCGCGTCCCCCGACAGCCCCGTACCCGACTGCGCCCAGGCCAGCGCCATCGTGCGCAGCCGGACGAAACTGCCGGTGATGTTCGCCGACACCGACCCCAGCGGCAGGTCCGGCCAGAGCGAGCCCGCCGCCGGCGCCATCGTCTGCTGCTGCGCCCGCGCCCGGTCACCCAGTGCCCGCAGCGCCCCCGCGAACGGCTCGGCCGCCGGGTCGAAGCCCGTCCCGGTGAGCAGCGCCACCCAGCGCAGCCGCAGCGTGTCGTACGGATCGGGATCGGCGGCGGACGCCGGCCCGGCGAGGGTGCCGGTGGCGGCCAGCGCGAGGGCGCCGGCCGTGCCGGCCTGGAGGAGCCGGCGGCGGGACAGTTCGGGCAGGGACACGGCGTCTCCGGAGGTGGGGGAGTGGTGGGGGAGCACGGAGGGGGTGCGGTGGGGGTGCGGTGGGGGAGTGCGAGGGAGGAGGAAAGCGCTTTCCGTGGGCTGACGGTAAGCGCTTTCCGAAGGGGGCGTCAACGGGTCGGACGGCAGTTTGGCAAGCGCTTTCCCGCTGCTCCGGGCCGTGCTCCGGGGGTACCGTGGAAAGCGGGTGGAGTGCGGTCCGGGCCCGCTGTGCGGACGGTCGGCGCGGGCGGGGGAAGAACGGCGGCCCCCGGAGGGTTGATCACCCGTCAGGACGTACTCGGCTAGGGTGCGTTCGAGTTCGTCGATCTGACGTGGGGACGGAGCAGGAACAATGCGGATCGGAATCATCGGCACCGGAACGGTCGGCCAGACCCTGGGCAGCAAGCTGGTCTCGCTCGGCCACGAGGTGACCCTGGGCTCGCGCGGCAAGGACAACCCGGCCGCGCTGGACTGGGCGCAGCGCTCCGGGGACGGCGCCCACGCGGGCACCTTCGCCGAGGCCGCCGAGTTCGGCGAGCTGGTCGTCAACGCCACCAGCGGCACCGTCTCGCTCGCCGCCGTCGAACTGGCCGGCCCCGAGCGGCTGGCCGGCAAGACCCTGCTGGACGTCTCGAACCCGCTGGTGTTCTCCCCGGAGGGCGAGGTCACCCTCGACCCGGTCAATGACGACAGCATTGGCGAGCGCCTGCAGCGCGCCCTGCCCGACACCAAGGTCGTCAAGGCGCTGAACACCGTGAACAACGCGATCATGGTCGACCCCGGCAGCGTCCCCGGCCCGCACCAGCTCTTCGTGGCCGGCCAGGACGCGGACGCCAAGGCCCAGGTCAAGGCGCTGCTGGTGGAGTTCGGCTGGCCCGCCGAGGACATCCTCGACCTCGGCGGCATCGACGCCGCCCGCAGCCTGGAGATGCTGATGCCGTTCTGGCTGCGCCTGATGCGCCACTACGGCCACGCCGACTTCAACTACTCGATCCGCACCGCGCGTTGACCGCCGCCGCGCCCCGCCCGGGGCGCGGCACCCTACCGGGCAACCCAGCACCACGGCAGGACGGCGGCACGGCGGCACGGCGGCCCCGGGCGGCCCCGGGCGGGGCCGGGCGGGGCCGGACGAGAACGAGCAACGAGAACGAGCAACGAGGACGAGAGGCAAGCACCATGAACGACCCCGTCGAACCGGCCCCGCTCGTACCGGACCCGCCCGCGCCGGCCCCCTACCTGCCGCTGGACGAGGACTGGGAGAGCGCGCTCGCCGTGGTCGCCCACCCCGACGACATGGAGTACGGCGCGGCCGCCGCCGTCGCCCGCTGGACCGGCCAGGGCAAGCGGATCGCCTACCTGATGGTCACCAGCGGCGAGGCCGGCATCGACGGCATGGACCCCGCGCAGTGTCGCCCGGTCCGCGAACGCGAGCAGGTCGAGTCCGCGGCGGCGGTGGGCGTCGACACCGTCGAGTTCCTCGGCTACCCGGACGGCATCGTGGAGTACGGCCTGCCGCTGCGCCGCGACCTGTCCCGGGCGATCCGCCGGCACCGGCCCGACATCGTGATCACCACCAACTTCCGCGACACCTACGGCGGCACCTTCCCCAACCAGGCCGACCACATCGCGGTCGGCCGGGCCACCCTGGACGCCGTCCGCGACGCGGGGAACCGCTGGGTGTTCCCCGAGCTCACCGCCGAGGGCCACCGCCCGTGGAACGGCGTCCGCCAGCTCTGGGCGGCCGGCTCACCCGACGGCCGGCACGCCGTCGACACCACCGGCACCTTCGCCGCGGGCGTCGCCTCGCTGGAGGCCCACCGTGCCTATCTGGCCGGTCTGGGCGGCGAGATGGCGAACGCCGCCGAGTTCCTGGAGTCGATGGGCCGGGCCGCGGGCGCCCGCCTGGGCACCCGGTTCGCCGCCGCGTTCGAGGTGATCGCCTTCCGCTGACGGACCATCAGAAACGTTGCCCCTGGGCTTGGTTGGCGGAGCCCAGGGGGATCAGTCCCCGCCGTCGTCCTGGTGCGGGATGCGGACCGAACCGTCCCGGGGCGAGCGACGGCGGCGCAGCCAGGCCCGGACGGCCAGCAGCAGCGCCAGCGCGGCGACCACCACGAGCAGCAGCACCTGGTAGCGGACGGCCTCCCGGTACAGGGTGTCGATGTTGCTGCCCGCGAAGTACCCGACGGCCGTCCACGTCCCCGCCCAGAGCGCCGCGCCGACCGCGTTGGCCAGCATGAAGCGCCGCCACGGCATCTCCGTGGTGCCCGCGACGAGGCCGTTGGTCTGCCGCAGCCCGTCGACGAAGCGGGCACCGGTGACGACCAGCCCGCCGCGGCGGCGGAAGAACGACTCGGCGCGGTCCATCCGTTCCGGGGTGAGCCGCACGTACCGGCCCCAGCGGTGGACGAACGCCAGGCCGCCGGTGCGCCCGATCACGTACGCCAGCGCGTCACCGGCGATCGCCGCCGCCACCGCGACCAGCAGCAGGCCCGGCAGCGAGAGCTGCCCCGCGCCCGCGTACACCGCCGCCAGCACCAGGATGGTCTGGCCGGGCACCGGGACCACGCAGTTGTCGAGGAACACCAGCACCCCGACCGCGAGGTAGCCGTAGTCGTCGAGCAGCGGGGCGAGCTGGGCCAGCGGGCCGGGCAGGGGCGGGGCGGCCAAGGACGGGTGCTCCTCGCGTCGGATGCGGTGCTGCGGTGCTGCGGTGCGGCGGCGGTGCCCGGTGTGGATGGTGCCCCGGTCGGTGCTGCTCGGTGTCGATGGTGCTCGGTGTCGATGGTGTCTCGGTCAGCGCTGCTCGGTGTCGGCGTGGTGCTCGACCAGGCAGTCGGGCCCGGGGTAGACGAGGGCACGGTGGCCGTCCTCGAAGCGGACCAGGTACGGCGGTTCGCCGTCGGCGCCGCGGACTTCGACGATCTCGCCCCGCCGGTCGATCATGCCGACCGACCTGCTGAACATGTGGACGTGGTCTCCTACGGTGGCGTTCATCGCTGCTGCTCCCTGTGGACCGGTGGGGCGGAAGGGGCTGCCCTTCCCGTACTCCTTCCACTGTGCGGCGGGGCCCCGGGCGTGGCAACGGTGGACGGCGTCGGGCGTGTCGCACCGTGCGGCCCAGGTGGCCCGAGCGGCCCGGGCGGACGTACGGACCATGCCGGGCGGGTCGGGTTGGGAGCGCGGGCCGTACCGGGTCAGTCGGCGGACGGGATCTCGGCGAGGTAGCTGCGCACCAGGCGCTTGCACTCGCCGATCAGCGCCGGGTCGCCGTCCGGGTCGGCCCGGAACGCCAGCTTCAGCACGGCGTCCGCGCACTCCATGGCGACCCGCAGGGCCAGCGCGTAGCCGGGCGCGGCGAACAGGCCGCCGCCGATCGCGCGCAGCCGGACGGCGACCGCCGCGTTGTTGTCGAGTTCGGCGTCCAGCAGGTGCAGGTCGTCGACCTCGGCGGGCACGGCGTCGACCAGGCCGAAGTCGAGGTGGCCGAACCCGGCGACGGTGCGCTTCATCGCCACGAACTCCTCGACCGCGAGGTCGGTGAACCCGGCCACGTCCGGGCTGCCGACGGCCGCGACCCGGCGGGTCAGCCCGTCCAGGAAGCGGGCCAGGTTCCGTTCGGCGAGGGCGGCGAGCAGGCCCTCCTTGCCGGCGAAGAACTGGTACAGGGTGCCGATCGGCACCTCGGCGCGCAGCGCGACCTCCTTGGTGGTCAGCCCCGCCGTCCCGACCTCGTCGAGCAGGCCCGCGCAGGCGTCCAGCAGCCGTTCGTACCGTTCCTGGCTGCGCTGCTGCACCGGTCGGCGGCGCGCACCGGCCGCGGGGGCGCGGGAGGCGGGGGCGGACGGCGCGGCGGGCTGCGGGGTCATGGCGGACACTCTGCCCCATCGGTGCGGGCCGCCGCGAATCCCCGGGCGCCCCGGTGTGGTTGGGTGGTCGGCGAAGATCGCGGACGGAACGGCGTCCGCGAACGGCCCGGTGGGGGTGGCGGGAGTGGACGGGTTCGCGGCGGCAGCGGGTGCGGGCGGGTTGCCTGCGGAGGCGGCGGGTGCGGACGGGTTCCCGGCGGCGGTGACGGGTGCGGACGGCTTCCCGATGGTGGTGCGGCGGGCCGGGCGGATCGAGGACGGGGCCTGCCGGCACCTGCTGGTGTGGCGGGCCGGTCCGGGGTGGCGGATGGTCTCCTCGGGCGTCCTCGGCGGCGGTCTGGGCGAGCGGGAATGGGTGCTGAACGCGCAGGTCCGGTCCGGGTACGGGCGGCTGGACCCGGCGGCGCACCTGGCCGAACTCGCCGCCGCGCAAGGGTTGTTGGGCCCCGGAGTGGGACTGATGACGGCCGCCGAGGTGGACCACTGCACCCGGGCCGCAGACGGCGGCGTGCGGGCCCTGGTCACCACCGGCCTCGGCGTCCCGACCTGGGCGGCGGCCCCGGCGGCCCCGGCGGGTCCGACCGCCCCGACCGCCCCGGAGGTCCCGGCTGCTCCGGTGGGGTCGACCGCCCGCTACGTGCCGGGTACGGTCAACATCCTGGCGGTCGTCCCGGCCCCGGTCTCGGACGCCGGTCTGGTCAACCTGCTCGCCACCGCGACCGAGGCCAAGGTGCAGGCGCTGCTGGACGCGGGACTGGACTGCTCGGGCACGCCCTCGGACGCGGTCTGCGTCGCCGTCCGCACCCCGACCGCCGCCGAGCCGCCCGAGCCGTTCGGCGGTCCGCGCTCGCACTGGGGCTCCCGGCTGGCCCGCGCAGTCCACCGGGCCGTCCTCGACGGCGCGTCGATCGACCGGGAGCGGCGCGCCGGGTGGGAGGGCCCGCCGCTGCACCCGGTGACGCTGCCGGGCTGCGCGGTGGCGGACGTGCCGGGTGCCCGGGCGGGCCTGGACCGAACCTGAGCGGTTACCAACTTCTTCCTGGGCCACGGCCTTCGGCGCTGTTCCGTCGCGGCTGGGGCCACTGCCGCCGCGCCCGCCGGCTCGGGCCGGTAGCACCTGACGGGGCGCGGGCCGCGCGGGGTCAGGTGCCGGGCAGGCAGTCCTGGTCGATGACGTAGACGCGGGTGCGCTCGGGCGCGTCGGCGCAGTGCCGGCCGAGCTTCTCCCAGCGCGACTCGGGCGAGTGCAGCGGGCGGTGGCAGCGTCGGCAGCGGACCACCGGGGCGGGACGGCGGTCGACGGCCGTCCCGGGCAGCGGGGGTTCGGTGCTCTGCTGATCGTTGCTCACTGTCACAGTTCATCATCGGCCCCCGGCGCCCGCGCGGCGGGGTCACCCGGGCAGACCCGCCCGGGCGTGGCGTCCCGGACCGCGACACGCTTGACGGAGCGTCAACGCAGCCGTCCCAGGAGCCGGGAAGCCGAGGGCGCCGACACCCGTCGCACGGTTTCGGCCGCTGACACCTCGGTGCGGCAGACTGCCCGGCATGGCAACGGTTGATCACGACGTCCCGGACTCCTGGCGCCGCATCGGCGACCGGCTCGCTGCGCACACCCGGTGGGGCCCGGTGCGAGCGGCGGCGGACGCCGCCCGCCTGGACGCGTTCGAGGCGGAGCTGGGCCTGCCCCTGCCCGCCGACCTGCGCGCCTGGTGGCTGCTGCCCGACGTGGTCATGGACCACTGGCTGCCGCAGGCGTTCGCCCCCGTCCCTTGGGAGGAGGCCCTGGAGACCCGGGAGATCTGGTTGCTGGTGGCCGAGCAGGAGGACGAGGCGCTCGGCGAGGACGGGCCGGCCGAGGACCGCTACCTGCCGGAGTTCCTGCCGATCGCGCTGGACCCCGGCGGTGACGGGCTGGTCGTCGACCTGCGCCCCGGTGACACCCACGGCGCGGTGCTCCGGTGGGACCACGAGAGCTGGGTCCTGGACGTTCCGCAGTGGGCCTCGGTGGCGGCGATGCTGCGCGACGTCGCCCGGGAGTAGCCACCCGCCGGGCACTCCGGGAGCGGAGTATTCAGAGGCCCGTGGAACGTCGAACCGCGCCGGGGCCGGGGCTCGCGCGACGTGTTCGCCACCCGGGGGACGACGTTCGCGGACACCCGGGTGGACGTCCTGGTCGGCGCGTTGGCGCGGGCGCTCGGGCTGACCGGCTGGTCAACGTCCAGGGGTCCCCGGCGGCGGACGGATCGGCCCGGGTGGTGGAGGTCGACCCGCGCTGCGCGGGTGGCCTGCCGATCTCGCCGGCGGCGGGCGCGGACCCGGTCGGCCAGGACCTGCGGGCGCTGCCGGGCCTGCCGGTGGAGCCCGATCGGCTGCGGTACGTCCCGGGCGTGACGACGGTGCGCAGCTTCGTCGAGCACCGGGGGACGGTCCGACCGTAGCCCGGTTCGGGCCAGATCCTGTTGTAGGGAAAGGGAGTTGACGGGCCGTCGGGCTGGTGGCCGTGCAGGTCGGGGGCGGGTCGGGGGCCGGCCGGGAGCGGGGCGGGCGGTGGCCCGAACCGAACGGGCATGACCCGCATTTGGTTGTGTGATGCATCCAACGGGCCTAGCGTCGTGGCGCCGGCGCGGCCGTACGGGAGACGGCCCCGCCCCCGCCACCCGCGGGGCGGCGCGGCGCCGGTCCCGTAGAGGAAGGGCCACCCCACGCATGTGCGGGATCACCGGATGGGTCTCGTTCGACCGGGACCTGAGCACCGAGCACGCCACCCTCGCCGCGATGACCCGGACCATGGAGTGCCGGGGACCGGACGCCGCCGGCGTCTGGCTGGACACCCACGTCGGCCTCGGCCACCGCCGGCTCGCCGTCATCGACCTCGACGGCGGCCGCCAGCCGATGGCCGCCCAGCACGACGGCCGCACCGTCCTGGTCACCACCTACAGCGGCGAGATCTACAACTACCGCGAGCTGCGCGCCCAACTGCGCTCGCACGGACACGAGTTCCGCACCGAGAGCGACACCGAGGTCGCCCTGCACGCCTACCTGGAGTGGGGTGAGGACTTCACCGCGCACCTCAACGGCATGTACGCCTTCGCGCTCTGGGACCCGCGCACCGAGGAACTGCTGCTGGTCCGCGACCGGATGGGCATCAAGCCGCTGTACTACTGGCCCACCCCCGACGGCGTGCTGTTCGGCTCCGAGCCGAAGGCGATCCTCGCCCACCCCGAGGCGCGCGCCGCCGTCGACGCCACCGGCTTCGCCGAACTGCTCGCCATGGTCAAGGCCCCCGGCCGGGCCGTCTACCGGGGCATGCGCGAACTGAGGCCCGGCCACACCCTGCGGGTCCGCCGCGGCGGCCTGACCGAGCGCCGCTACTGGGCGCTGGAGGCCCGCGAGCACACCGACGACCTGTCGACCACCGTGGCCACCGTCCGCGACCTGCTCGACGACATCGTCGCCCGCCAGCTGATCGCCGACGTCCCGCTGTGCACCCTGCTCTCCGGCGGCCTCGACTCCTCGGTGATCACCGCGCTCGCCGCCCGCGGCCTGGCCGCCGCCGGCCGGGGCCCGGTCCGCTCCTTCGCCGTCGACTTCACCGGCCAGGCCGAGAACTTCACCCCCGACGCGCTGCGCGGCACCCCCGACGGCCCCTACGCGCACGCGCTCGCCGCGCACGTCGGCGCCGCGCACCGCGACATCGTGCTCGACACCGCCGACCTGATGGACCGCCGCAACCGGGAAGCCGTGCTCGCCGCCCGCGACCTGCCGATCGGCCTCGGCGAAGGCGACACCTCGCTCTACCTGCTGTTCAAGGCGATCCGCGAACAGTCCACCGTCGCGCTGTCCGGCGAGTCCGCCGACGAGGTGTTCGGCGGCTACCTGTGGTTCCACGACCCGAAGGCCGTCGCCCACGACGGCTTCCCCTGGCTGTACACCTTCGCCCACGCCTTCTCCGGCTCCGGCACCCCCGGCGGCCCGCAGGCCCTGCTCGCCCCCGGCCTGCTCGCCGCGATCGACCTGCCCGGCTACCGCGACGCCCAGTACCGGCAGGCCCTCGCCGACGTCCCCCGGCTGCCCGGCGAGGACCCGCAGGAACGCCGGATGCGCGAGATCGGCCACTTCCACCTCACCCGCTTCGTCCAACTGCTGCTCGACCGCAAGGACCGCGCCTCGATGGCCGTCGGCCTGGAGGTCCGCGTCCCGTTCTGCGACCACCGCCTGGTCGAGTACGTCTTCAACACCCCCTGGGCGATGAAGAGTTTCGACGGCCGGGAGAAGTCGCTGCTGCGCGCCGCCACCCGCGACGTGCTGCCCGAGGCGGTCGCCCAGCGGATCAAGAGCCCCTACCCCTCCACCCAGGACCCGCGCTACGCCGAGGCGCTGCGGGCCGAACTGCGCGGCCTGCTCGCCGACCGGGAAGCGCCCGTCCGCGACCTGCTCGACCTCCCCGCCGCCGCCAAGGCCGTCGAGCACGCCCCGGGCCAGGAGCTGCGCGGCGGCGGCGAGTTGGTGCTCCTGCTGGACGGCTGGCTGCGGCAGCACCGGGTCTCGCTGGAGCTGTGACCCGCCGGGGGTCGGAAGAGCCGCTCGCCGGGCGGTCCGTCGGGCGGTCCGTCGGGCGGTTCGTCGCGCGCTCGGTTGAGCGGTCCGTCGGGTGGTTCGTCGCGCGGTCCGTCGGGCGGTTCGCCGGGCGTGGGAGAGTGGCCCGATGAAGACCATCGGACTGCTCGGCGGCATGAGCTGGGAATCCACCGCCGCCTACTACCGGCTGCTCAACGAACTCGTCCGGGAGCGCCTCGGCGGCCTGCACTCCGCCAAGTGCGTGCTGTACTCCGTGGACTTCGCCGAGGTCGAGCGGCTGCAGGCGGCGGGGGAGTGGCAGGCCGCCGGGGAGCTGCTGGCCGCTGCGGCCCGGGACGTCGCGGCGGCCGGCGCCGACCTGCTGCTGATCTGCACCAACACCATGCACAAGGTCGCCGGGCAGGTCGCCGACGCCGTCGACATCCCGTTGCTGCACCTCGGCGACGCCACCGCCCGCGCGGTGCTGGCCGCCGGGGTGCGGCGGGTCGGCCTGCTCGGCACCGCGTTCACCATGGAGCAGGACTTCTACCGCGACCGGCTGGCCGCGCACGGCCTCGACGTGCTCGTCCCCGACGCGCCCGGCCGGGCCGCCGTGCACCGGATCATCTACCAGGAGCTGTGCCTGGGCGTGGTCCGCGAGGAGTCCCGGGCCACCTACCGCGAGGTGATCGCCGGCCTGGTCGCCGCCGGGGCGGAGGGCGTCGTCCTCGGCTGCACCGAGATCGAGTTGCTGATCGGCCCCGGCGACAGCCCCGTCCCGGTCTTCCCCACCACCCGCATCCACGCCGAAGCCGCCGTCGAAGCAGCCCTCGACTTCCCTGTGAAGGAAGGAGATTGACGGAGCGTCAGGACCGCCGGCCCAGGGTGGCGGCGAGCAGGTCGAGCGCGGCCGCCGACGGACTGCCCGGGACGGCCGAGTAGAGCAGCAGCCGGTGGTCGGCCCCGTCCGAGGTGCGCAGGCTCTCGAAGGACAGGTCGAGCGCGCCGACCAGGGGATGCCGGAAGGACTTCTCGCCGACCGTGCACTCCCGGACCGGGTGCCGCGCCCACAACTCGGCGAACTCCGCGCTGTGGATGGCCAGTCGACCCACCAGGCCGGCCAGCCGGCGGTCCGCCGGATGCCGCCCCACCGTCAGCCGGAGCGCGGCCAGCGCGACCTCCGCCTCCTCGGCCCAGCGCGGGTACAGCTCCCGGGTGTGCGGGTCGAGGAACAGCAGTGCCGTCAGGTTCGGCCGGTCCTCCGGCCGCTCCGGGGCGTCCGCCGCCAGGTGCCCCGCCAGCAGCGCGTGCCCGAGCCGGTTCCAGGTCAGCACGTCGTTGGCCCGGTCCAGCACCACCGCCGGCACCCGGTCCATCGCCTCGACCAACTGCCGCGTCGCCGCACGCACCTGCTCCGGCGCGGGCTCCGGCTCGACCGCGAGGCGGGCGGACCGGCGCGGCCGGGCCAGGTCGCGCAGGTGCGCGTGCTCGTCCCGGTCCAGCCGCAGTGCCCGCGCCAGCGCGTCCAGCACCCCGTCCGAGGCGTTGCCGCTCTGCCCCTGCTCCAGCCGCGTGTAGTACGTCACGCTGACGCCCGCCAGCAGCGCCAGCTCCTCCCGGCGCAGTCCCGGTACCCGGCGGCGGCCCGGCATCGAGGCCAGCCCGACGTCCGCGGGCCGGAGCCGGGCCCGCCGGCTGCGCAGGAAGTCACCGAGCGCGGTCGAAGTCTCCATGCCCCGCAGTCTGCCCCGCCCGGGCCCGTGCTGTCCCGGGCGGAGCCTGTCCCTGCCAGTACCAGCCTCCCGGGGAGTGGTCCGCGCAGGGGACTGGGTGGCCTCCGGCGCGCGGCGCAGGCTCGTCCCCGACGGGCCGGGACCACCGGTCGCACACCGATCGGAACAGGTGGATCGACATGTCGACACTCGTGCGGGCGGGGCGGGCCACCGCTCCTCGTGCCACCGGACGGCAGGCGGTGCTGCTCACCGTGCTGCTGGTCGCCCAGTTCATGCTCGCCGTGGACTTCTCCGTCCTCAACGTCGCCCTCCCCGCGATCGGCGCGGGCCTCCACCTGCCGCTCGACCGGCTCCCGTGGATCGCCACCGCCTTCGCCCTCCCCGCCGCCGGACTCACCCTGCTGTTCGGCCGGATCGCCGACCGGCACGGCCGCCGCCGGCTCTTCCTCCAGGGCCTCGCCCTGCTCGCCGCCGCCTCCCTGCTCGGCGGACTCGCCACCGACCCGGCCGTCCTGCTCGCCGCCCGGGCCGCCCAAGGGCTCGCCACCGCCGCCGTCACCCCCGCCGGCCTCGCCCTGCTCACCACCGCCTTCCCCGAAGGACCGTTGCGGGAAAGGGCGTTGGGCCTGAACGGCGCCCTGATGTCGGCCGGGTTCACGGCCGGCGCGATCCTCGGCGGCCTGCTCACCGATCTGCTCTCCTGGCGCTGGGCGTTCCTGGTCAACGTCCCCGTCGCACTCGCCGTCCTGCTGGCCGCCCCGCGCGTCCTGCCCGCCGACGGGGATGCCGACGGGCCCGCCGGCGGGGCTGCCCGGCCGATCGAGGGCGGCCGCCGCCTCGGGGACCGCCGCCTCGGGGACCGCCGACGGCTCGACGTCATGGGCGCGTCGACCGTCACCCTCGGCCTGCTCGCCCTCGTCCTCGGCCTCGCCGGGGCCGGGCAGCTCGGCCGGTCCCACCCCGCCGTGATCGCCCTGCTGCTGCTCGGGGCCGCCCTGCTCGCCGCCTTCCCCGCCGCCGAGCGTCGGGCCGAATGCCGCTCCGTCGCCCCGCTGGTGCCCCCGGCGCTGCTGCGCCGTCGTACCGTCCGGCTCGGCAACCCGATCGGCCTGCTGGCCTTCCTCACCGAGACCTCGCTGGTGTACCTGCTCACCCTGCACCTCCAGGAGGTGCTGCACTTCTCCGCCCTCGCCGCCGGGCTGTCGTTCGGCGTCCTCGGCGCGGGCACCGTCCTCGGCGGGACGGCCGCGCCACGGGTCGTCGCCCGCCGCGGCGTGCGCGGTACGGTGCTGGCCGGCGGGCTGCTGCAGGCCGCCGCGACCGGGGCCCTGGTGCTGCTCGGCCCGGACCCGGCCTGGCTGGGCCTGCTGCTGCCCGCGACCTTCCTCGGCGGGATCGGCAACATGTTGGTGATCGTCGGCTTCATGCTCACCGCGACCTCCGGCCTGCCCGACCGCGAACAGGGCACCGCGGCCGGACTCGCCACCATGACCCAGCAGATCGGTATCACCGTCGGAACTCCCGTGATGAGCGCGGTCGTTGCCGCGGCCGCCCCCGCGCACGGCCTCCCCGCCGGCATCGCCGTCGCCATCGCCGCGAACACCGCCCTGGTGCTGGCCGCCGTCCTCGCCGCCACCCGGCTGCCCGGCCGACCGGCGGACGGCGAGGCGTGAGGACGGGGCCGCGGGGACGGGGCCAGCCGTCGGGCCCGGGCCGGGCTGTCGGACCCGGGCTGGGCGCGTCACGGGGCCGGGTGCATCACGGGGCCGGGCGCGTCACGGGGCGGTGGCCGCCACCGGCAGGTCCTCGTCCACCAGGGACGCGGCGCGGGACGGGTCCTCGCCGGCCCGGCGGAGCAGGTGCGGCACCGAATAGCGGGCCGGGTCCGGCGCGCCGGGCAGCAGCAGGTCGACGTCCGGGGAGAAGCGCTCGGAGCAGAGCGCGGCGGCCAGGTCCGGACGGAGCCGCTCCAGGGCCTCGACCAACTGCCAGGCGCTGGCGGCCAGTTGCTCCCGGCGCTCCGGATCGCAGGCCGCCAGGGCCGCCGCGACCAGCGGCTGGTCGGCATCCAACTCGCGCAGTGCGGGCAGCAGTTCGGCCCGGCCCAGGGCGGCCGCGGCGTGCAGCGTGATCGGGTGCGGGTCGTCGGACTCGTCCTCCAGCAACTCGGCCAGCAGCTCCGTCACCGCCCCCTCCTGGCGGCGCGCCAGCCCGCGGACCGCTTCGTCGACGACGTCCTCGTCCACGTCGTCCAGCCGCTCGTGCAGCGCCGCCCGGATCGCCGGACCGTACGCCGTCAGCTGGCTGCCGAGCGCGAACACCGCCCAGGCCCGGACCTCCGGGTCCGCGTCCTCGGCCAGCGCCAGCAGGGCCGCCACGTCCGGGCCGTCGGCCCGCTCGGTCTCCAGTGCGGTCAGCGACTCGGCGACCGCCCGCCGGACCTCGGCCTCCGGATGCCCGGCCAGCCCCGTCAGCACCGGCAGCGCCCGCGGGTCGTAGGTGGCGGCGAGCGCCCGCACCAGCCCGGGCAGCACCCGGGCGTCCCGCTCCACCTCGGCCAGGGCCAGCAGCGGCGGCGCGACCAGGGCCCGCACCTCGTCGTCCGCCGGGTCGGCGATCCGGCGCAGCCGGGCGCACGCGGCCTCCCGGTCCTCGGCGGAACCGGCCGTCAGCAGGCCGGTCAGGGTGCGGAGTTGCTCGTCCAGGGCGGCGGCGCTCGTCTCGGTCACCCGGCGAGTGTGACCCACCGCGACCGGCCGACGCCACCCGGTTCCGACAGGCGGATGGGGTGCGACCGACCACCGGGACGGAGCAGGTGGCGAGCCCCTGGGGGCCGAGGGCCGGGCGCCGGGCGGGCTAGTGCCGCGTCGGGCAACCTTTGCCGTCAAGGAGCGGCGGTCGGTGCGTGCTCTCGGCGTGCCGGCCGGAAGCCCTCGTACTGGGTGTACTCGGGTTTTCGGCCGGTGCGGCGAGAGGGCGTGCCGGGCGTCGCGACGGGCGAAGGTTGCCTGACGCGGCACTAGACTGGGGCGTGGTCATCGACGCGCCGGGCGCGTCCGGAGCGCGAGGAGGTGGGAGCGGTGGAGCGCAGTAGCCCGGGTCGAAGTCGGCCCCGCACCGGGAAGTCCCCCCGTCCTTCCGGCCCCCGGCGCCCCCGCCCGCGCACCGTCCGCTGAACCTCCGCGTTCCCCGGGCCCGCGCGCCGCACGCGGCCGCCGCCGGGCCCCGCGGCCCGCCCACCGGGCCGCCCCCGAACCCGCGAGAGGTACCGCCGTGTCCGACTGGCGTGTGCGCGCCGTGCGCGCGAGCAAGCGACCCTTCACCCGGGCCACCGCCCGGCCCGCCGACCACGGCTCGGCGCCCGAGCACTCCATGGACCCGCGCTCCGACCAGCACCCCGACGACGGCCCCGGGCACTCGGTGGAGCACTCCGTCGTCGACGCCGCCGTCTACCGCGACGGCCACCGGATCGACAGCCCCGCCACCCTCGCCGAGATCCACCGCGAACTCCCCGACAAGCCCGGCACCATGGCCTGGATCGGCCTCTACCGCCCCGCCGAGGCCCAACTCGTCGAAGCCGCCGAGAAGTTCGACCTGCACGAACTCGCCCTGGAAGACGCCATCGTCGCCCATCAGCGCCCCAAGCTGGAGCGCTACGGCGACACCCTCTTCGTCGTGCTGCGCGCCGCCCGCTACCTCGACGACGTCGAGGAGGTCGACTTCGGCGAGATCCACCTCTTCGTCGGCCCCGACTTCGTCCTGACGGTCCGCCACTCCCAGTCCCCGGACCTCTCCGCCGTCCGCAGCCGCCTCGAAGCCGACCCCGAACTCCTCGCCCTCGGCCCCGAAGCCGTCCTCTACGCCGTCCTCGACGCGGTCGTCGACGGCTACGCCCCCGTCATCGCCGGCCTCCAGCACGACATCGACGAGATCGAGACCGAGGTCTTCGGCGGCGACCCCCAGGTCTCCCGCCGTATCTACGAACTCTCCCGCGAGGTCATCGAGTTCCAGCGTGCCACCGGCCCGCTGCTGGAGATCATGCGCGCCCTGGAGTCCGGTTTCCAGAAGTACGGCACCGACGAGGAACTCCAGCGCTACCTGCGCGACGTCGCCGACCACGCCACCTACGCCGCCGAACGCGTCGACGGCTTCCGCCAGATGCTCCAGAACATCCTCACCGTCAACGCCACCCTGGTCTCCCAGCGCCAGAACGAGGAGATGAAGCAACTCGCCGAGGCCGGCCACGCCCAGAACGACGAGATCAAGAAGATCTCCTCCTGGGCCGCCATTCTCTTCGCCCCCACCCTCATCGGCACCGTCTACGGCATGAACTTCGAAGAGATGCCCGAACTCCACTGGGCCTTCGGCTACCCCTTCGCCATCGGCCTGATGGGCGTGGTCTGCGTCAGCCTCTACCTCATCTTCAAGCGCCGCAACTGGCTGTAGCGCAAAGGGCGTTCACTCCGTCCAGGCGGGGGAGTACTGGACGTGCAGCAGGCCCGGGGGGAAGGGGCCGCGGGTGGTGGGGAAGGTGCGGGGGGCGGTGCCGATCTCGGCGCACTCGTGGCCGATGGTGCGGTGGGTGCGGCGGTGGTGGTCGGCCGGGCCCTCGGCGCTGAGGGCGGCGAGCCGGCGGGCAGCGGTTGGGCGCGCAGTGGCAGGTGGAGCAGCGAGTGCGGGGAGCGCGCCGCCAGCGCCCACATGGCCAGCAGCCGGTCCAGGCCGGCGCGGTCCGCGTACAGCGTCAGCCAGTGGTTCTCGTCGCGCAGTGCGAGCCGCCCCGGCCCCGGCGCGGCGCGCAGGACGCGGTACTCCCGGGCGCCCTCGCGCACCCGGTGCACGGTGATCTGCTGCTTCATGCGCCGGACCCTAGCCGTCGGGCGGCGGCCGGTCATCCGGATTCCGGCCGGGTCCGGTGGAACGCGACGGAGCGCGATGGAACGCGACGGGACATGGCGGAACGCGACGTAGCGGGACAGGGTGCGGCGGCGGATGGGGTGCATGACAGGTCCGCCGACCGCGCGGATAGCCTCTGGGCGAGGGCGTGCCGTGAGAGGAGACACCGTGGTGGTCGTGGAGCACGAGCTGACGGAACCCTGGGAAGGCGTTCTGCTGGAGCCGGCGCCGGGGACGGCCACCGGGGCGGGCGTCCTGGTGCTGTCCGGGTCGAGCGGCCGGATCGAACGCGTACGGGCCCGGCTGCTCGCCGAACAGGGCCTGCTCGCCCTCGCCGTCCGCTGGTTCGGCGGCCCCGGCCAGCCGCCCGGCATCTGCGAGGTGCCGCTGGAGACCTTCGTCGCGGCTGTCGACCTGCTGCGCGAGCGCGGCGCGGGCCGGATCGGCATCCTCGGCGCTTCCAAGGGCGCCGAGGCCGCGCTGCTCACCGCCGTCCGCGACCCCCGGGTCGACGCGGTGGTCGGGCTCTCGCCGACCTCGCTGGTCTGGTGTAACCTCGGCCCCGGCCACGACGGCCGCGAACGCCCCTACCGCTCCTGCTGGACCTGGCGGGGCGAGCCCGTCCCCTTCGTCCCGATGGACGAGACCTGGTTCGCCGAACTCCCCGACACCGAAGGGCCGGTGGCGGTGCGCGGCTCCTACGGGCGCAGCGAGCGCACCTTCGTCGACCGGCTGGACGCGGCCGCGATCCCGGTCGAACGGGCCGCCGCCGACCTGCTGTTGGTGGCGGGCGGAGACGACGCGATGTGGTCCTCGCTGCGCTACGCCGAGGAGTTGGCCGCCCGCCGCCGGGCCGCCGGCCGGCCCGTCCGGGTGATCGCCCGCCACGACGCCGGCCACCGGCTGCGCTTCCCCGGCGAGGGCCCCGCCGCGCCGTCGGAGGTCTACGACTACGGCGGCACGGCGCACGGCGACGCGCTGCTCGGCGAGGCCGCCTGGGGGCCGGTGGTCGACCTGCTGACGGGTCGCCGCTCCGACTGACGCCACGTCAGGAGCATTGCTGCGACGGCCGGTCGGCGAGGCGGGAGGGTCGGACCTCGGCCCAGCGCAGCGAGTCCCGGATGCCGTCGGCCAGGGTGAGTTCGGGCTCCCAGCCCAGCAGGGTGCGGGCCCGGTCGCTACGGGTCCTGGCCCCCGCGACGTCGCCCGGGCGGCGGGGCGCCGGGACGGCCGTCACCGGTCGGTCGACCAAGGCGTTGAAGGCGTGCACGAGTTCGGTGACGGTGGTCCCCGTCGCGGTGCCGAGATTGACGGCGAGGGAGGTGGCGGGAGGAGCGGCGGGGGAGGCCGACGGCTCGGTGCCCGGGGCTCCGGCGGGCGGCAGGATGCGGTCGAAGCGGTTCAGCGCGGCGACGTGCGCCCGGGCGAGGTCCCAGACGTGGACGTAGTCGCGGAGTCCGGAACCGTCCCTGGTCGGGTAGTCGGTGCCGGTCACCAGGAACGGCTCGCCCCGCTCCCAGGACTGGACCAGTCTGCCCAACGCGTGGGTGGGACGGGCCAGTTGCAGCCCGGTGCGGAGCGCCGGGTCGGCCCCGATCGGGTTGAAGTAGCGCAGCGAGAGCACCCGCAGCGGCCCGGCGGCGGCGACGTCCGCGAGGAGCTGCTCGCAGATCGCCTTGGTGCGGGCGTACGGACTCCGCGGGTCGAACGGGCTGTCCTCGTCCACGGTGAGGTCCGCGCCGGGCCGGTAGACCGAGGCGGACGAACTGAACAGCAGCCGACGGCAGTTGTGGCGCAGCAGGTGGCTGACCAGCTCCGCGGTGCCGGTGACGTTGACCCGGTAGTACGCGAGCGGATCGGCGACGGAGTCCGGGACGACCGCGAGGGCCGCGCAGTGGACGGTGGCGGCGATGTCCGGATGGTCGGCGAACACCCGGTCGAGCAGGGCGCCGTCGGCGATGTCGCCCCGGTAGAAGATCCGCCCCTCGGCGAACTCGGCACGGCCGGTGACGGTGTTGTCGAGGACGACCGGGGTGATCCCCGCGTCCAGGCAGGCGGAGGCGACGGTGGAGCCGATGAAGCCGGCGCCGCCGGTGATCAGGACCTTCGCTGTTGGCGCTGTGCGCACTGGCCAATCAATCATAATCAAACATTAGGCATCAGAATCAAACGAGCGCAAGGGGGCTGCCCCGAACTCCGGGCCCCCGGGGTGTGGGACGCTACGGCCGAAAGCCACCGGAAAGACCTCCGGGGGCACGAGGGTTGGGGATGGTGGGGGTGTCGGTGGAGCCGGTGGGGCGGACGGTGTCGGAGGCTTCGGCTTCGGGCGGGCAGATGGAGGTGGGGCTGGCCCCGGTGGAGGCCGCGGAGCGCCTGCTCGGGAAGATCCGCTCCGGTGCCGCGTACGCGCGGGCCCGCAAGGAGCGCTTCCGCCGCTCGTCCTCGCTCCTGCGGGTGCTCACGCTCGCGCTCTCCGCCGCCTCGACGATCATCCTCGGTCTCCAGGACCTCGACTTCTGGGCCGGACTGGGCTTCGCCCTGGTCGCCGTGGTGACCCTGCTCGGCGCGGTCGAGTCCTTCTTCAACTGGCGTTCGCGCTGGGTGCTGATGGAGGAGACCCAGTCCCGCTTCCGGCGCCTCGGCGACGACCTGGAGCAACTGGTCGCCACCACCTCCGCCGCCGAGCTCAGCCACGAGCACCTGCGCCCCCTGTACGAGGAGTACCGCCGCACCTGGTCGGATCTCAGCGACCGCTGGCTCCAGGAGCGCCGCGCGGCAGGCCCGGCGGGCAGCAGTGCGGGGCAGTGAGCCCCACCCCTGCCGACCTGTTTGATTCTGTTCGATCTGGTGGGTCGAGGCGGGTCCGTCGGGCCGGTGGCCGGTCGTCGGTGTGGCAGGATGCCGTCCATGAGCTGCACTCGAAGGGGCCGTGCCGCGTAGGACGCCCGTCTCGCTCCGCCCGAAGGGACGCAACTTCGGCCTGCCATGGGTCCGTTGCCGCGACGTCCCGGGTCTCTCGGGCGCGGCCGACGCCGCCGTCCGGTTGCTCGAACGGGAGCGGCTGTGCCCCGGCCTGGTGGCGACGGCGCTGAGCGTGTGGTCGGTACGGGTCCACGGCACCGCTCGCCGATGGCGCCCCTGGGAGGCCGAGTTCACCTGCCCGTGCTGCGGCGAGGGCTGGGCCCGGGACACCCTCCGGGACGTGCTGGCCGCGCTCCCGTCGCGGGCCGCCGCCGAACTCCGCCGCCGGGTCGAGCACTTGGACGCGGTCCTGCTCCGGCGCACGTACCACGAGCCGTCGGCCGACCCGGCGGCGGAGTGGTGGCACCGCAGGAGCTGAGCGCGTCCACGGCGCCCGGGGTCGCTTCATGGCGAACCGTCAGGCTGCTTTCCGGGCAACCGGGTTGAGGGCTGCGGACTCCAGTGGGGCGGACGGGTCGACGGAGAGGTCGAGCGGGGCGGGCGCGGCGCCGGCGCGGACCAGGAGGTCGCCGATCGCGGCGATCATCGCGCCGTTGTCGGTGCACAGGCGCAGCGGCGGGACGCGCAGGGCGATCCCGGCGGCCGCGCAGCGCTGCTCGGTGAGTGCGCGGATGCGGGAGTTGGCGGCGACGCCGCCGACCACGACCAGGGTGCCGATGCCGTGGTCGGTGCAGGCGCGGACGGCCTTGCGGGTCAGGGTGTCGGCGATCGCCTCCTGGAGGGAGGCGGCGGCGTCCGGGACGTGCGGCGCGGTGCCGGCCGTGCGGTGCGCCTCGACCCAGCGGGCGGCGGCGGTCTTCAGTCCGGAGAAGGAGAAGGCGTAGGGAGCGTCGTTCGCCCCCGTGAGCGGGCGGGGCAGCCGGACCGCCGCCGGATCGCCGTCCCGGGCGGCCCGGTCGATCGCGGGCCCGCCCGGGTACGGCAGGCCCAGGACGCGCGCGGTCTTGTCGAAGCACTCGCCGGCCGCGTCGTCCAGGGTGTCGCCGAGGTGGACGATCGGGTCGCGGGCCAGGTCGCGCACCAGCAGCAGGGAGGTATGGCCGCCCGAGACGATCAGCACCACGCACGGGTTCGGCAGCGGCTCCCCGTCGAGGGCCGCCGCGGCGACGTGCCCCGCCAGGTGGTGCACGCCGTACAGCGGCACCTCCAAGGCGTACGCGTAACTCTTCGCCGCGGCCACCCCCACCTGCAGCGCCCCCGACAGGCCGGGCCCCGTCGTCACGGCGACCGCGCCGACGTCGGCGAGCCGCAGCCCCGCCCGGGACAGCGCTTCCCGCACCACCGGCGCCATCGCGTGGACGTGGGCCCGGGCCGCGATCTCCGGCACCACGCCGCCGAACCGGGCGTGCTCGTCCATGCTGGACGCCACCGCCGCACCGAGCAGCACGCCGTCCCGGACCAGCCCCGCCCCCGTCTCGTCGCACGACGACTCGATTCCCAGTACCACCGGTGACTTCGGCATCCCCGCGCCCGCCTTCCTTCTTGCTCCGTAGTTGCAGTTGCAATAATTGTGCAATAGGAGAGTGGGATGCTCAGGTCGGTCGGGCGGGGCGGGCGGTTCCCGACTCCATCCGATGGGGGCACTCGGCGGCGAGTCCGGCGTGCGCGCGCCACCGAGTGCGCTGGGGTGGACCCGGGCGGTCCGCGCCGCGAGCCGCTCCCGGTCCGATCCACCGACCGTCCGACTGGTCCGACGAGCCGACCGGTCCGATGGATCAATACGTCTGATGAACCGACATGTCCGAGGAGTCCCCATGACCAGCACCGCCGTCTTCGCCGTCGAGGGCATGAGCTGCGGCCACTGCGAGCGCACCGTCAGCGCCGGCCTGACCGCCCTCCCCGGCGTCACCGAGGTCACCGCCGACGCCAAGGCCGGTCGCGTCACCGTCGCCGGCGAGATCGACGAGGACCGCGTCCGCACCGCCGTCGTCGAGGCGGGCTTCGTTCTCACCGGCCGGCTCTGAACCCGGGCCGGGAGCTTCGGCCGGGGGCCGTCGGACGGGGACGTCGGGTGCGGCGGGACTGTCCGGCCCGGTCGGTGGGCGGTCCCGCCGTACCGGGCCATCGGGCCGGATGGGAGGATCGCGCCGACCGTCCCGGTGCGAGGAGAACGCCATGCACGACCGTCCGAAGCACGACCACTCCGGCTGGGAGGCGGTCGTCGCCGAGGCCCGCGAACGCGCCCGCGCCCGGCAGGCCCTCCTGGTCGAACGCTTCGGCCTGTCGGGCGACGTCCAGTACCAGTGGTCCATGGACGACGCCCGGATGACCTGGTCGCGCTCCGGCGAGGTGTTCCTCACCGCCCGCCTCACGATGATCGGCAGCGTCAGCCACTCCCGGCGGTCCTGGCTCTGGTCCTGGGCCAACGACTCCCTCCCGCCCGCTGTCCTGGGTGACATCGCGCAGGTCCGACGCTTCGGCGAGGACCACGGCCACCCCGTCCTCCCCTGGCCGGGCTTCCAGTACCACCCCGAACTCGTCGCCGAGGCCCGGACGGTCGCCGCCGCCGTCCTCGACGCCGACGGACTGTGGACGGAACCCGGCGATGACGTCGAACTCCACTTCCTGCTGCACGACTTGACGCCCGTCGCCGGCTGACCTCCCCGGCTCCGGCGGTCGGGCGCCGCCGGGGTGGTGAACGGTACCCAGGTACAGGTTTACCGTCGTAGCTGTCCCCGAGCGGGGACCGGACGACGGGAGTGATCGGGATGAGCGGCCTGGGGTGGATACCCGCCGCGTGCACGCTGCCGACCGAGGAGCGGCCACTGCGGACGGCGGAGTGGGACACCCTGTTCGCCGAGCGCGTGGCACGGGTGTGGCGGCCCCAATCGCTGCTCCTGCGCCTGGAGTTGCGCGGCGGGGACGGCACCGAGGAGCGGGTGCGCGACCCGGCGGAACGGGCGGGCGGGCGCTGCTCGTTCGTCGCCGTCGCCGTCGGGACCTGGTGGTACGGGCGGCGCCGCAGCCCCTGCCCCGCCCCCTTGGCGCGCCGTGGCGAGGCTCGGCCGGTTTTCGAGGGCGTTCGGGGGTGCTGGGGCCGATGACCTGCTCGCGGTCGGCGAGCAGGTGTTCCAGCAGGCCGACGGCTTGGCCGGTGAGGCCGGCCTCGGTCCAGGGGACGGTTGGGGTGTTGGGGCTGCCGAGGACAGCGGGGCGTGGTCGCCGTGCTGCCGCCGGTCGTGGTGGCGGTCGACCGGCCGGCGCGGATCACGGCCGCGTTCGTGGTGAACCGGCGGCGTCACGCTGCACGTGCTTCCGGCGGGAGTACTTCCACCTGCACCTCTTCCCGCCACAGCGGCTTCGCCGTGGCGAGGGGGCCGCGGCTCGTGGTGTGCGTCCTGGAACAGTCGGGAGGTTGCTACTCGCTCCTTCCCCGCCCCGCCGAGTGCGGGGCCCACTGCTTCCTCCCACCGATCGCGCAGTGCACGAGAGCTGCAGGAGAGGAACCCATCCCCATGCATACGTCACCGCGTCTCCCGCGGAGGCTCAGGTCGGCCGTCCGCCGGCTGACCGCCTTCGCCGGAACGCTGGCCTTGGTGGTCGCCGGCGGAGTGATCGCCGTCGCGCCCGCGAGCGCCAGTTCCATGAGCGATGCGTTCAGCAACTTGTCGGCCTCGGCACCCGACTGGATGAGCAAGGTGCCGGAGCAGACGTCACTGGCGCAGATATCGATCCCCGGCACGCACGAGACGCTCGCCATCCACGGCGGCTCCTACGTGCAGGCTCAGAACGACTACGGTGACAGCGCGCAGACGCTGGCCAAGCAGTTGAACGCCGGCATCCGCGCGATCGACGTGCGCGTGCGTGTCGTCGAGGGCAACAAGTTCGCCGTCCACCACGGCCTCTACTACCAGGTGGCCAATTTCGACGACGTGTTGCGCCAGGCCCAGACCTTCCTCAAGAACCACCCCACCGAGACCGTCATGCTGCGGTTGAAGGCGGAGTGCACCGAGCAGGCCGGCAGCTGCACCGACGACACCACGCACCTCGTGGCAGCGCCCTGCAGCCTGGAGCGGCCGACGGGCTGCTACGACAGCGCGCCCACGCCCGTCGACAACAGCTGCGTCCACAACTGGGTCCCCGACGACCTCGGCGCCGACGGGTACGCCGACAACGGCGCGAGGACCGAGACGAGGCACCTGGCCATCCTCTGCGGCTACCTGCACGATCCGCAGTACCAGGGCCTGTTCTACAACCAGGACTCCCAGGTGAGCATCGCCTCCGGCACCCCCGCGAAGCTGTCCTCCGTGACGCGGAAAGCCTTCGACACCCCCACGCTGAAGGACGCGAAGGGGCACATCGTTCTGACCGATTACCGGGGGCCCTTCGGCGGCGACTACGGCATCGGGCTCACGGGCTTCGCCGTCAACGCCCCCGCTCCTTGCGCCTCCGCCACGGGAGGGAACGAAAGCTCCTGCCTCGAGGACAACTGGAACAACCCGACCCTCAGCGACAAGGTGGCCTCCGTCAAGGCCAACCTGTGGCGGGCAGCCCGACCGGACGCAGAGCTCGCGGGCAACTCCAAGGCGCTGTACACCACTTACACGTCCGCTGCCGGAACATTCCTGGTCGGGACGACTCCCTTCACCTACGCGGGGGGCGGGGACGGCCCGCCGGGCGATCCCGGCGTCAACACCCAGCTCGCCCAGTACCTGGAAGGGCCCGACGAAGCCGCCGGCGCCCGGCTGGGCCTGGTGATGATGGACTTCCCCGGGTGGGCGCTCATCGACGACATCATCAACCACAACCCCAGCGTTGACGGGCAGCCCCCGGTGGGCGTGCCGGCGACGCCGACCACGCCGCCCGTCGTCATCGGCGGTGTGCCTTTCGCCGGCGCCCCGGAGTACTCCCTGCAGAACGCCTACGACTTCCTCAAGCGCGACATGGACGCCTACGGCTGCAACGACGAGCTGCGGGTGCCGCAGAGCTACCAGGGCGGCCACTTCACCGACCCCTCGTTCGGCCCGGACGGCTACCAGGCGTCCTTCACCTACGACAACGCCCTGGTCATCATGGCGCTGCTGCAGCGCGGCACGAGCAGCGACGTCTCCTACGCCACCGTGCTGGGCAAGACCCTGCGCTACGCGCAGGAGCACGACCCGGAGATCGCCGACGGCCGACTGCGCGCCTCCTACGAGCCGAACCCCTTCGTCACCAGGAGCGGCGCGCCGTACGTCGGCGGCTACTCCGTCTACACCGGGAACATGGCCTGGGCCGGCATGGCCTTCGCCCACCTGTACAAGGCCACCGGCAACGGGGACTTCCTCGACGGCGCGAAGAAGATCGGCGACTGGATCCAGACGCACGCCGCCGACTCCCGCGGCGCCGGCGGTTACACCGGCGGCCTGCGCTACGGTGACGATCCGGCGGCCGGCGGCACGCCGCTGCTGTGGAAGGCCACCGAGCACAACATCGACACCGGCGCGTTCTTCACCATGCTCGGCTCCGTCAGCGGCGACCCGGTCTGGTCGAGCCGCGCCGCGGACGCCTTCCACTTCGTGGCCTCGATGAAAGCCGCCGACGGACACCTGTGGACGGGTACCGGCACGGACGGCGTCAGCCTCAACCAGGACTTCGTCCCCGAGGACGTGCAGGCCTGGAGCTACCTGGCCACACTCGACCCCGCCTACAGCCCGTCCGTGGACTGGGCAGCGGCCCACACGGCCGCCACGGACGGGGAGTTCACCGGCGTCAGCTTCAGCCCCGTCGACACCTCCAAGGTCTGGTTCGAAGGCACCGCCCACATGCTGGCCGCCTACCACGCCCGCCACGCGGACGGGGACGCGGCCAAGGCGAACGTCCTGCTGGACACGCTGCTCAAGGCGCAGGCGGACGCCCCGCACAGCAACGGCAGGGGCATCGACGCCGCCTCCAGGGACGGCCTGATCACCGGTGACGGCGACACCTACTACGCCGCCCTCCACACCGGCGCCACCGCCTGGTACCTCATCGCCGCCCAGGGAGGGAACCCCTTCCGCCTGTAACCCTTCCGCCGGTGAACTCCGGCCGGGGGCGGCAGGGCCGGCCGACGGACAACTGCGGGGCTCCGACCTGTTCCCGGTCGGAGCCCCGCCGACGGCGTATCCGCGCGGCTGCCCGCCTCGCGGGTCCCGGGCCGGTCCCCCTCGGAACGGGGTGCCCTCCGGGAGGACCGCGGCGATCCGGGCCGCTTGGCCCTGCTTCTCCTGCCGGTGGTCCGGGGGGCGGGGCCTCGGTTCTCGCGCAGCACCTCCGGCTGCCGGTCGTCGGCCGGCCTCTCGGGGCGGGAGACCCGGGCGGTGAAGCGGGCGAGCTGCTGGGCGCGGGTCACGTCCTCGTTGATCAGGCAGGCCGCCCCGCGGACCCGCCCGTGGCCGTCCGCCTCCGTCACGGCAGCGTGCTGTTGGGGGCGCTCCGCCCGGGGCGGTCGGTGATTGGTGGGCCGGGGGCTCTGGTCGGCGGCCGGTGGATCTCTCTAACATGAGCACTCCTCGCGTTTGCGGGGTTCGTGCCATGGAAGGGACTCCCATGACGGACCGTCACGATCTGCCCGCCGGCTTCCGGTGGGGCGCGTCCACCGCCGCGTACCAGGTCGAAGGGGCGGTGGACGCGGACGGGCGGGGGCGCTCGATCTGGGACACCTTCTGCGAGCGGCCGGGGGCGGTGAAGAACGGCGAGAGCGGGCGCGT
The DNA here is from genome assembly GCF_044741705.1 of Kitasatospora sp. NPDC088134. NCBI lineage: Bacteria > Bacillati > Actinomycetota > Actinomycetes > Kitasatosporales > Streptomycetaceae > Kitasatospora > Kitasatospora sp. NPDC088134. Next base: position 81,340 of record NZ_JBIUTD010000024.1, on the reverse strand, counting down.
CGCCTGCGACCACTACCACCGGTGGGGCGAGGACGTGGAGTTGATGCGCGGACTGGGCCTGGACGGGTACCGGTTCTCGATCGCCTGGACCCGTGTGCAGCCGACCGGGCGGGGCCCGGCGAACGCCGCCGGACTGGACTTCTACGACCGGCTGGTGGACGGGCTGCTCGCCGCCGGGATCACCCCGCTGCCCACCCTCTTCCACTGGGACCTGCCGCAGGCGCTGGAGGACGAGGGCGGCTGGATGCAACGGGAAACCGCTTTCCGGTTCGCCGAGTACGCGGGCGTCGTCGCCGACCGCCTGGGCGACCGGGTACCGGCTTGGATCACCCTCAACGAACCGTTCGTGCACATGGTGTACGGGTACGCGCTCGGCATCCACGCCCCGGGCCGCACCCTGATGCTGGACGCGCTGCCCGCCGCCCACCACCAACTGCTCGGACACGGCCTGGCCGCCGCCGAACTGCGCGGCCGCGGGCTCGACGTCCTGATCGCCAACAACCTGACACCCGTCCGGGCGGCGAGCGACGCCCCTGCGGACCGGGCCGCCGCCGAGGCCTATGACGCCCTGCACAACCGGCTGTTCACCGACCCGCTGCTGCTGGGCCGCTACCCCGACCTGTCCGCGTACGGGGTCGGACCCGACCTGCACGGCGCCGTCCGGGACGGCGACCTCGCCCTGATCTCCGGCCCGAACCTGGCCGGACTCGGCGTCAACTACTACAACCCGACCCGGATCGCCGCCCCCACCGACCCGGGCCTCCCGTTCGCCGAAGCCCCCATCGACGGCGTCCCGCGCACCCACTTCGGCTGGCCCGTCGTCCCGGCCGGCCTGTACGAACTCCTCCTGACCCTCCGGGAGCGCTACGGCGACACCCTCCCCCCGATCACCGTCACCGAGAACGGCTGCTCCACCGACGGCGCCCTCGACGACACCTTCCGCACCGACTACCTGGCCGGCCACCTCGACGCCCTCGCCCGCGCCACCGCCCACGGCGTCGACGTCCGCGGTTACTACACCTGGTCCCTCCTCGACAACTTCGAATGGGCCGAGGGCTACAGCCAGCGCTTCGGCCTGGTCCACGTCGACTTCGACACCCAGCAGCGCACCCCCAGGGCCTCCTACACCTGGTACCGCGACCTGATCGCCGCCCACCGGGCGAAGTCCGCACCACGGTGACAGGGCCGAGCCAGAGGTTCAGTGGACCCTCATCCAGCAGACGGAGCACCCCCCCCCGCGAGCGCGGGGCCGAGCTACCCGGGGGCGTCCACGAGCCCTCAATGGGGAGCAACCCCCGCGAGCGCGGGGCCGAGACGGTACCGCCCTGCTGCTGTGCGGCAGGGCAGGAGCAACCCCCGCGCTCGCGGGGTTGCTTCCCATCCGTGGTTCGCCTGGCCTCCCAGTTCTACTTGGCCACGCGCATCGGTTTCGCCGAGAAGGCCTACGCTGACTTCGCCACCCAGCAGCGCACCCCCAGGGCCTTCTACGCCTGGTACAGCTACCTGATTGCCGCCCACCGGGCCTACGAGCCGAGTAGGTGGGCTTCATGACGGACGTGGCACTCGTTGTAGACCGATTGTGGTGACGGGAATGCCGTCGAGTGCTCCTCTCCCAGGTGCGGTCGCCGTTGGTACCGGGCGCTGCGGGAGGAGTTCGACCCGAGTCTGCCGGGAGGGGAACCGGATCGTCGTGGGTCGGGGCACCTGCGGTACCACCGGCACGTCCTCCGGGAGAGGGATGGAACGGATCACGGCCGGGGCTACGGACCGGTGGTGCGGGGCCCGGCTCCCCGACGGGGCGGGGAGCCGGGCCGGGGGTCAGTTCTCCATTCCGAAGTAGTGGCCGAGGTATTCGGTGATCTCGGCCGCGTGGGGCAGGAGTTCGGGCAGCTGGGCGGCGAGGGCGTCGCGGGTGGCGGCGGCGAGGGCGGCCGAGCTGGTGGCGGCGGGGCGGACGTACGGTTCGAGGCGCTTGATCAGCTCGTAGTTGCTGGCGATGTTCTCGGTGCGCATGGCCCGCTCCAGCGGCGGCGCTCCGGGCGGCGGGACGGGGGCGAGGACCCGGCTGACGTAGGTGACCCGGTGCAGGACCCGCCAGCACGGGGGCTTGGCGGAGCTCTGTCGGGTCTGGCGCAGCGCGGCCGCGTCGGGGGCGTTGCTGCCCTGCAGCCAGGTCGGGTCGACGACCTTGTGGTAGAAGTCGTCGAAGTTGGCGCTGCTCTCGCCGAGGTAGAAGGTGAGGAAGCGGTAGGCGTCCACCTTGCCCGGCACCAGGACCGGCTTGCCCGCGGCGTCGTACTTCGGCTTGCCGTTGGCGTCCCGCCGTTGCAGGTCGTTCGAGGGCGCGCACTGGACGTCGAGGCCGAAGCTGCGGGAGGCCTCCTTGCTCTTGGCCCGGGTGGTGCTGAAGCCGCCGCCCCGGGAGGCGTCGAGGTGGAAGGCCCAGCCGAGGCCGAGGGCGCCGAAGCTCAGGTCGAGGTTGCCGCCGTAGGAGTAGGTGAAGTTGTACGAGCCGGAGGTGGTCTCGCTGACGGCGTCGGTGGCCTCGGTGGTCTCGGCGAAGAAGCCGCCCTGGGCGGTCCAGACGTAGGTGTTGACCAGGTCCCGGTGCGCGAAGCCGGTGGCGGCGGCGCTGCCGGTGGTGGAACGGGCGCTCTCCTGCTGCTCGGCGGACATGCCCATCGAGCGCAGCACCGCCTTGGCCTGGGTCTCGGCCGGCTCGGTGCCCGAGTGGTGGCCGACGTCGGTCGAGATCGACTGGTAGAAGGCCTGCAGCCGCTGCTGGTCGCGGGTGATGCGGCGCTTGAGCGCGTACGCGTCGCGCGGCTTGAAGTAGCTGTACTCGCCGTAGCCGGTGGCGGTGGGGTAGTCGGGGTCGGTGACCTTGCCGGTCGCGTCGAAGCCGACCGCGCCGTCCAGGGTGCCCTGCTTGGTGTAGCGGGGGTTGATCGGGAAGTGGACGATGTTCCAGTCCAGCGGGATGTCCGGGTTGGGCAGCATCCGGTAGGCGACCAGGGCGCCGGTGTGCGCCAGGCGCAGCGCGAAGACGTCGGCGGTCTGCGACTGCACCAGCGCCATGCCGGTGTTGGCGGGCACGTACCGGGGGCCGAGGTCGGAGTTCAGCACCTTGGCGGGGTCCTCGGTGTACCCCGTCAGCTCCAGCTTGGTCCGGCGGGCGGTGTTCTTGCCCTGGCTGACGGTGGTGTCCTCGCTCCAGGTGTTGGAGAACTCCAGGCCGGCCGTCGCGGCCATCTTCAGCTGGCCCTCGGCCAGCGGGCTGGCGGTGCCGAAGCCGAGGGGCGCCGCGACCGCCATGACGTCGGCGACGGTCTCGAAGCCGAAGGAGACGTTGAAGGCGGTGTTGGTGCTGCGGGTCTTGCTGGCCGAGAGGCTGTGCACCACCTGGTCGGCCTCGGTGAACTCCACCGAGGAGGCGCCGGGGAAGCCGTCGGGCTTGTCGGTGAGGTTCTCCGACGGCACCGGCGGGGCGCCCTCGATGTAGCCCATCAGCTGCGGGTCGAACTGGGCCTGGCCGACCCACTCGGTGGTCAGGTCGCCCACCTTGTAGCCGGTGACCAGGTGCCAGCGGCCGTCGCGGACGAAGCCGTAGCAGCGCTTGAGCACGCCCAGCGTCTCGCCCTTGGCGTCGAACTGGAGGTCGGCGTACTCGGAGGCGGCGGGGGCGCCGGAGACGGTGTCGTGGAACGGGGTGCGCACGTCGGCGAGCGCCGAGCGCACCTGGGCGGTGTCGGTGGACACCGGTGCGGTGGAGAGCAGGATCCGCGGCCGCTTCGTGGAGAACGCCAGGTTGTTGCCGCGCAGGCCCTCGTCGCGCACCGAGGTGGTGCTGGCGGCGGTGGAGTCCCGGTCGAACGTCCAGTAGCCGAGCAGGTCCTGCTTGTTCCCGCGCAGGCGGGTGAACAGGTTGTCCAGGATCTGCTCCCGGGTGCGCACGGTGCGCCAGATCCGCACCTCCTCCAGCGTGCCGGTCAGCAGGTCGGTGGGCTTGCCGCCCTCCAGCCGCGCGCCGAGGGTGAGTTGCGGGTCGCCGAAGGGGAGGAGGTCCGCCGGGAGCGGGGCGGTGGTGGCGAGCAGCGGCTCGCCGTTGCGGTACAGCCGCAGCGGGCTGGCGAGGGGGTCGACGTCGCGGGTCCAGCGGGCGCCGCGCAGCTTGGCGGGGAAGGAGCCGGAGGCGTCCAGGGTGGTGTTGCCGGCGTTCTCCTCGAAGGCCCAGCGCGCCAGCAGCCCCTTCTCGCGGACGGCGACCGGCCGGCCGAGCTGGTTGAACGTCCGGGCGGAGCTCCACAGCCGCACCTCGCACAGGACGCCGTTCAGGCCCCGGCCGATCTCCAGGTCGCTGCTGTTGGACTGCGCGCCCGGGCCGCCGTAGACGTAGCTGCCGGCCAGTCCGCCGTCGAGGTAGAAGCGGATGTCCTGCTCGGGCTGGCCGGCCGTGGCCGGCTGGGTGCCGGTGGCGGCGGACACCTCGGCCTTGCGGCGCTGCCGCACCACGCCGATCCGCTGGAAGGCCCCGGCCTTGACGGCCCGGTCGGAGACGTACCGGACGGGGGTCCCGTCGGCCTCGGCGAAGGCGAACTCCACCCGGCCGTCGGCCAGGATGCCCAGCTGGTAGGGGACGCCCTCCCGGCCGCCGTTGACGGCCGTGCCCTTGGTGACCAGGGCCATCGGCGCGCCCACCTTGTCGATCTGGACGAACACCTCGACGGTGAGGTCCTCCAGGACGTTCAGCGAGTCCTGCGAGGCCACCGACAGGCCCTCGCCGCCGTCCAGGCGCAGCGCCCAGGCCTGGCTGAAGGTCGCGGCGAGGTGCGCCCACTCGTTGCACGGGAAGCGGTCGGCCGACCGCAGCACCCGGTCGCCGACCCGGGCGACCACCTGGTAGCCCTTGATCGGCGAGGCCGGGCTGCCCGACCCCTCGAAGGTCCAGTGGCCCAGCAGGCCGGGCTCCCGGTCGGAGATCCGCTGGTGGCGCTGGGCCGAGATCTCCTGCGGGGTGCGGACGCGGCCGAAGACGCGGACCTCGTCGATCTGGCCGTCGAGGCTGTCGCCGGAGAAGGGGAACTGCCCCAGCACCAGCGGGCCGTTGCCCGTGTAGGTGCCGGTGGAGGTCCGGCGGGCGACCTCGACGCCGTCCCGGTAGAGGATCTGCTCGCGGCTTGCGCTCTTGTACACCGCGGCCCAGTGGTGCCACTCCAGGTCCGGGTAGGCCTGGGTGGTCTTCAGGTCGTCGCCGTACAGCGAGAAGCAGAAGGTCTCGTCGGGGTGGATCCACAGGTGCAGGGTCTGGTCGACCCGGCCCTCCGGCGCGCCGTGGAACAGCAGCGGCTCGACGCGGCCGCGGGCCTGGCTGCGCTTGGCCCACAGTTCGATGGTGAAGTCGCGGCCCGCCAGGTCGAGCGAGTTGGTCAGTACCTCCCTGCTCTGGCCGACGAACTGCCGCACCGGCAGCCCGACTTCGGCGAGTCCCAGCGAGTATCCCGACCCGTCCGTCCGGCCGTGGACGATCCGGCCCTGTCCGGCCTCGGGGTTGACCCAGGCCTCCAGGGTCAGGTCACCGGCGGGGACGGCGTTCTTCTGCTGGGCGGCGGGCAGCGTGAGGTACTGGTCCTTGCCGTCGAACAGGAAGGCCCGGCCGGGCATCTCGGCCCGCCAGCGGCAGCCGCGGCCGCCGGTCACCAGGACGGCCGTGCCGTTGGGCACGGAGGTGGCGCCGCCGGTGTTCAGGGTGATCAGCCGGGAGCCGGCGGAGAGCAGGACCCCCACCCGGGTGGACTCGGCGCGGGCCCAGTCGTAGCCGACCACGGTGACCGTGTCGCCCGGCTTGACCGCCGCGCCCGTGGTGGTGAGGGTGAGCGTCTTGGCGCCGACCGGGGCGTCGGCGGACGCGGCGTACCCGTTGGCGCCGATCTGCAGGTGGGCCTTGGCCGCGACCGCGACGGTGGTGGCCGCGGTGAACTCCACGGTGCTGCCGGTCACCCGGGCGACGGTGCCGACCGTGACCGGCTGCCCGGACTGCCCGGCCAGGGCGGCGGCCAGCTGCTCGGCCTTGCGCGGCAGCGAGCGCCAGGTCTCGGTGTCGCCGCCTACGGTGATCGTCAGGTCGCAGCGGCCGGGGGCGTCGCCGTCGGAGACCTTGATGACGGCGCTGTCCAGCAGGACGCCCGGGTCGCGGGCGAGGAAGCCGAGCGTGCCGCCGTTGCCGGTCAGCCGCTGGGTGCCGCGGACCACGGCGGTGTCGTAGTAGACGGCGAAGAACTGCTCGTTGGCGCCGCGGAAGTACAGCACGACGGTGCCGGTGCCGCTGTCGAGCAGCGCGGGCCGGTCGGTGCCGCGGGCGAATTCGAGCAGGCCGCCGGAGAGGCTGAGCCCGGTGGTGTCCACCGAGATCAGCGGCATCGCCACGGTCAGGTCGTCGTCGCCCTGCAGGGCGGTCGACAGGCGGGCCAGCTTCTCCTGGGCGTCCTTCAGCGCCGCCTGCTTGCCGGTCAGAACGAGCTGGAGCTCGGCGACCCGCTGCGCGGCCGTCTTCGCCTCCTGGAGGCGCTCGCGCACGGTGTCCATCTCCTGCTTGGCCTGCAGGTACGCCGTGTCCGCCCCCGAGCGCAGCGAGACGCGCACCATCCGAATCAGGCCCGAGTCGCCGGTGAGGCACTCGCTCGACTGGACCGGGACGGCGGCCGGGAACGAGGCGGGCAGGCCCAGCGCGAGCTTGCTGCCCCGGTTGACGAGACGGGTGTACTCGCCCTCGGCGGTCAGCTGGAACTGGGCGAAGGGGTTGCCCGGTTCGCGGACGATCGTGTCCGGCACGGTGTTCTGCGCCGACGCGTTGTTGCGGACGTGCAGGTCGAGGTTGTTCACGTTGTTGCCGACCAGCCAGTAGAAGGGCTTGCCGTTCTGGCTCTCGCCGGTGTCCTCCAGCCGCCAGCCCGCCGAGCGGAAGGAGACGAGGACGACGATGACCGACGTGTGGATGGGGGGGTTGAAGTACCGCAGCGACTGGCCGTCGACCTCGCGGGGGGTCTTCAGTTCCAGGGCGTAGTTCCAGGCGGTCGGCACGTCCTTCTCGGCGAGGTACTGCCGCTCCAGCCGCTCGAACCCCGGCAGCAGCCGGTCGTGCTCGCCCTGCCAGTGGGCGACCTGGCCGGCGGTGGCCGCGAGCCGGGTGATCTCCGCCGGCAGGGCGGCGACCTCCGGCTCCAGCTGCCGGATCAACTGCTGGAGGGCGCTGACCTGTTCGGAGTCCTGGCCCTTCACGGGCCGCCGGAGCACCGCCGGGTCGAGCACGTCGGGCACCTGGGCGAGCCGGCCGTCGCGGCCGACGGCGAAGTCCAGGCTCACCAGGGCCGGCTCCTGGCCGTACTTGGCGGCGAACGCCAGCAGCACCCGGGCCTGCCGCTTGGCGGGCTTGGGGTCGGTCCGGTAGCCGGCCGAGACGTTCTCCTGCTGGTGGTAGATCACGGCGGACATGCCGGACTCGACCGTGCGCCCCTTGAGGACGAAGCTGTCGCGGCGCACCCCCGGGTGGTCGCCGACCGGTGCGTCCGAGCCGGTCCACTTCGCGTCGCCCTTGAGCGTGCCGTGCAGGGCCCGGTCGCTCTGGTCGTAGGCGGTGGTGCCGGAGCCCTCGTCGAACCGGTAGTAGGCGACCAGGCCCGGCTCGTTGCCGATCAGGCGGTGGTTCAGGTCGTCCACGAGCTCGGTGGCGGACCGGACCCGGTTCCACACCCGCACCTCGTCGACGTCGCCCGCGAAGAGGCCGGCGGTGGTGCCGGAGACCTGCTTGCCGATCAGGGTGTTCACGCCGGTGGCCGGCGTGAACGGCAGCGCGCCGCTGCCGGACAGCTTGCCGTTGACGTACAGCTTCGCGGTCGTCCCGTCGAAGGTGGCCGCGACGTGGGTGTAGACGTCCGTGGGGACGGTGTCGACCGAGCCGACCGTCGTCGCGGCCCCCTCGTGCGCGAGGCGCAGCGACCCGGCGGCGTCCAGGCCGAGCCGGTACTCCCCGCCCCGGGACAGCACCGGGCGGTCGTACGCGGTGGGCTTGATCCAGGCCTCGATCGAGTACGCCCTGCCGCCGAAGCGCAGCGCCGCCGGGTCGCCCAGGTCGACGTGCGCGTCGTTGGCGCCGGTGAGGCCCAGCGCGGTCTCCGCGTGGCCCTCGGTGCTGGTCACCGGCACCAGGTCCTGGTTGGTGAACGGGCAGGTGCCCGGGCTGCGTTCGAACACCGCGTCCCGGTACAGCGGGTCGGGGCTGGTCCAGAACCGCGTGCCCTGGGTGTTGAACAGCCCCTGGACGCCCTGCTCGACGCTGAAGCCGTCGATCCTCCCGGTGGCGTCGTTGTGGGCGAACAGCTGCCAGCGCCGCGCACCGCTGACCGCGGTGGGCACCAGCACCGCGGCGAACCGGCCGCGGGTCAGGTTGCGGACGAACGACAGCTCCTGGGTCGGCTCGTAGAACGGTCGGCCCTCCATGTCCTCGGTGCCCAGGGTGTCCTTGGCCGACGCGGGACGGGTGGCGTGCCGGCTGCGCTTGTAGCGCACCTCCAGCACCGGCTTGAGCTTGCCGTCCACCAGCAGGAAGCGGTCGCACAGCAGGGTGTCGCGGACCAGCGGCACCTTCTTCGTGCCGCTCAGCACGTAGTCGGTGCGGGAGGCGTTCGCGGAGCAGCCGCCGTCGGTCAGCTTGTACACCGCGTCGGGGTGCGTCTCGCCGATCGACTGCCGCAGCACCACCACGTACGTGCCGTCCGACACCACGTGGAACGGGGCGTCCGCGGTCAACCGGGCGGTCGTGGACAGGTACGGGTCGATCTCGCTGTCCAACGGCCGCTCGTCGACCGCCGCCTCGGCGCCGCCGCGCTTGACCGTGGGCATCGCGGTCGCGCCGACCACGGCGAACCCCACCTCGGCGATCTCCCGGGGCAGGACCAGCTCGGCCGGGTTGTCGCTCCAGTACGCGGCGTCCGCGTCCCCCTTGGACTGCTGGCCGGCCAGGTCCAGCACCGAGTACACGATCCGGCGGGCCGCGTCCATCGCGAACGCGATCGTCGTGCCCTGGTGCCGGGCCATCGTCACATGCCGGTACGACCGGTCACCGTAGATCTTGAGCAAGGATTCCTGAGCTGCCACTGTTCCCCTCCCACACGCACGGAACGCCGCTCCCGTCCTCCCCCGACCCGGAGCGGCGACGGACACGTATCGCACCCCTCGCGGGGCGTCGGCCAGTCTGACAGCGGCGGTCGGGAAGCGAACAAGGTTGCTCCGCTTATGACTTGATTGACCGTCAGTTGGCCGAACTTCGATGACAGGCCGCGCGGGAAGCCGTCGCACCACCCGGCAGCGCGCCCCAGGGCCTCCTGCGCCCGGTGCCGCGAGCCGGTCGCCGCGCACCGGGGGGAGGGGAGGCCCTGGGGTGGGGCGGGGTCAGGTGAGGGTGCGGGCCGCGGCGGCGTCGTAGGGGAGGAGGTCGGCGAAGCGGCCAGTGAGGACCTTGGCGGCCCAGTCGGGGTCCTGGAGGAGGGCGCGGCCGACGGCGACCAGGTCGAACTCGTCGCGCTCCAGGCGGTCGAGGAGGTTGTCGAGGCTGCCGACCGGGGCGCCCTCGCCCGCGAAGGCGCGGATGAAGTCGCCGTCCAGGCCGACCGAGCCGACGGTGATGGCGGGCAGGCCGGTGAGCTTGCGGGTCCAGCCGGCCAGGTTGAGGTCGGAGCCGTCGAACTCGGGCAGCCAGTAGCGGCGGGTCGAGGCGTGGAAGGCGTCGACGCCGGCCGCGGCGAGCGGGGCCAGGATCGCCTCCAGCTCCTGCGGGGTCTCCGCCAGGCGGGCGTCGTAGTTGTCGGACTTCCACTGCGAGTAGCGGAAGATCACCGGGAAGGCGGGTGAGACGGCCGCCCGGACCGCCGCGACCAGTTCGGCGGTGAACCTGGTCCGCGCCACCGGGTCGCCGCCGTACGCGTCGGTGCGCCGGTTGGTGCCCGCCCACAGGAACTGGTCGAGCAAGTAGCCGTGCGCGCCGTGCAGTTCGACCCCGTCGAAGCCGATCCGCTCGGCCGCCGCCGCGGCCTCGGCGAACGCGCCGATCACCGCGTCCAGGTCGGCCCGGGTCATCGCCCGCCCCGTCCCCTCGGCACCGTTCAGCCGGATGCCGGACGGACCGATCGCCGGGGCGTCCGCGAACGGCGGGTCGCCCTGCTTGCGCACCATGCCGATGTGCCACAGCTGCGGCACGATGGTGCCGCCCGCCGCGTGCACGTCCTCGGCGACCTTCGCCCAGCCCGCCAGCTGCTCTTCGCCGTGGAAGCGCGGCACCCGGTCGCTCTGCCCCGCCGACTCGTGCCCGACGTAGGTGCCCTCGGTGACGATCAGGCCGACGCCCGCCGCGGCCCGCCGGGCGTAGTACGAGCGGACGTCCTCGCCCGGCACGCCGCCCGGCGAGAACATCCGCGTCATCGGCGCCATCACGATCCGGTTGGGCACCGTCAGTCCGTTGATCGCGACCGGCCGGGACAGCAGCCCGGCCGCGCGGGCGGCAGCGGATTCGACGGCGGACGGTTCGGCGGTGGCCGACCCGGTGGCGGACGGTTCGGCGGCTTCGGTGGGACCGGTGACGGTCATGCGGTGCTCCTCGCGGTCGGTGCCGGTGGCCGCCCGGACGGTGCGGGGCCGCCGGGCGCGGGCCGGTCGCCCTGGCCCAACCGCCCCAACCGTCCCGGCGGCCGCCGCATTTCGCCGATCCGGCACGCCCCGCTGTGATCCGCGCCACTGGACGCATCCGACGGGGTGCGCCCCCGGTCACGGGTGGAAGAGCACCTCCGGATGGTCCGGGGTCGGTCCGTCGAGGAGCGGCTGCGGGACGCCCTTCAGGTGGAGGTCGAAGAAGGCGGCCACGTACTGGCGGGTGAGCTGGATGCCGCGTTCGGCGCCGACCGTGGTGCCGGGCGGGTTCGGGACGCCGAACTTCTCGGTGAACAGCGGGTTGTCGGTGAAGGTGCCGTGGTTCGAGCCGGCCACGGTCAGCCAGCGCTTCCAGCCGTCCAGGCGGGGCCACGCCCCGTTCCAGCTGGGGTCCTCGTCGCCGTCGCCGAGCGGGTGCCCGACCATCAGGAACGGCTTGTGGCCGAGGCCGGTGGCGGGGACGCCGTAGTCCATCGAGCCGTCCAGGTCGACCCCGGCCCGGAGCCGGTCGTCGGCGAGCAGCGCGGGCACGGCCGCCGCGCCGCCGGCCGAGTGCCCGCCGGTGCCGATCCGGTCGCGGTCGATCAGCCGGGAGTAGTGCCAGGACGCGGGCCCGTGCCCGGTGAGCCGGTCGACGACGAAGGAGATGTCGGTGGCCCGGCTCGCGTCCAGGGCCTTCCACTGTTCGGGGGTGGTCAGGGTGTGGCACACCGGGCAGGTGGTGGTGTGCCCGTCCGGGAAGGTCGTCCCGGTGTTCTCGTAGGTGTGGTCGACCAGCGCGACGACGTAGCCGCGGCTGGTCAAGTCCTCGGCCAGGCTGGTCAGTTCGGTGCGCGGCATGGTGAAGCCGGGGGAGAGCACCACCAGCGGGTACCGGCCGGGCCGCGGGCGGGCGTCGCCGCGGGACCAGGTGGTGGCCCCCGCGACCGCCTCGGTGGGGACGGTGTTGCCGGGCAGCTTGCCGTCCAGCAGCAGCCGGGCCGCCTCCGGCGTCATGTACGGGGCCGGGCCGCCGGTGCCCGGCCGCGCCGGGTAGTACACCGACACCATCAGCCGGCGCGGCCCCGCCGAGGGCACCCACGGGTCGGTCCGGCCCTGGTCCACCAGCTCCAGGATCTCCCGCCCGACCGCGAACGGCCCGGTGGGGCGCGGCAGTTCGACGTGCAGCCCGGCGGGTGCGGTGGCGGAGGCGGGCGCGGCGGTGGCGAGTGCGGCGGCGGAGGCAGGCGCGGCGGCGGTGACGGAGAGCGGGAGGGCGAGCAGCAGCGCGGCTGCCGCGGCGGTGCGACGGAGTCCGGTAATGTCCCGCAGATTAGGTCGTTCGTACGGGATTTGACGTCGCGTCAGAGGCGTAGGGGATGCCACCGAGCGGGCGCCGGGAAGAGGTCGCGGCCCCCTAGGGGGACGGGGGCGGCGGGTAGGGGCGCGGGAGGAGGGAGGCTCGGCCGAGAGGATGATCGGTCATCGAAGCTAGGTTCGAGGGCGCCGGGCGCCCCGGAGCATCCGGTCGGACAGGTAGGAGAAGATGGCGAGTCATATTCGTTCACGATGTGACCAATACGAAAAAGTGAGTCCGGCTCGTACTTACCGCGCCTTTACCCTGATCGACGGCCCGCCCTGACGACCCGTCAGGTCGGCCGCCGATCAGAGGTGGAGAACCAGTGCTGAGAAGCCCGCGTCCCCCCAAGCCGATCCCCCTCCGGAACCGCCGCGCCGCCCGCAACGGCGGTGCCCGCCGACCGCTGCGCGCCGCCACGGCCGCCGCCGTCACCTCCGCGCTCCTGCTGCTGGGCCTGGGCGGCGCCGCCACCGGCGCGGGCGCGGCCCCCGCCGACACCGCCGGGACGTCCGCACTGGTGAAGACCGTGCAGAACGCCACCCACCCGGGCGCCGCCACCGCCGAGCACGGCGACACCCTGAACTGGGCCGTCACCTACCGCAGCGGCAGCACCGGCGACAGCCCCGCGCCCGCCGTCGTCACCGACCCGATCACCGGCGCCGGCGCCGCCCAGACCTACGTGCCCGGCTCGCTCCAGGTCCCGCCCGGCTGGACGCCGTCCTGGTCGACCGACGGCAGCACCTTCGGCGCCACCGACACCGGCACCGCGACCACCGCCGTCCGGGCCGAGAACCCGGTGCTGCGCGGCGTCGGCACCGGCGTCACCCCGCTGCTGCTCGCCCCCGTCCAGCCGACCGCGCAGTCCACCGGCGGCGACGGGTTCACCCCGATCCTGCACCGGACCGCCACCGGCGAGATCCAGTCCTGGAACATCTACCACCACGCCGGGCGCACCGCCCCGCAGGTGGTCTGCCTCAGCCTGACGGCCGGCCAGCCCTGTACCGGCGGCCCCTGGCCGCGCCCGCTGAACACCGCCCCCGGCCCGCTCGGCAGCGGCGCCACCGGCGACATCGGCAGCCCGCTCACCCCGCAGTACGTGTTCGACCCGGCGCACCCCGGCCAGGTGCTGTACCCCGCCGTCACCGCCACCGCCGTCGGCGTCGGCTGCCTCGACCTCGACGCCCAGGCCAACTGCGGCTTCACCGCCCTCGCCGCCACCGGCGGCTCGCCCAGCAGCGTCAACAGCCTCGGCGGCCTGGTCCGCTCCGGCGACAACCTGTACGGCGTCGCCACCGACGGCCGGACGCTCTGCCTGGCCCTCGCCACCCGCACCCCCTGCGCCGGGCAGCCCTACGCGCCCGTCGTCCCCGCCAACCACGACCTGCCGAGCACCCCCAACGGGCTCTACCTGGGCGCGCTCACCGCCGTCGGCGGCCAGGTCTTCGCCTCCAGCTCGCCGCAGTCCGGCGGCTCCACCGTCCCCGGGCCGCCCGCGCTCGGCTGCTTCGACACCGCCACCCTCACCGCCTGCGCGGGCTGGGGCACCCCGCACCCCGTCGGCCCGAACGCCGGCTACTACACCTACAACGCCTACGCCGCGTACGACACCGCCGGACACCCCGACGGCGTCTGCGCCAGCACCGTCGGCGGCGCCACCGTCCAGACCACCTGCTACGGCCTGGACGGCTCCGCGCACGCCGCGCCCGGCAGCCTCGGCGCGCTGGCCGGCAACGTCCTGACCTTCAACCCCGAGACCGTCACCACCGACACCGGCACCCGCAGCTACTTCCCCGCCTGGGGCGGCAGTGTGGCCGGCGCGACCGTCTGCCACGACTGGACCGCCAACGCCCCCTGCGCGGGCTTCCCGCTCCCGGCCGGGCACCCGAACGCCAACGGCGGCGCCACCCGCGACTACGGCTACAGCTACGACTCCACCACCCGCTGCCTGATCGGCCTCGGCGACGGCGGCGTGCTGTTCTCGCTCGACCCGGCCACCGGCGCCAGCCCCTGCGTGCACAGCGGCGCCGCCGTCACCCTGAAGCCCGGCGACTTCTACTGCGACGGCGCGAGCGGCCACGTCCAGGGCTACGACAAGGTCCGGCTCACCGACATCGACCTCTCGCACGTCGTCCTGTCGGCGTCCCGGGTCCTGGTCACCGACCCCGACGGCACGCCCGTCGCCACCCCCGCGCTCGGCGCGGACGGCACCGTCGACCTGTCCGGCATCCCCGTGGCCGCGCACCCCGCGCTCACCGTCACCGCGCAACTGGTGCTGACCACCTCCGCGGACTTCGCCAACGGCCACCACCCGACCCTGGTCGTCGAGTACCGGGGCGACGGGCCGCAGATCTGCTTCCGCACCACCGTCGCGGCCGCCTGCACCGCCACCGCCGTCACCAACACCGCCAACGGCAGCGACGCGACCGGCACCCTCACCTCCAACACCGTCACCACCGCCGTCGCGCCCGGCACCGGCTGCCAGCCCCAGGTCACCGTCGAGAAGGAGATCTGCGGCTCCGCGAACTCCCACGACTGCCTGCCCGGCGGACCCGGCCCCTGGGCCAAGACCAGCCCCGTCGGCCTGCTGGGCCTGCTCGGCACCGCGCACTGGCGGATCACCGTCAGCAATGCCGGGCCGGTCGACGCCGCGTCCGTCACCGTCAACGACCCGACCACGCCCGCCTGCCGGCAGGCCGCCGGCACCTTCGCCCTCGCGGCCGGCACCAGCCGCGCCGTGTACTGCGACTCCCTGCTGCTGGCGCTCCCGCTGAAGAACACCGCCTCCGCGAGCTTCGTCGCCGCGAACTCGCCCGCCGGCACCACCCCCACCACCACCGCCCCGTCCGCGGCGGTGGCCTGCTCCCTGCTCTGCATCCTGGCGGTGCCCGGCAAGGACTGACCCCCGCACCGGCCCCGCACGCAGGACGCCCCGCCCCCGGTCGGTTCCGGGGGCGGGGCGTTCCGCCGTACTGCGGGGGCGGGTCAGGCGGCGGCCGGGGCGGGGACGTCCAGGCCGCGGGTGGTCACCAGGTGGGCGGTGCCGTCGACGAGGCGGTAGGAGAGCCCGACCACGGCGGCGCGGCCTGCGGAGACGGCGTCGGCGAGGGTGTGCGAGCGCTCCAGCAGGAGGGCCGTGGTGTGGCGTATGTGCTCGTCGATGAAGTCGGAGTTGTCGGTGTAGCCGGCGGCGTTCGCGGCCAGCACGCTCGGCGTCACCCGCTCGATCACGTCGCGGACGAAGCCCTCGCCGGAGGTCCCGGCGGCGACCGCCTCGCGGGTCGCGCCGACCGCGCCGCAGGAGTCGTGCCCGAGGACGATCACCAGCGGGGTGCCGAGCACGGCCACGCCGTACTCGATGCTGCCCAGCACCTCCGGGCCGAGCACGTGACCGGCGGTGCGGACCACGAACAGGTCGCCGAGGCCCTGGTCGAAGATGATCTCGGCGGCGAGGCGGGAGTCGGAGCAGCCGAACAGCACGGCGAACGGGGCCTGGGACGGAGCGGTCTGGGCGCGGCGGGCGGCGTCCTGGTTCGGGTGCTGGGGAGTACCGGCGACGAACCTGCCGTTGCCCGCCACCAGCATCTCGAAGGCGGCCCGGGGAGTGAGGTGCGTGGCGTCAGTCATGACCGCAGACTATGTCCCCACTCCCGTGCAGGTCTCGCCCGGGCCACGAGCTGGACCGATTCCGGCCGGTCCCAAAACCTGATCAATCGGGTGATCACGGCCCTGATTGTCCGGATAACGGCGCTATGGCAGCGATAATCGCGGCCGGTCGGCGGGGAGCCGTGCGGGTACCGTCGTCCGCCGGTCGGTGGGGGCGTCCCCGGTCGGCGGGGCCGGGGGCGTCCCGGTCGGCGGGGGCGGCGCCGGGGCCCGGTGCCGGGGCCCGGGGCACCGCCGCTTTGCCGCTCCGCCCTCGGCGGCCGTCAGGGGCGGGAGGCGCAGCGGTCGGTGGCGAAGGCGCGCAGGGCTGCCGGTACGCCCTGGCCCTGGTCGGGCAGCCGGTCCAGGCGGATCAGCCCGTACCCGCGGTGCCCGTCGCTGAGGAACGGCCCGGTGAGCGGGAGGTCGGTGCCGGGCGCGGCGTACACCGTCAGGAACGGGCGCCGGTCCAGGCTGCCCGGCAGTGGCGCGGTGGTGACGGCGCTCAGGTCCGCCCAGCGCAGGAACACCTCCTCGCCGCCCGGCTCGCGCAGCCCGATGCCGTCCGGCCCGATCCGCAGCCGCAGTGGACGGCGCCGGCGCCGCCCCGCCCGGAAGCTCAACCCGCCGAACAGCAGCGCGAGCAGCGCCCACACCCCGTACAGCGCCTCCGGGCCGGGCATCGTGCCGCCCGAGTACCGGACCAGGAAAGGCGCGAGGGACGCCGCGGTGGCGGCCGGCAGGAGCAGCAGCCGGGCCGGGTTCCCGTCCTCGACCGTGAACCGCCGCTCCGCGCCGCCCGGTCGCGGGTCGTGGCGGTCACGCGCCCCCGCCGGGAGCACGTTCCGCGGCGCGCTCTCGAACCGGTGGCCGGCGAACTCGTGCAGCGCGGCCACGAGTTCGGCGAGCGACTGGTCGAGGTCCGCGCAGTTGACCAGGGTCAGCTCGTCGCCGGTTCCGGCGGCCGACCGGGTGATCGGAAACGGGTACGGGTACGGACGGTTCTTCCGGGCGGCCGCGGCCCCCGGGGCGTCGGTGCGGGTCGGTGCGGTTGGTGCGGTCGGGGCGGCCGGGGCGGCCGGGGCGGCCTCCGGGGTGAGCCGCAGCACCAGGCGGGGCGGCCGGGGGGACGCCTGGTGCTCCTCGGTGGGCCGCTCCCGGTGGCGCAGGGCGATCGAATCGACCGAGTCCCAGGGCAGCCGGACGTCGTGCAGGCCGACGCCGTACTCGTCCAGCCGCAGCCGGAACGGCTCTCGCAGGCGGCGCAGTTCGTGGATGCCCAGCAGCAGGACGACGACGCAGAAGCCGAGCGCGAACAGGGCGGTGCCGCGCAACTCGCCCCCCGCGGTGAGCGCCCACGCCGTACTGCCGGCGATGCCCGGTACCGACCAGCCGATCTGGCGCCGGCCACGCTGCCGGATGCGCCCGCTGATGGTGAACTCCACTGTCCTGCCGTTCCGTTGGTCGCCGAATGGTCCGCGTTCGAAGTGTGAGGGAATCCTTTCCGGAGCGGGAGCCGAACGGACCGTCGGCGGCCGGGGTGTGGCCCGACCGTGACGAAGTCGAGGCGTCCGGCCCATGCCGGCGAAACCCTTGGTGCAGGAGGGGAGTTGAGTGGAGCACAGGTGATGCTCCGCTGGGTGGCGGGGCGGGTCGAGGAGCGGACGGAAGGGCGGTCGGTCGGAATGGTCGAGGGCTGGGAGTGGGACGCGACGCTGTTCGCCGGAGCCGCCGAGCACTACGCGCGCGGGCGGCTGCCGTACGCCCCCGGGCTGGCGGCGGCGATCGGCGCCGCGCTGCGACTCGACGGCACGGGACGGCTGTTGGACGTCGGGTGCGGGCCGGGGACGGTCGTGCTGGGGGCGGCCGCGCTGGGGGTGTCCGGGGCGGCCGGTTCGGACGGGCTGGTGGGGTGGTTCGACGCGGCGGTCGGGGTCGATCCGGACGCGGGGATGATCGGTGCGGCGGCGCGGGCGGCGCGGCGGGCCGGGGTCGCCGACCGGACCCGCTGGGAGTGCCTGCGGGCCGAGCAACTGCCGGGCGGGCTCGGCACGTTCGACGTGGTGGTGTTCGCGCAGTCGTTCCACTGGACGGACCGGGCGCGGATGGCGTCGACCGTCCGGGGCATGCTCCGCCCGGGCGGGGCACTGGTCCACATTGCGGACCGGAAGGGCGGGGCGGGCCTGCCGGGCGGCCTGCCCGCCCCCGTCCCGCCGCAGGACGGGATCGCCCGCCTGGTGCGGGAGTTCCTCGGTCCGCTCCGGCGCGCCGGGCAGGGCGTGCTGCGGGACGGCACCCCGGGCGGCGAGGCGGAGATCCTCGCGGCGGCGGGCTTCCGCGGCCCGCAGCGGCTGCTCGTCCCCGGCGGGCAGGTGCTGGAGCGGAACGAGGACGACGTGGTCGCCGGGGTCCTCTCGATGTCCTTCTCCGCGCCGCACCTGTTCGGCCCCCGGCTGCCGGAGTTCGAGTCCCGCCTGCGCGCCCTGCTTCGGGAGACCTCCCCGGGCGGCCGGTTCGCGGTCCGGCAGCCGGACACCGAGGTGGCGATCTGGCGGCCGGATGGCCGGACGACACCTGGCGCGACAGGCCGTTAGAGGTTCTAACGGGAGTGATGGCGTGTCGGTGGAGGAAGGCCTTCTGGCGGAAGTGACGGCCTGTTGGCGAGCGAGATGCTCTAACGGAAGTGATTAGGTGTTAGTAGAGTGATTGCCCCTAGAGAGAGTTATGGGGTGTCACTGAACGGAGGGCCTCTAGCTGGCGTGACGGGTCGTCAGCAGGTGGAGTGGAAGAGGCCGCCGACCCGCCGGGAGCGCGCCAGCTCGTTGTAGAGCCCGACGGCGGCGCGGGTGTCGGCGAGGTGGACCTCCGTTCCGGCCGCCGCGAGCAGTTCGAGGGTCGCCGGGTCGATCCGCAGCACCCGGTCCATGCCGAGGCTGAGCACCACCACCTCGGCGCCCCGGTCGAGCAACTCCTGCACGTCACCGGGCTGGACGCCCGGGCTGTGGCGGGTGCCGTGGACGTTCCAGTCCCAGGGGTGGCCGCCGCCCGGGTACAGCGCGAAGTCCTTGTCCGGCGCCAGGCCCTCGACCTCCATCCCGCCCCACACCAGCCGCAGCACCTGCGGGGAGTGGCCGACCGCTGCCCGCCCGTCGGCGTTGCTGCAGCCGTTGCCGTTGCCGTCGCTGCCGTAACTGTCGTTCATGCGGGCGATTCTCACAGCCCCGGTGCGATATCGTCCCGCCGTATGCGGACGGTCGGACGATCATCGGTTTGGGCTGGCCGCTGCGAGGGACCGGGAGGCGGCGGATGAGTCAGTACTACGAGCTGGGGGGCGAGACCCTCTGGAACCCGTCCAACGGGGCGTCCCGGCTGTTCCTGCGGCAGGTGGCGGTTTTCGAGGAGGAACTCGGTCTCCCGTCCGGCATCGGCCCGATGGAGGCGGACGAGTGCCGGATCGACCCGGTCGCGTTCGGGGTCTTCGCCCGTGCCCTGCTGGCCCGGCAGCGACAGATCCGCCACGCCGTCATGCGCGCCCTGACCGAGGGATTCCTCCTCACCGTGCTGGCCCTCGCAGAGCGGTCGGGCATCGAGGTGTTCGAGGAGCCGTCCGCTCCCGCCTCCTCCGGCCCCGCCCCGGCTGCTGTGCTCCGGGATGTGCAGGTTCTGGCGGGCGCCCACTCCCTCGTGGACGAGGACCCGTACGGTCTGGACGAAGAACTCCGCCGGAAGGTCCGGGAGCTGGACCGGTGCATGGCGCGCTAAGGGGCGGGGCGCGCCCTGCCCGCCCGGCGGTCTCCTAGGATCGGGAGCATGGCCCTGCGACCCGCTCAGGTGAACATCAAGGCGCTCGATCATGCGGTGGTCGGCCGGTTCTGGGCCGAGGCGTTGGGGTGGCGGGCGTACCCGGCCGGGGCGACCATCTATGTGGGGCCGTCCGGTGGGATGGTCTGGCCGGATCCGGAGGTGCTGGGCATCGACGTGGTGCCCGTGCCGGGGGCGAAGACGGCCGTCAAGAACCGGACCCACCTCGACCTGGCCACCACCTCTGCCGCGCATCAGGCCGAACTGGTCGACCGGTTGCGGGAGTTGGGTGCCACCCCGGTCGACGTCGGGCAGGGTGAGGTGCCGTGGACGGTGCTCGCCGACCCGGAAGGCAACGAGTTCTGCGTGCTGGAGCCCCGGGACGTCTACCGCGACACCGGGCCGGTCGCCGCCGTCGTGGTCGACTGCGCGGACCCCGTGGCGACGGCCCGGTTCTGGGGCGCGGCCACCGGGTGGACGCTGCGCCGGGCGACCGGCGACTTCGCCTCGCTGCGCTCCGCCGCCGACACCGGCCCCTACCTGGAGTTCCTGCGGGTCCCGCGCGTGGCGGGAGCGCCGACCGCACCCGACCGCGTCCACCTCGACCTGCTCCCGGAGGGCGGCGCCGGGGACGTCCGGGCGGCCGAGGTGGCACGGCTGCGGGCACTCGGGGCGGCCGACCTCGACCTCGGGCAGGGCGACGCCCCGTGGACGGTGCTCACCGACCCCGAGGGGCACGAGTTCTGCGTGCTCGCCCCGTCCCCGCACTGACGGACCGTCGGCCGGCCGGTTCAGCCCCTGCGGCGGATCGCGGGGGCAGCAGTGGCGAGGGCGGCCGCGGTGAGGGCGGCGGCCGCGACCAGGGCCCAGGCGGTCCGGCCGTGGAGCACCAGGAGGGCGCCCGGGACGACGCCCGCCAGCATGGTGAGGGCCGACAGGACGCGGCGGCGCTGGCGGGGAGAGCGGTGGCCGGGGGCGGTGGCGTCGGCGGCCAGGCCGGTGAGCGTCATGGTCAGGACGGTGGTGGTCAGGTCGGGGACGCCCAGGCTGCGGACGGTCGCGTTGCGGATGCCCATCGCCAGGGCGAGCAGCCCGATCACGGCGTACTGGACGTCGCCGTCGGTGCCGGCCGCGAACACCACGCCCGCCGCCGCCAGGTGCAGCAGGATCTCCGCGAGCAGGGCCGTCCGCAGCCGGCCCCGGCCGAACCGTCCGGCCAGGGCCGCCCCCAGCAGGAACGCGGCCAGTGAGGTGACCGACCCGAGCACCGAGAAGCCGGGCGCGCCCGCGAGGGCGAACCCGACCACGACCACGTTGCCCGTCATGTTGGCGGCGAACACGTGCCCCAGCCCGAGATAGCTGACGGCGTCGACGATCCCGCTCACCACCGTCAGCCCGAACAGCGCCAGCACCAGCGGGTCGCCGTCCGGGAGCCGGCCCGCCGCCGGGGCGGGTGCGGGCGGAGGCGGGGAGGGCGGGGAGGGCGGGGAGGGCGTGGGGGATGCGGACATCGGGGCTCCTTCCGTTCCCGTTCCCGTACCGCCGGATCGACGGTCCCTCAGCAGTGTGGCGCACCGCGCCCGCCGCCGGAGCACGCCCCGGCGGCGGGTCGGCGGACGGCTGTCGGCGGCGGGGCGGACCCCGGCGGGGTCGGCGGCGCCGGGTCAGCAGCGGTCGGGGAAGTGGCGCGCGAAGTCCGTCTGCGGGGCGAGCGCCGGGCCGGCGGCCGGGGCCGGGCGGGCCGGGCGTCCGGCCGCCGGTGGCAGGCCGATCGCGTGCCGGGCCTGGGTCAGCGCGGAGACCCAGTCGCCGGTGAAGCGGATCGCCCGGTCGTCGATGTACACCGCCGCGCCCAGCTTCTTGTTCGTCACCAGCAGCGAATCGCCCTGCCAGTACGCGCGCTCCGGGTCCTCGTCGACCAGCGTCTCCAGGCCCGAGTGCTCGCGCAGCCACCCGGCCACCGCGGGGTGGTAGCGGCGTGGGCGGGCCGTCATGATGAACACCGACCGGACCCGGTTGAGCGCGTGCAGGGACTCCATCGCCCCCGGGATCGGCTTGCCGTAGATCCGGCCGTCCTGCCAGCCGTCGTCGTGCGCGACCAGGGTCTGGTCGAAGTCGATGCCGACGGCGTGAGAGGCGGGCGAGGCGGGGTCGAGCGGAACGACCGTCATGGACGTGTCCCCTTCCGGGACGGGCGCCTCCCCGGCGGGGCGGCGCGAACGGGACCGGCTGCTCACCGGCTCGAAGGAGATGAGTCCCGCCGGCCCGTCCGCTTACCGCGTTCCCGCACCCAAAGTGATCGATCCACTCCGAAGGGTGACGGATCGTTGCTCCGTCGTGCCGACGGCCCCGCCGTTCCCGCCGAGCTGCGGCGGGCACGGCGGGGCCGGGCAGTTGATCCGATGATGGGGCGAGGGGTGATCCGATGAAGAGGCGAGGGTGGTTCAGCCGTCGAGGTGCGCCAGGAAGTCCAGCAGGGCCGCGTTCACCTCGGCGGGGCGCTCCTGCTGCGTCCAGTGGCCGGTCTCCGGCAGGCGGACGTGGTCGCGCAGCCGGGGCAGCCTGCCCAGCAGGTAGGGCAGCGCCCCCGGCGGGAGCATCGCGTGGACCAGGTCCTGCTCGCCCGCCACGTACAGCGCCGGGACCTCCACCGTCAGACCGGTGAACGGCGCGAGCAGTTCGGCGTTCCGGTTCAGGTTGCGGTACCAGTTGAGGCCGCCGGTGAACGCGCGCTCCCCGTGCCCGGCGTAGTCGGCGACGAAGGCGTCCAGGGCCTCCTCGGTCAGCCAGTCCGGCAGCCGCTCCGGCTCGGGGATCGTGTCGAGCAGCGTGCCGCCCGCCGGGATCACCCACGGGCGCGGCACGCCGTCCGGCTGCCTGCCGGACAGGATGCGCCGCAGGCTGGAGCGGACGTCCGCCGCCAACTCGGCGTCGGCCCGGCCCGGTTCCTGGAAGTAGACCTGGTAGAAGCCCTCCCCGAACGACTCCCGCAGGGTGTCCAGCGGCGGCGGCCCGCCCACCGGCAGCGGCGGGACGCTCAGCCCTGCCACCCCGCGCACCAGGTCCGGCCGCAGCGCCGCCGTCGTCCACGCGACCGGCGCGCCCCAGTCGTGCCCGACCAGCACCGCCGACTCCGCGCCCAGCGCCCCGATCAGCGCCGTCACGTCACCCACCAGGTGCAGCAGGGTGTACGCGTCGACCGCCGCGGGCTGCGCGCTGCGGGCGTAGCCGCGCTGGTCCGGCGCGACCACCCGGTACCCGGCCTCGGCCAGCGGTCCGAACTGGTGCCGCCACGAGTACCAGCTCTCCGGGAACCCGTGCAGCAGCAGGACCAGCGGCCCCTCGCCCTGCTCGGCCAGGTGCAGCCGCACCCCGTTCACCTCGACCTCGCTGTGCCTGACACTCTTCACGCTGTCGCTCAACTCCGGCTCCCCGTCCGAACGGTGGGCCTCCGGCCCCTTGTCGAATGCCGGAACGCGCGCACCCGGTGCGGGAGTTCCGGATTCCGGTTCGGGCGCCGACCGTTCGGGGGGTCAGTCCCCGGTGGTGACGAGGAGCAGGGTGCCGCCGCTCCCCGCCGCCACCGCGTGCGGCACTCCCGCCGGGACCACGCACAGCTCTCCCCGACGGACCGTCACCGGCTGCCCGGCCAGCACCAGTTCCAGCCTTCCGTCCAGCACCAGCAGCGCCTCGGCCTCGGCGTGCGCCTCCTCCACCACCGGCAGTTCGTCCATCCGCAGCACCTTCAGCCGGGCGTCGCCGAACCGCCCCAGCAGGTGGGAACGCCAGGTCTGCGGCAACTCGGCCGCCGTCTCGCACACGTTGATCGGGCTCATGGCCGAGGACGCTACCCACCGCGCGCCGCCCGTTGGTCGACCGTTCGGCAAAATCTCCCACAGGGGGTGTGCGGGCGCCGGTGCCGGTGCGGGTGTGGGCGCGGGGGCGTTACGCGGGCGCGGGCGCGCCGAACCAGCGCTCCAGGGCGGCTTCCAGCTCCGTCGCGTCCTCGCCCAGCCAGGCGACGTGGCCGTCCGGACGGAGCAGCACCGCCGGGGCGTCCGGCCCCGGGACATCGGCGTGCAGGGCGTCGGCATGCAGGGCGTCGGCATGCAGGACGTCGACGCGGTCCGCCCGGCCCCCGGTGGAGAGCTTGCCCGTCCCGTCCAGCAGCAGGCCGCGCCCCGCGTGCATCCGCTCGTACAGCCGGGAGCCGTCCGGCGCGTCGGGGGTCGGCCCGAGCGGGAAGTCGCGCAGGCGGCGCCCGAGCAACTCCGGGCCGGGGCCGAAGTCGTAGCGCACGTCCACTGCCGTGATCATGCCGGTGATGTGGCGGTTGACGTCCGGGAACTCCATCAGCCGGGCGAACAGCTCGCGCAGCGCCACCGCGCCCGGCGACGTCCCGAGCAGGGTGAACTGCGCCCGGGTGGTGGCCAGCACCGCCGCCCCCACGGGGTGGCGCTCCGCGTGGTAGCTGTCCAGCAGCCCCGGCGGGGCCCAGCCCGCCACCTCGGCCGCCAGCTTCCACCCCAGGTTGAACGCGTCCTGCACCCCGAGGTTCAGACCCTGACCGCCCGTCGGCGGATGGATGTGCGCCGCGTCGCCCGCCAGCAGCACCCGGCCGACCCGGTAGCGCTCCGCCTGGCGGGTCGCGTCACCGAACCGCGACAGCCAGCGCGGCGAGTGCACCCCGAAATCGGTGCCCGCCACCGCCCGCAGCCGCCCCCGGAACTCCTCCAGCGTCGGCGCCGCCCGATCCTCCGACACCCCCTCCGCCGGCACGATCACCCGGTACACGCCCTCGCCCTCCGGGTGCAGCCCGAACCGCAGCTCCGTCCGTCGGACCTCCGCCACCACCTCGGCGATCCGCTCCGTCGCCTCCGTCGCCTCCAACTGCCCCAGCAGGGTCTCCGCCGTCGCCGGCTCGCCCGGGAACGCGACGCCCGCCAGCTTGCGCACCGTGCTGCGCCCGCCGTCGCACCCCACCACCCAGCGCGCCCGCAACCGGGAACCGTCCGCGAGTTCGACCTCCGCACCCTCCTCGTCCTGCGCCAGACCCACCACCTCGCAACCGCGCCGGACCTCCGCGCCCAACTCCCCGGCCCGCTCCAGCAACAACTGCTCCGTCACCGGCTGCGGCGTGGCGAGCCCGTACGGATGCGCCGTGTCCATCCCCTCCGGCCACTCCTTCGCCACGCCCGCGAAGAGGCCGCCGGCCCGGAACTCCCGGCTCACCGCCCGGAACCGCTCCAGCAGCCCGCGCTGATCCATCACCTCCACGCTGCGCGCGTGCAGGCCCTGCCCCCGGGACTCCCCGGTGGGTGCCGTCAGCCGTTCGAGAACCACCACCTCCACCCCGTGCAGCCGCAGCTCGCACGCCAGCATCAACCCCGTCGGCCCGCCGCCGACCACGATCACGTCGATCATCAACTCTCCCGAACAGCACAGCAAGTGATTTTCCGTCGGTTTTCGTCAGTTTCCCGCACCTGTCGGGTGAAACGGACTTCTCGTCCGCCTCCGCACCGAGCGGACATTCTGCTGCCCCTCCCGGCCCCGGGGGTGGATACTGGTGTGCTCTCGTGTTCGACTGTCGCCGGTTCCCCGTGGAGTCCGACATCCCGGTGATGTTGTCCGATCGTCAGCAGTGCACGATTCCAGGTCCCACCGTCTTCCGCATCGAACACGGCCGAGACCTTCGAGCCGCTGGTAGGTTGCTGCGGTGAACGAGCAACTGCCCGGCGGCGGAATCGAGCTGTCACCCGACGAGATCGAAGCTCTCGATGCCAGGTGGTCGTCCAGCTGGACCCCGAGCGAGGTCGCGCAGCGGCTGGCCGGGGTCGGCGCACCCTGGTACGTGGCTGCGGGCTGGGCGCTGGACCTCTTCCGCGGCGGGCAGACGCGCGCTCATGGGGACATCGAGATCGGGATTCCGGCCGCGAGCTTTCCCGAGATCCGCCACCGCTTCTCCGGGTACGCCTTCGACGGGGTGGGCAGCGGCCGGATCTGGGAGGACGCCACACCGGAGGTGCTGGCCGCCGTGCACCAGACATGGCTTCGCGATCCGGTCACCGGAAACTACCTGCTCGACGTGTTCCGCGAGCCCCACGACGGCGGCACCTGGATCTGCCGACGCGATGAGGGGATCCGGTTTCCCTACAGCGACATCGTCCACCGCAGCCAGGACGGCATCCCGTACCTGGCACCCGAGCTGGTCCTGCTGTTCAAGGCCAAACACGTCCGCCGAAAGGACCAGTCGGACTTCGACGCGACCGTCCCGCACCTGACCCCGGCTCAGCGCGCGACCCTGACCGACCTGCTCGCCCGCGTACACCCCGGGCATCCCTGGATCGTGGGCCTGTAGCCGACCGTCTGCCGGTGGCCTCTTGGAACCTCTTGGAACCTCTTGGAACATCGGAACGAGAACCGGTGCTGAGCCCGGATCGTTGCCGGGGGCGGCTTGCGGGCCGTCGACGCCGTCGCGGACGACGGGAGCCGAGGTCCTGTCCGAGGCCGAAGCGTACGAGCGAAACCCGCCGACTTCCCCTACGCGGCGGGGTGCGGGGGCAGGAGCCGGGCGAGCCAGTCGGTGCGGGTCCGGCGGGCGGTGGCCGAGAGGTGGGCCTGCGGGTACAGGGCGTCGAATCCGTGGAAGCCGCCTGCCCAGACGTGGAGTTCGGCCTGGCCGCCGGCCGCCCAGATGCGGGTGGCGTAGTCGGTGTCCTCGTCGCGGAAGACTTCGGCGGAGCCGGTGTCGATGTAGGCGGTCGGCAGGCCCGCGAGGTCGTCGGCCAGGGCGGGCGAGACGTATGCGGGTACCTCGTCGTCGGTGAGGTCGCCGAGGAGGCAGCGCCATCCGAATCCGTTCATCTCGCGGGTCCACACGCCGGGCCCGTCCGCGTACTGGAGGCTGGAGGCGGTGGCGTTGCGGTGGTCGAGCATGGGGCCGATCAGGACCTGGGCGGCGATCGTCGGGGTGCCGAGGTCACGGGCCAGCAGGGCGACGCCGGCGGCGAGGCCGCCGCCCGCGCTGGCGCCCGCGACGACGATCCGGGCGGGGTCGATGCCCAGTTCCTCGGAGTGTTCGGCGATCCAGAGCAGCCCCCGGTAGCAGTCGTCGACCGGGACGGTACCGGTGGACTCGGGCGCGAGCCGGTAGTCGACGGAGACCACGACGGCGCCGAACTCGTCGAGCCACTCCAGCGGGATGTCGAGCTGCGAGAAGCGGTCGCCCATGACCATCCCGCCGCCGTGCATCCAGTAGACGCAGGGTGCGGCAGTGGTGCGATCGCTGTTCGCGGGGCTGAAGACGGACAGCGGGATCGGGGTGCCGTCCGGACTCGCGGCGGTGACTTCGCGCCTGTCGATGGCGCGACCTTCCAGGAGGGGTTCGACGGGCATCGAGGAGAAGGGGCGTACCTGGGCCAGCACTTCATGACCGAGCCGGGACATCAGCGGCAGGTCGGCCAGGAGTTCCTGCAGTTCGGGGTCGAGGGAGGGGCGTGCCGTGGTCACGGTCGTTGCCTTTCACGGGTGGTGGCGGACGGTCGGGCGAGGACGGGGCCCGCCTCGGCAGAGGCCGGGGCGCGTGGTGTTCGGCGGGTCAGAAGGCGGCCCTGCCACGGACCGGCACGTAGTCGGTGTACTCGGACTCCTTGGCCAGCAGTCCGCCGATCTGCGCCACGATGGCCCGGGCGGCCTCGCCGGCGAAGATCCGGTGGTGGTCCTCCTCGCTGGTCCAGCCCTCGGTGACGTGGACGACGTCGGGGGCGGACGCGGAACGGGAGACGAGGTAGACGAGGCAGTACTCGCTCGCGCCGGGGCTGCCCTCGTCCAGTCCGGTCAGCAGCAGGTCCACGAGCCGGTCGCCCATGCCGGGCCTGGCGGTCAGCGTGGCGTTGAAACCGTACGTGGCAATCATGGTGGCCTTCTTCTGCATCGACGGAGTGCGGTGGTTCCATTCAACTGCCGTGAACTGCGCAAACGTTAGAACGATGCTCGCCGGTACTTGCACGATCCTGGCGAGCACGGGAACCGCGGCACAGGACAGTGCTGCAATGGACGCATGCACCTCGACGAGCTCCGCACCCTGCTGGCCCGGCACGCCCGGCCCGACTGGACCACCGCCATCGACGGCGTCCTCGTCTCCAAGGTCGACCGGCCGGACCCGCCTGCGCCCTCGATGTCCGGCACGGTGCTCGCCGTCATCGCCCAGGGCGCCAAACGCCTCGCGCTGGGCGACCGGGTCTACGCGTACGGCGCCGGGCAGTACCTCGTCGCATCCGTCGACCTGCCCGTCACCGGACAGTTCACCCGGGCCGCCCCCGAGCAGCCGGCCCTCGGCTTCGGCCTGACGCTGGAACCGACCGCCGTCGCCGAACTGCTCCTGCAAGCCGGTCCCGGCGACATCCCCCGCCCCGCCGGAGGCACTCCGCCGGGGATCGCCGTCAGCGACGCCCCGCCCGCGCTGCTCGACGCGGTGGTCCGGCTGCTGCGCCTGCTCGACGAGCCCCGCGACCGGGCCGTACTGGCCCCGCTGGTCAAGCGCGAGATCCTGTGGCGCCTGATCACCGGCGAGCAGGGCGCGACGGTGCGCCAGCTCGGCCTCGCCGACAGCGGCCTCAGCCATGTCGCCCGGGCCGTGCGCTGGATCCGCGAGCACTACGCCGAGCCCTTCCGGGTCGAGGACGTGGCACGGCTGTCCGGGATGAGCGTCTCCGCGTTCTACCGCAACTTCCAGGCGGTGACCGCGATGAGCCCCATCCAGTTCCAGAAGCAGATCCGGCTCCAGGAGGCCCGGCTGCTGCTCGCCACCCACCCGGGCGACGTCACCGCAGTCGGCCACCGCGTCGGCTACGACAACCCGTCGCAGTTCAGCCGCGAGTACCGCCGCCAGTTCGGCGCACCCCCGAGCCGGGACGCGGCCCGCCTGCGGAGCACTGCGGGCGTCCTTCCCTGAGCGGCCGGACCACGAGGGAGGATCGTGCAAGACGAAGCGACGATAGTTCTACTGTTCCAGCAGGTCAGAGCGATTCAATGGGATCACCGGTTCTTCCGCGGGGCAGGAAAATGCCTGTCCGTCCGCGGATCCCACCACCTCGCGAGGAGCGCCCCATGAAGACCGTTCTGATCACCGGTGCCTCGTCCGGATACGGACGGGAGACCGCCCGGTACTTCCACTCGCAGGGGTGGAACGTCATCGCCACGATGCGGACGCCGCGTGCGGGCGTCCTGCCCGAGTCGGACCGGCTCCGCATCGTCCGGCTCGACGTGACCGAGCCCCGGAGCATCACCGCCGCGTTCGAGGCGGCCGGGCCCGTCGACGTCCTGGTCAACAACGCGGGCGTCCCGTCGATCGGCGTGTTCGAGGGCACCCCCATGGCCCGGGTGCGGGAAGTCTTCGACACCAACACGTTCGGCGTGATGGCGACGACGCAGGCGGTGCTGCCCCAGTTCCGCGAGCGCGGCTCCGGCGTGGTGGTCAACGTGACCTCCAGCGTGGTACTGGGCCACATGCCGCTCACGGCCGTCTACAAGGCGAGCAAGATGGCCGTCGAGGGGTTCACCGCCTCCCTCGCGCTCGAACTCGCGCCCTTCGGCGTGCAGGCCAAGACGGTCGAGCCGGGCGCCTGCCTGACGACGAACTTCGCGGCCAACGCGGCCAAGGGCGCCTCGCCGGACGAACCGGTCCCGGCGCCCTACGCACCGTGGGCGAAGCAGGCCATGGCCGACTTCACGGGCCAGGACCTGTTCACCAAGGAGAGCGACGTCGCCGAGACGGTGTGGCGGGCCGTGCACGACACGACCGGCCAGCTGCGATTCCCCGCCGGCCCCGACGCGGTCGCGCTCTCCCAGGCGAAGTGATCGGCCGGCGGCCAAGGTCACGCCGGACCGATCACCAGGAGCCGGCCCGGCGCCCACGCGCCGGGTCGGCCCGCCGTCGGGCGCCGGGAGGGACGGTGGGGAGGTCCGGGCGTGCTGCGTGCGCGGTGCGCGCGGCCGGGAACCGGACAAAAGCTGGCCGATAACGCTGCGTACATCTGGTGGCAACACGTCGGCAGCGGGGACGCGGATACCATGACGTGACGTCAGTTCCGCTGCGGCCGGGGGAGGTTGGGCATGCGCCGCGTCACGCTGCTGCTCGCTCTGCTGCTGTCCCTGCTGCTCGTCGGCCCGACGCCCGGCCAGTTCCTCGGGGCGTCCGGGCAGCGCGCGCGGGCCGTCGCGGTCGGTCCGGCGGCGTTCGCGGACGCCGTGGTGCCCGATGCTGCGGCCTCCGCCGCCCCGACTCCGGTCACTCCGGGTGGCGGCGCCGAAGACCCCGGGCGCTCCGACGGCGTCCCGGCCGGGTGGGGCGCGCTGCCGGTGCCGGTGCCGGACGCGGGGGCGGCCGGGACTGCCGGGGAGGCCGACACCTCGGCCGGCCGAGGTCCCGGCCGGAGCGGCAACCCCGGTCGTCCGGGCGGTGCCGGGAGCGGAGTGGCGGAGGAGGAACCGGTCGCCGCCGTGCGCGGGCGACGGGTCTGCTCCGCGCTCACCGCCACCCCGCAACCGCACGGGGAGGACCGGCGCGCCGCCCGGTCGGCGGTCCGCCGGTCCGCCCCGGCCATCCACCCGCAGGCCCCGGCCGGACCGGCAGGTGGTTCCCGTTCGGCGGCCGGACCGCGCGGCCCCGCCGAACTCCGGGTGTTCCGCTGCTGAGGCCCGCCCCCGCCCGCCCGTCGCCCACCGGGGCCTGATCCCTGCCGGGAGCCGGACCGCACCGGAATCCCGCTCCCGGGCCCGGTGCCGGACGCAGGACCGCCGGAGCCCGACGCACCGTCGAGCGGCGGCGAGGGACGCCGGGCACACCGACCACCGCCCCCACGAACCGCCCCCACGAACCGCCCGTCCGAAACACGTGCGCGACCCACCGGACCGCCCACCGGCCGTCCGGCCCGTCGCGCACCCCGGAATCACGCGAACACCCGTACCCGCGACCGGCCGCCGCGCCGGGATCCCGCGCCGGGCTCCCCCCGGCCCGGAACGCCCGCGTAACCCACGGAAGTCCCCGTCACGACGAGTCCGAGGACCCGCCATGCCCTGGAACACCACCGAGGCGCGCAGCGTGCTGCGTGCCGACCTGCCCGCTTCGATCACCGTCTTCCTGGTCGCTGTACCGCTCTGCGTCGGCGTCTCCGTCGCCTCCGGCGCGCCCGCCGAACTCGGCCTGGTCACCGGCATCGTCGGCGGCCTGGTCGCCGGCGCCCTGCCCGGCAGCAGCCTGCAGGTCAGCGGTCCGGCCGCCAGCCTGACCGTGCTGGTCCACTCCGCCGTCACCGCGTACGGCCTGCCCGCGCTCGGCGTCGTCGTGCTGGCCGCCGGGCTGCTGCAGATCCTGCTCGGCGTGCTGCGGCTGGGCCGCTGGTTCCGCGCCGTCTCCTCCGCCGTCGTGGAAGGGATGCTCGCCGGCATCGGGATCGTCCTGATCGCCTCCCAGGCGTACGTGCTGCTGGCCCGGAAATCCCACGGGAAAGCGCTTGCCGACCTGGCCGGGCTGCCCGCCGCGGCCGTCCGCGCCCTCGGGACCGGACCCGGCGCGGCCTCGTGCGCGGTCGGCGCGGGCGTGATCGCCGTCCTGGTGCTGTGGAAGCGGGCGCCGCGCCGCCTCGCCCTGCTGCCCGGCCCGCTGGTCGCCGTGGTGCTCGCCGCGGCCGCCGTCCGCCTGCTGCACCTGCCGGTGCCGACGGTCGGCGTCGGCGGCCTGCTCGGTGCCCTGCAGCCGCCCGGCGCCGAACAGTTCGGGCTGCTCGGCCGGGTCGAGATCTGGGGCACCATCCTGGCGTTCGCGCTGATCGCGTCCGCCGAGAGCCTGTTCAGCGCCTCCGCCGTCGACCACATGCACGCCGGGCCGCGCACCTCCTACAACCGCGAACTCGTCGCGCAGGGCGTCGGCAACACCGTCGCGGGCGCGCTCGGCGCGCTCCCGATGACCGCCGTGATCGTCCGCAGCGCCGCCAACGTCCAGGCCGGGGCCCGCAGCAAGGCGTCCCGCGTCCTGCACGGGGTGTGGCTGCTGCTGTTCACCCTCGCGCTGCCCGGCCTGCTCGAACTGGTCCCGCTGGCCGCGCTGGCGGGCCTGCTGGTGCACGCCGGGGCCAAGCTGGTCGCACCCCGGGAACGCCTGCGGCTGTGGCGCACCGACCGGTCCGAGGCGCTGGTGCTGCTCGCCACCACCGTCGGCATCGTCGTCACGAACCTGCTGGAGGGCGTGGTGATCGGCCTGGTCGCCGCGCTCGCCAAGACCGCTTGGGACGTCACGCACATCCGCCTGCACGTCGAGCAGACCCCCGAGGCCACCGTGGTCCGGGTGCACGGCAACGCGACCTTCCTCAAACTCCCGTCCCTGGTCGACCGGTTGGAGGAGGTCTCGCCCACCGGCCCCGTGCAGCTCGACCTCTCCGCGCTCACCCACCTCGACGCCGCCTGCCGCCAGGCCCTCACCGCCTGGGCCGAGCAGCACCGCCGCCGCGGCCTGCCGGTGACCGTCACCCCCGTCGCCGACCGGCCCGAACTCGCCCGCACCCCTTGACGATCCGCTGCCCGGCCGACTCCTGTCCGCGTGAACAGGTCGGCCGGGCAGCGGCGTTCGGGCAGCGGCGTTGGGGTCGTTCGTCGGTCGGGTCGGTCCGGCTCGGTGGCCGTCGGTCGAGGTCGGTGCTGGTCGGTGGTGGTCGGTGCCGGCGGTCAGCGGACGACGTCGAAGACGTTCTTCTGGATGCCGTTGGCGTACACGGCCGACTCCACCAGCTTCAGGTGCTGGGTGTCCTTGTCGGTGCTGCTGAACAGGCGCTTGCCCGCGCCCAGCAGCAGCGGGAAGACCAGCAGGTGGTAGCGGTCGATCAGGCCCGCGTCGGACAGCGCGTGGTTCAGCTCCACGCTGCCGTGCACGAGGATCGGGCCGCCCTCGGTCTCTTTCAGCGCGGCCACCTCGTCCAGCGAGCGCAGGATCGTGGTGGGCCCCCAGTCGGAGACCAGCTCGTCCGCGCCGAGGGTGGTCGACACGACGTACTTGGGCAGCTCCTTGTAGCGGGCGAACTCCGGCATGCCCGGCCACACTTGGCTGAACGCCTCGTAGCTGACCCGGCCCAGCATCAGCGCCGCGGCCTCCTCCTGCTCCTGCCCCTTGAGTTCGAAGGCCGCCGGGACGAACTCGATGTCCTTGAACGTCCAGCCCGCGTTCCGGTAGCCGGGCTCGCCGCCCGGGGCCTCCATCACGCCGTCGAGGGAGACGAAGGCGGTGCTGATCAACGTGTGCATTTCCGGTACCTCGTTCTGTGCGTGCGGGCGTGCTGCCTATGAAGTCGATGGGTGGGGAAGGGAGTTCAGGAGGAGAGCAGGGCGGTCAGCCACTGCTGCCAGGCCGGTTCGGCGGCGTCGGCCACCAGGCCGTCGAACGCCCGGTCGTCGAACAGGTGGTGGAACAGCAGGACCACGCCCGGCGGGTGCAGGAAGGTGAACAGCCCGTCGGCGGTGCGGACTTCGTAGCGCTCGCCGTCGGACCAGACCAACTCGCCGTCCAGCGGCGGGAGTCCGGGGAGGTCGGCGCGCACCCGGCGGCCGACGGGCGGATCGGCGGGCAGGCCGAGCGCGGCCGTCAGCGCCGCCCGGACCTCGGCCGCGGGGCGCCCGGGCACCGGCTGCACGGCGAACACCGGGACGCCCCGGCGGCCCGCGAAGTGCGTCACGTACTCGCGCAGCGTGTGCAGGTGGAACGGCCAGCCGCTGCGCAGCGCGTCGTACTCGTCCTGCCAGTCGTCGCCGAGCATGCCGCTGTGCACCGCCCGCAGCACCGTGCTCCCGCCGTCGCGGCCCTCGATCAGGTACTCGAAGGCCATGAAGCGGCCGTCGGGGGCCGGGTCCGTCCGGAAGGCGAAGCGCTTGCCGGGCTCGTACGCGGTGACCGTCGAGGTCTCCAGGTGGCCGCCGGTCTCCATCGAGGCCGTCCCGCCGACCCGGGGCTCCACCGCGTTGCGGCCCATGAACCACGAGTCGATGCCGGGGCCGGTGGCGATCGCCTCCCACACCTGCTCCGGGTCGGCGGGCAGCGCCAACTCGAATTCCAGCTCGAAGGGATGGGGCACGGTCAGCTCTCCTCGGTGGGGGTGGACACGGGGTCGGGGGCGGATGCAGGGTCGGGGGACGTGCTGGGCGGCCCGGCGGAGGCCGTCGGCACCTGGTGCAGGCCGACCACCACCCGGTGGGTGCGGCCCTGCGGCGCGGACTCGTCGTGGTAGCGGCCGACCAGGGCGGTGACCGCCTGCGCCAACTCCTCGGCGAACGCCGCCCGGTCGGCCGCCGAGGCGAACCGGACCTGGGCGTCGATCCCGAACGAGGCCACCCGCTGCCGGGCCCGGGCGGCGCCCGTCAGCAGCGTGCCGACCTCCTGGACCAGGCGGGAGCCGAGGGCCAGCAGCCAACGGGCCGAGAGCTGGTCCGGCGAGCGGGCCGGGTCGGGGCTGACCGCGGCCAGCGCGACCGGTGAGATCACGTACGACCGGGCGGTGGCCCGGTAGACCCGCTCCGTCACGTTGCCCTTGCGGCGCTCCTCGACCAGTTCCACCAGGCCGTGCCGCTCCAGCTCCTTCAGGTGGTAGTTGACCTTCTGCCTCGGCAGGCCCAGGCGGGCGGCCAGCATGGCGGCCGAGCCGGGCTCGGCCAGGGCGGCGAGGAGGCCGGCCCGCATCGGGTCCAGCGAGGCCTCGGCCGCCGCGGCGTCTTCGATCACTGCTACGTCCAGCACGCCTCCAGCGTCCCGCCGACAAATTTTTTTGTCAAGGAGGAAATTGCTGTCGGGGGCGGTGGGGGCAGCCGGGGCGGCAATCGTCAGCCAAGGTGAATGAACAGAAAGCCGTAGAGAGTTTTCAGTTTATTCATTGATCCCGAATGCCCGGGCGGACGGCGATGCCCCCGGCCTGCGCTTTCCTTGCCGTGTCGGCGAGTTGGCTCCGATCGAGGGCTCCCGGCTCCCTTGACACGGTCACCACACGGTCATCACTCTTGGCTCGTCGCCACCGCTGATGTGGATTCTGAGCCGATCGGCATTCATCTCAGCTAATGGCGTCACCGAGGAACAGCTACCGAAGGAGGTGTGTGCGATGAAGAAGATCGTCGTCCGCAAGGCCGGCCCGGTTCGCCTGACCAGCGCGGCCCGTGCGCTGTACCTGCCGTGGTCCTGCGTCGTGCAGAACTGATCGATCCCCCCGGACCGGGGGGACCCCCGGTGCCGGCCGGCCGTGAGGTCCGGCCGGCACCGCTCCGTTCGACCCGCCGCCCACCCCGCGCAGGAGGAGCCGTGCACTCCGCCACGGACAGCAGCGCCACCCCCGGCCCGGGCCCCGACCTGGACCGGCCGCTGGCGCTCCGCCGGCTCGTCTACCTCCCGGAGGCCGACGAGGTCACCATCGGCAGCCCGGAGACCGACACCTACGCCGTCTTCCCCGCCGACGGCGCCGAACTGGTCCGGATGCTCGCCGAGGGCCGCACGCCCCGCGAAGCCGCCGCGCAGTACGAGGACGCGCACGGCGAGAGCGTCGACATCGCCGACCTGATCGACGTCCTGGTCGACCTCGAACTGGTGCGCCCCGCCGGGGAGTCCACCGCCGCCGGGCCGACCGCACCGGTGCGCTGGCAGCGGCTCGGCCGACTGGTCTTCGCCCCGCCCGCCCTCGCCGGCTACGCGCTGATCACCGCCCTCGCCGTCGCCGAGATGATCCGGGTGCCCGCGCTCGTCCCCCGGGTCGACAACCTGTTCTTCAGCTCCTCCTACACCCTGGTGGTGCTGATGCTGTTCGTCGGCCAGCTGCCGCTGCTCGCCCTGCACGAGGCCTTCCACGCCCTGGCCGGCCGCCGGCTCGGCCTGCGCTCCCGGCTCTCCGTCGGCCGCCGCCTGGTCTACCTGGTCCTGGAGACCTCCCTGGACGGGCTGGTCGGCGTGCCGCGCCGCAAGCGCTACCTGCCGATCATGGCCGGCATGCTCGCCGACACCCTGGTGATCGCCGTCCTCACCCTGGTCGCCGACGCCACCCGGTCCGGCAGCCCGCTGACCGCCGAACTCTGCCTGGCGATGGCCTACGCCACGGCGCTGCGCCTCGCCTGGCAGGGCTTCTTCTACCTGCGCACCGACCTCTACGTCCTGCTCAGCACCGTCCTGGGCTGCGTGGACCTGCACGCCGCCGCCACCGACGTGCTGCGCAACGCCGCCCGCCGGGCCACCGGCCGCCCCCCGCTGGACCTCTCCGCCCACCACCCCGTCGACCGGCGGGTCGCCCGCTGGTACGCCTGGCTGATGCTGGTCGGCTACGCCTTCACGCTCACCATGTTCGCCGGGGTCGTCGTGCCGACGGCCTACCGCATGCTGCACGACATGTGGCTGCGCCTGACCGGCCAGGCCTCGCTGGCCGGCCGGCTCGACTCGCTCGCCCTGATGCTGCTCAGCCTCGCGCAGACCACCGCCGTGATCGTGCTCGCCGCCCGCGAACGCCGCGCTGCCCGGGCCACCTGAAACCCCTTGCCGCCCACGGGCGTCGGGTCACCTGGCCCGCCCGAGACCCCCCGTACCGCCCGAGACCCCCCGTACCGCCCGAGACCCCCGTACCGACCGCCACCTCCCGCGCCACCGCACGAAAGGCAGCTGTGTCATGGCCGAGCACCGCCACCACTGGGTCCGCACCGCCGGGGCGGCCGCCCGCGCCGACGCCCGCGAACGGCTCGGCCTGCCGCCCCTGCTGGCCGCGGTGAACGCCGACCGCCGCCTGCGCGGCCCCTACACCGCGGTCGGCTCGCTGCTGCGGGCGATCGTCCCGGACGCGCTCGCCCGCTGCCCCGAGACCGTCACCGGGCACGACATCGAAATCCTCTCCACCACACCGGAGTTGCGCGCCCTGGTCCCCGCCACCCGGGAGACCCTGACCTCGCTGGCCGTGCCCAGGGAACGCACCCGCTTCTACTCCGCGCTGCGCACCCTGCGGATCGCCCACGGCCTGGTCGAGTTCCTGGAGGCGTACCTGCGCGTCCTCGACTCCGGCCCGCGCACGCTGGTCGTCGACGACGCCCACCGGGCCGACCCCACCGACGCCGAGTTCCTCGCCGTCCTGCTGCGCCGCATCGACCCCGCGCTGCTCACCGTGGTCGTCACCACCGGCAGCGAACCCCCGCGCCGCCCGGCCGGCCTCGGCGGCGAGGACCTCCCGACCGCCCTCGCCACCCGGTGCGCGCAGTCCGGCCCCGCGGAGCACCCGGACCCGGCCGCGGAACAGTCGGCCCTGGCCGCGGGCGGCCCCGTGTCGGGCCGCGAGCACATCGACCGCGACGGCGTCGGCGACCGCCCGGACGTGCTCGCCGCCTACCTGGCCCTGCCGTCCGACGAGCGGGCCCGGCTGCACGACCTGCGGCGGGCCGAGCTGGAGACGGCCGGCGAGTCCTCGCTGCGGCTCGGCGCCATCGCCTGGCACGCCGAGCACGGCAGCGACCCGTCCGGCGCCGGGGCCGACGTCCTGCGCCACGCGCTCGACCACTGCATGGACCTCGGCTACTACCACGCCGTCCTCGACCTCGGCGAGCGCGGCCGCCGCCTGGTCACCCACGAGAGCCACCCCGACCACTGGTGGGCCTTCACCACCAAGATGACCACCTCGTACGCCGCCCTCGGCCTCGCCGACGAGGCGCTGCCGCTGTACGACGAGGCCCGGGCGCTCAGCAGCTCGCCCGAGGTCCACATGCAGGCCGCCTACGCCACCGCGATGCTGCACACCCGGCACTTCGAGGCCGACCGGCGCGACCACCAGCTGGCCCGCAGCTGGGTCAACCAGGCCATCGCCTTCGCCAAGTGGCACCCCGAACCGAAGGAGCGGGAGGCCCGGGTGGTGTTCAACCGCAACGGCCTCGCCCTGATCGAGGTGCACCAGGGCCGCCTGGACGAGGCGCTGTCCCTGCTGGACGCCTGCATCGCCCGGCTGGACGAGACCCTGGAGGACCACGAGCACGCCCTGCACCGGTCCGTGCTGCGCTACAACCGGGCCCAGGTGTACGCGGGTCTGGGTCGGCCCGCCGAGGCGGTGGCCGACTACACCGCCGTGATCGAGTGCGACCCCAACTACGCCGAGTACTACTTCGACCGGGGCATGCTCTGGCGCGAACTGGGCGACCCCGAGCGGGCGTTGGCCGACTACGACCGGGCGATCCGGCTCTCGCCGCCGTTCCCCGAGGCGTACTTCAACCGGGCCGACGTGCTGGCCGAGATGGGCGACACCGAGGCCGCCGCCGCCGACTTCGGCTACGTCCTCCAGCTCGACCCGGAGTTCGCCGACGCCCGGCTCAACCGGGCCGCCCTGCTGATCGAATCGGGCCGCTACCCGGCCGCCCGGACCGAGATCGAGACCGGCCTCGCCGCCGACCCCGACAGCGCGCAACTCCTCTCGCTCAAGGGTCAGTTGCTGGCCGCCGAGGGCGAGGCGACGGCGGCCGCCGCGGCCTGGGACGCCGCCCTCGCCGCCGACCCCGAGTACGCCCAGGCCTGGGCCCTGCGCGGTGAACTCCGCTACCAGGAGGGCGACCTGGACGGTGCGGGCACCGACCTGGCCCGCGCCGTCGAACTCTCCGACGACCCCGGCATGCGGTTCAACCTGGCCGTGGTCCACCACGACGCCGGACGCTACGGGGACGCGCTGCCGCTCCTCGACGAGGTGCTCGGCGCGGTCGAGGACGTGGACGCCCGCCTGCAGCGGGCCCGTTGCCTGATCGGCCTGGACCGGGCCGACACCGCCCGGCAGGACCTGCTCGCCTGCCTGGCGGCCGACCCGGACGCCGCCGAACAGGTCTACGCGCTGATGCCGGAGCTGGCCGGAGCCTGACCCGGACGGGGATTCGGAGCCTGACCCGGGCGGGGATTCGGAGCCTGACCCGGGCGGGGATTCGGGGCCTGACCCGGACCGGGCGTCGGAGCCTGCCCCGGGGCGGGGCCCGGCGGGCCCGACACCGGGGGCGCCGGCGGGGGCGCCGGCGGGCCCAACTCCTGCCGCACCCGGCGGCGGACGTGCGCCACGGCCGGCGAACCGGCGTACGCGGCAGCCACTTTGACCAGCCAGGCCGCCTCCTCCGGCACCCCGGCCGCCACCGGGTGCGGCCCGCACCGCGCACCCGGACCGGCGGCGAAGCGGTGCCCGGCCGTCGCCGCCTCCAGCGCGGCGGCGATGGCCGCGGCCTCGACCGTGGCCGCCAGGTGCTCCGCCCCGACGGCGCGGACGAGCCCGACCGAACCGGCGGAGCGGAGCAGCCCGGGGGCGCAGAGCGGCCCCAGCGAGCGGACGGCG
The DNA here is from genome assembly GCF_044741705.1 of Kitasatospora sp. NPDC088134. Taxonomy (NCBI): domain Bacteria; kingdom Bacillati; phylum Actinomycetota; class Actinomycetes; order Kitasatosporales; family Streptomycetaceae; genus Kitasatospora; species Kitasatospora sp. NPDC088134. The sequence goes on along the minus strand of NZ_JBIUTD010000024.1, from coordinate 42,520 downwards.
TCGGGGCGGCCGACCGCCTCGCCCACCCAGAGCGCCACCGCCGGATGCAGGTGGGGCCGCAGGGCGAGCTGGCCGTCCCGGATCTCGATGATCCGCCGGTACAGCGCGAACCGGGCGTCCCCGCCTTGCTGTCCCGGCCGTCCCCGTCGGCGCCTCCGGTCCTCGAACCGGCCTTCCGGCGCGAGGAGTTCGATCTCCGGCAGGGCCGTCCGGAGCGCCGACCAGAGCGGGCCGAGCCGGCGGTGGTCGCGCCGGGCCCGCAGCCGCCCGCCCCAGTCGGCCCAGGCCGCCGCCGTCGCCCCCGCCAGCCCCAGCGTGACGCAGACCGCCGCCGCCACCGCCGAGACCCCGCTCTCCGCGCCGTTCTCCCGGCCCGCGCCGAGCACCTCCGCCAGGTCGCGCAGGTTGTCCGCCGTCCACAGCAGACCCGCCAGCGCGCCGAGCGTCATCAGGCGCAGGCCCAGCCGCAGCGTCCCCGGCGGCAGGCAGCGCGCACAGCGGCCGATCAGCACGCCGAACACCGTCAGGCACCAGGCGGCGTGCAGGGCGAACAGCGCGACGTACAGCGCCAGCACCGGCCGGTCCGCGCTCCCGACGCCCAGTGCGGACCCCGCCCGGACCGGCCCGGCGGCGGTGAAGACCGCGATGCCCAGCAGCACGGCGGTGGTCGTGAGGGCGGCCTGTCGGCGCAGCGCGCGCCGGGCCGCCCCGGGCGGCCGGGTGGAGAGCGCCATCATGGCCAGCGCCCCGGCCGCAACGGTCTTCAACTGGTCCGCCAGCAGGGTGAGCTGGGCCGGATCGGGAAGCACCGCGGACAGCGCCGCCGCCGTACCGGGGGCGCTCGACACCATCCCCGCCCCGATCAGCCCCCCGCAGGCGTAGCCGTAGCGCAGCGCCCGGTCCGAGCGGCGCCCGCAGTCCAGCAGGACCTTCCAGAGCGTGCCCAGCAGCGCGACCGAGGCGGCCGACCAGCACAGCGCCGACACCACCCCGTCACCCACGGCGGGCCGCCCCGAGCCGTAACGGCCGACCGAACAGGTGGCGCAACCGGCCCACCTGCTCGGCCAGTTGGCCCACCGCCGTCGAACGCGGGCGGTGCACCGCGCGCTGCAGGGCCAGCGAGGCGACCAGTTCGGCCTCCTGCTCCTGCCGCTCCGTGTACCCGGACCGGCCGAGCACCCGGCGCACCAACTCCTCCGACAGCCCCGGCGTCAGGACCTGCGCCACGGTGGCACCCAGCCCGGTGCCCGCCGGTCCTCCGTGCTCCGCGGCGCTGCCGACGTGGCCGCAGAGCAGGTGCCCGATCTCGTGCAGCACGATGTGCTGCTGGTGCAGCGCCGTGGTGTCGGACGGGTAGCCGATGTAGTCCGCCCGATCGGTGCTGATCAGCACCCCGCACGGCGACTGGTCCGGCCCGGAGAGCGGCACCAGCTCGATCGGCCGGCCGCGCCGCAGGGCCAGCGCCCGGGTCAACTCCGGTATGCCGAACGGCTCCGGGAGCGGTATCGACTCCGCGACCCCGCGACATCGCTGCCACAGCAGCGCCTGCTCGACCCCACCCGGATACCCCACGATTTCGCCCCCTGGCAGTCGACCGGGAGGTGATACTACGGACGCGGCCTCCCGGTGGGAATCCACCCGGCGGGCAACGTTGTCACCTGCCGCCGGCCTCGCGCCGGGCGATCGCCTCGATCATGTCGCTGATCGTGCCGAGCCCTTCGGGCGACAGCGTCACCGCGCGCAGCGCCACCTCCCGCACCCCCGCGTTGCGCAGCGCCCCGAGCAGCGCCAACTCCTCGGTGATCCGGGCGCTCTGCCGGTCGTCGAAGAAGTACACCGGCGGGACCTGGAAGAACTGCGCCAGCGCCTCCAGGTGACGCTTCGTCGGATTGTCCCGGCGGCCGGTCCGCAACTGCCAGACGTACGTCGCCGAGAAGCTCTCGCCGGTCGCCTCGCGGCAGGCCCGGGCCACCTCCTCGTGGCTGTACTGCTCGCGGTCGGGACGGCGGACCACGTCGAAGAGCCGGTCCAGCTTCGCCGCGAGCGTGGACGCGGTGGAGGCGGTGGACGCAGTGGGCACGGTGGACGCACCGGAAGCGGCTTCGGACTCGGACACGGACTCGGACACGGCGCACCTCACCTCTCACCCCGTGCCCACGCCCGGTGCGTGCACAGGTGGACCACCCACGACGGGGCCTCATCCTAGTTGTTCGCCCGCCCCGCGAGCAGGGGGGACGCCGGGCGCGGGGCGGTGCACGAGGGTGGTGCGCGGGGCGGTGGATGAAACCGGTCGCGGCAGTGGTGCGGCGGCTGGGACGGGCAAGAACATGCTCGGCCGGACACTGACGCGCACCCGCACCCGCGTCCGCGCCCGCACCCGGCTCCGCGACGAGGTCGGCGAGGTCGGCGAGGCGGGGGAGGGGAACCGCCGGTGCGGCGGGAACGTCATCGGTCCTCCCCGAGCCGGCCCCCTGCTGCGCCGATACCCGCTCCGTCCGGCCCGAGTCGGGTGCCGCGCCGGGCCGATTGAGGGGAACACCCCCGGGGTATGCGTGCGGGGCGGGCCCGCGGCGGCCGGGCCGGGTCGGGCCGCGGTGGAGTCGGTCGAGGTGGAGTCATGGACGTCTTGGACAGTGTGCACGGATACCGGATCGCCGTCCCCGGGCAGCCGGGGGCGCACGCTCCGCAGTCGACGGTGGTGGTGTACCGCTCCGCCGAGACCACCCCGGACGGCCTGGTCGTCTACCTGGGGGAGGGCGGGCTGCGGGTGACGGTGCACGGAGCCGTCGCCTGCTTCCTGGAGCCCTACCCGGAGGGTCTGAACCACCCGTACGGCTACGCCTATCCGCTGGCCGGTGACTGACGGGGCGTCAGTTTCCTGGTGTCGCGCTGCCCCGGTGCCGCGACGTCCCGGGCCGTGCTCCGTCGGCAGCTTCGGCGAGCGTTCGACGACCAGGCCCATCGCCGTGTCCCGGACCGTCTCGACCGGCCGCCTGCCCCCGGCGCACCAGCGGCACCGTCAGCCGGTCGCCCGCGTGGTCGGCCTGCCGACCGGACCGGCCCTCCGGGCCGAGCCGCCCCCGGCCCGCCTGGTCCACCCGGTTCACGGCCCGTCTGCGCCCCCAAGATCCGGCCGCCCGACACCGCGAAGGCCATCGCGTCCCCGTTCGAGTGCGGCAGTGAGGCCGTCGGCACCCAGCGCTCCGCCCCGTCCTCCGTGACGCCCTGCGCCAGGAGCAGGCCGCGGCGCACCGGCCACGGCTGTCCCGGCCCGTACGGTGTGCGATCACCCCACCCTTCGAGCGGGCGGTTTTCAGTGGTCGGGGGCGGGCAGGCGCGCCGCATGGACCAGTCGCAGGCTCCCGTGCTGGAAGCGCTTTCCGCACTGCACGCCAACCCGCTCACCGCGTTCACGCCACCCGGCCACAAGCAGGGGCGCGGCACCGATCCGCGCGTCCTGGATGTCCTCGGCGAACGGCTCTTCGCCTCCGACGTGCTCGCCACCGGCGGGCTCGACGACCGCACCGACTCGCACGGCGTCCTCGACCACGCCCAGCGCCTGATGGCCGAGGCCGTCGGCGCCGACCATACCTTCTTCTCCACTTGCGGCAGCTCGCTGTCCGTCAAGGCCGCGATGCTCGCCGTCGCCGGGCCGCACGAACACCTGATCGTCGGCCGGGACGCCCACAAGTCGGTGATCGCCGGGCTGATCCTCGCCGGCATCCGCCCGATCTGGGTCGACCCGGCCTGGGACGCCCGCCTGCACCTCGCCCACCCGCCCCGCGCCGCCGCCTACCGAGCCGCCCTGGACGCGCACCCCGAGGCCCGCGGCGCCCTCGTCACCTCGCCCACCCCGTACGGCAGTTGCGCCGAGCTCCGGGAGATCGCCGACGAGTGCCACCGGCACGGCGTCCCGCTGATCGTCGACGAGGCGTGGGGCGCCCACCTGCCGTTCCACCCCGAACTGCCCACCTGGGCGATGGACGCCGGCGCCGACGTCTGCGTCACCTCCGTCCACAAGATGGGCTCCGGCCTCGAACAGAGCTCGGTCTTCCACCTGCGCGGCGACCTGGTCGCCCCCGAGGTGCTCCGGCAGCGCGCCGACCTGCTCGGCACCACCAGCCCCAGCGTGCTCGTGTACGCCGTGCTCGACGGCTGGCGCCGCCAGATGGTGCAGCACGGCCCCCGGCTCTACCGCGCCGCCCTCGACCTGGCCCGGCGCACCCGGGACCGGATCGGCGCCCTCGACGGCCTGCACGTCCACGGCCGGGACGAGTTCTGCGGGCCCGGCCTCGCCGCCGACCTCGACCCGCTGCAGATCGTCGTCGACATCAGCGCCCTCGGCACCACCGGCTACCGGGCCGGCGACTGGCTGCGCGCCCACCGGCAGATCACCGCCCACCTGTGCGACCACCGCCGGGTCAGCGCCCAGCTCACCCACGCCGACGACCCCGCCACCACCGGCGCCCTGCTCGGTGCCCTCACCGAACTCGTCGAGCAGGCATCGGAGTTGGCCCCCGCCCGCCCGGTCGACATCCCCGACCCGGCCGAACTCCGGCTCGAACAGGTCGCGTTGCCGAGGGACGCGTTCTTCGGCCCGGTCGAGACGGTCGACCTCGCCGACGCCGAGGGCCGGACCGCCGCCGAAATGCTCACCCCCTACCCGCCCGGCATCCCCGCCGCACTGCCCGGGGAACGCCTGAACCGGCCCGTCCTGGACTACCTGCGCAGCGGCCGCGCCGCCGGCATGCTCGTCCCCGACGCCGCCGACCCCGAGCTGCGCACCGTCCGGGTGACCGCGTCCTGAGGCCGTCCGGCCGGTGCCCGGCGACTCCCCTGCCCGGGAGCCGGGTTCGTGCTTCCGGCCGTACCTACCTGGCTCAGGGCGAGGGGTGATGAGACGTCAGGCTCCGGCGGTCCAGCAGCGCGAGGACGGTAGCCGGGGCCGGGGTCGTGGCCGGCAGCGGCAGCAACCGGTCGGGTGCGTTCCTGACGAACGCCCGGGTCGGCAGGGCGCGATCGCGTGACACCACCGCGCAGCCCCCCGTCTCCTCGTAGACGGTCGTGGTCCGGACCGCCGGGCTCACCTCCGCCCGGCGAAAGCGAGGCCGTCCGAGTCCGTCCGCGTCGCGGGTACGGACCGCCGCCCGGCAGCCGCGCCGCGCCACCTCCTCGGCGATCAGCAGCCCGAGCCCGCGCGGGCTGCTCGTCACCAGGGCCGCCCGTCACCGGGGCTGTCCGCTCCCGGGGCCCGTCCGCTCCACAGCCGCGTCGCGTCGCATCGCGTCTGGCCGAGCCCGGCGGAGCGGAAACGGCCCGCGGGCGTCCGCGGAGATTCCGATCACCGGCGGAATGACCGTTTCCGCTCCGCCGGGCGGGTTAGCCGCATCGGTGACACCCCCTCCCGACGTCCCCGCACCACCACCGCTTTCCCGTCCGCTCCCGGAGGAGACCCGTGAATTCCGACGCCCCCCGTTCCGACCGCTCGGACGGCCGCCCCACCGACGACACGCCCGAGGTCCCCGGCGCGCCCACCGGTGACACGCCCGAGGTCCCCGGTGGGCCCGCCGCCGCCGCCCCGCCGCTGGAGGAGCCGGTCGAGCCGCGCGAGCCGCTGCCGCCCAAGCCCGACCGGTCCGCGCCCGCCCCGCTCTCCGCCACCGGCCGCAGCGGTGCCGGCAAGGACGCCAGGACCCAGAACGGCGCGTACCTGACCACCGCCCAGGGCACCCGGCTGCCGGACTCCGACCACTCGCTGAAGGCCGGCCCGCGCGGCCCCGTCCTGCTCCAGGACCACCACCTGCGGGAGAAGATCACCCACTTCGACCACGAGCGCATCCCCGAGCGTGTCGTGCACGCCCGCGGCGCCGCCGCGCACGGCGTCTTCGAGAGCTACGGATCGGGCGCCCGGATCAGCCGGGCGGCGTTCCTCGCCGACGGCGCGCGCACTCCCGTCTTCGTCCGGTTCTCCACCGTGCTCGGCTCGCGCGGCTCGGCGGACACCGTCCGCGACACCCGCGGCTTCGCCACCAAGTTCTACACCGACGAAGGCGTGTTCGACCTGGTCGGCAACAACATCCCGGTGTTCTTCGTCCAGGACGCCATCAAGTTCCCGGACGTCGTGCACGCTGCCAAGCCGCACCCCGACCGGGAGATCCCGCAGGCCCAGTCCGCCCACGACACCTTCTGGGACTTCGTCTCGCTGCACACCGAGGCCACCCACCACACGCTGTGGAACATGTCCGACCGGGGCATCCCGCGCTCCTACCGGACGATGGAGGGCTTCGGCGTCCACACCTTCCGCCTGGTCGACGCCGAGGGCGGTACCTGTCTGGTCAAGTGGCACTGGAAGCCGAAGCTCGGCGTCCACTCGCTGACCTGGGACGAGGCCCAGCTGATCGGCGGCCTCGACCCCGACTACCACCGGCGCGACCTGTACGACGCGATCGAGGCCGGCGCGTTCCCGCAGTGGGAACTCGGTGTCCAGGTCATGCCCGACACGCCCGAGCAGACCTTCGAGGGCATCGACCTGCTCGACCCGACCAAGCTCGTCCCCGAGGAACTCGCCCCCGTGCAGGCCCTCGGCCTGCTCACCCTGAACGGCAACCCGACGAACTTCTTCGCCGAGGTCGAACAGGTCGCCTTCCACCCCGGACACCTCGTCCCCGGCATCGACATCACCGACGACCCGCTGCTCTCCGGCCGGCTGTTCTCCTACCTCGACACCCAGATCACCCGGCTCGGCGGGCCCAACTTCGCCCAGATCCCGATCAACCGGACTCACGCCCCCGTCAACGACATGCTCCGCGACGGCTTCCACCAGGACGCGGTCCACAGCGGCGTCGCCCCCTACCAGCCGAACTCGCTCGACGGCGGCTGCCCGTTCTTCGCCGGGGCCGACGACCACGCCTTCGTCGAACACCCGCTGCCGGTGGCCGAGTCCGCGAAGGTCCGGCAGGCGCCCGCCGACTTCGACGACCACTTCTCCCAGCCCCGGCTCTTCTGGGCCGCCATGACGCCCGTCGAGCGCGAACACATCATCGCCGCCTACACCTTCGAACTCGGCAAGTGCTACGAACCGGCCGTCAAGGAGCGCACCCTGCGCGTCCTGGCCAACATCGACCCGCTCCTGTGCACCCAGGTCGCCCAGGGCCTGGGCCTGCCCGCCCCCGAACCGGACGAGCCGTCCGCCGACACGCCGCCCCCGGCCAGCCCCGCCCTCTCGCAGCTCGGCCGCCGCTGGCCGGTCACCGGACGCACCCTCGGCATCCTGACCGGACCCGACTCCGACCTGGCCGCCGTCGACGCCGTCCGGGCGGCCGCGCGGGACGCCGGGCTCGTCCCCCTGGTCGTGGCGCCCCGCGGCGGCGACCCCGCCACCGTGCAGCGCAGCTTCGCCACCGCCCGCTCCGTCGAGTTCGACGCCGTCGTGCTGGCCGGCAGCCCCGGCCCGGCCGCCGACGCCGATCCCGCGCGCGACGCCCGCGCCGCCGGCCCGCACGCCACCCTCGACCCGCGACTGGTGCTGCTGCTCGCCGAGACCTGGCGCCACGCCAAGGCCATCGGCGGCTGGGACACCGCCCCGGACGCGTTCGCCGCGGCCGGTCTCCCGCTGGACGGGCCGGGCATCGTCCTCGGCACCGACCCGGTGGAGGTGCTGCGCCAGGTCGTCGAACTCCTCGCCGAGCACCGGGTCTGGAAGCGCTTTCCGGCGCGCTCCGCGATCGAAGGGGAGCCGACCGGCGGGGAACCGACCGGAGGGGAGTGAAGCGGGGGCGAAGCCGGACGCTCGGCCGAACGCCCAGGGGCCCGCCCGACGCACCGGAGCGAACCGGAAGCGTCGGGCGGGCCCCTGGGCCGGGCGGGCGGGCGGGTGGCGGTGGCCTGGCGGCCGGTCAGGCGGCGTCCGCCCCGCTGCCCGCGAAGGTGTGGACCAGGGCGCGGTTGAAGGCGGGCAGGTCGTCCGGCTTGCGGCTGGAGAGCAGGACGTTGGGGCCGTTCGCGCAGACGGTCACCTCGCGGTCGACCCACTCCGCGCCCGCGTTCGTCAGGTCGGTGCGCAGGCTCGGCCAGGAGGTGAGGGTGCGGTCGCGCAGCACGTCCGCCTCGACCAGCGTCCACGGGCCGTGGCAGATCACCGCGACCGGTTTGCCCGCCTCGAAGAAGCCCCGGACGAAGGCCACCGCGTCCGGGTCGGTGCGCAGGAAGTCCGGGTTGGCGACGCCCCCGGGCAGCACCAGGGCGTCGAAGTCGTCCGCCGAGGTCGCCCCGACCGTCCCGTCCACCATGAACGGGTCGCCCCGGTCGAGGTGGTGGAAGGCGCGGATCTGCCCCGGCTCGGTGGAGATCAGCCGCGGGGCGCCGCCGTGGTCCAGGACGGTCTGCCAGGGCGAGGTCAGCTCCACCTGCTCGGTGCCCTCGGGGGCGGCCAGGAAGGCGACGGTGAGCCCGGCGAGGTCGTCGGCGCCGCTACCGCCGTTGCCGTTGCCGTTGCCGTTGCCGCTGCTGCCGTTGTCGGTACTGCTTTGCGTGGACGGTTCGTTCGGTTCGTTCGCCCGGCTCGGGTCGTTCATGGTGGCTCCCCACAGGAGTGACGGATTCCCTGTCGGAGCGCGTCTGACCGGTCGAAAACGCTGGCAAACCACCATGAAATTCGAATATCAGCTAATCGTGTGGAATAGGCTTGATTCGGGTGAGAGTCCCCAGGGGACGGAACGGAGATGAGAGCGCGGTGGAGGACGGGGGCGCGGACGAGCGGGAGCAGGCGCAGGGGCGCGAGGGCGAGCGGGGTGCGCTCGAAGCCACCGTCGACCGGATGCGCACCGAGCTGGAGGGCCTGCGCATCGCCATGCGGACCCGCGCCGTGATCGAACAGGCCAAGGGCGTCCTGGTGGAACGCCTCGGCTGCACCCCCGAGGAGGCGTTCCGGGAACTCGGCCGCCGCTCCCAGCAGGAGAACCGCAAGCTCGCGCAGCTCGCCGCCGACCTGGTCGCCGGTGCCGCCCCGCGCCCGGCCGCCCGCCCCGTGACGGACGACGGCTCCGTCACGGAGGACGGCTCCACGGCGGAGGACAGCCCCGACGTCGACGTCCGCGAGGCCAGCGCCCCCGGGTCCGACCCCCTCGGCGTCGAGGCCCCGAAGCGGAGCAAGTACCGGAGCGGACGCTGAAGCAGCTGCCGGGGCGCGGTTCGGCAGCCGCGCCGGGCGCCCGGCCGGGAGAGGAGCCGGGAGAGGAGCCGGAGGACGAGGCCGTGCTCGCCACCAGGTTCCACCTGGCCGCCGCCACGCTCGCCACCGCCGCCGGGCCCGACGAATTGGCCGAGCGCCTGTATCGGGCGGCCCTCGCCCCGCTCGGCGCGCAGGCGCTGGTACTGGCGGTGCGCGAACCCGACGGGGCGTTGCGGCTGGTCGGTGCGCACGGGGTGACGGCCCGTCAGTTCAGCCAGTGGCAGCGCATCCCGCCGCAGACCGGGCTGCCGCTGGCCGAGGCGGTCCGCACCGGGCGGCCGGTCTGGGCCGAGGACCGTGCGGAGTTCGCCGCCCGCTACCCGGACCTCGGCGGTGACGACCTGGTACCGGGCGCGGCCGTGTGCGCCCTGCCGATGCGGGCCGACTCGCGGCTGCTCGGCGCGCTGAAGATCGGCTGGTTCCGGCGCCACCGCCCCGGCCCGGCCGTCGGGGCGCACCTGGCCGCGCTCGCCGACCTCGCGGCCGACACGCTGCTGCGCCTGACCCCCGCCCCGCCCGCCGCCCCTGCACCGGACCCCGCACCCGCCGCCTTCTCGCTCGCGGAGGTGCTCGACCCGGCCGGTGCGCCCTGGTTCCGGGCCGCGCTGGACGGGCTGCTGGACCCGGTGCTGGTGCTCCGCGCGATCCACGGGCCCGGGGGCGAGGTCGCCGACCTACTGGTCGAGCACGCCAACGCCGTCACCGTCGACCTGGCCGGGCGGGACGCCGCCGAACTGCGCGGGCGGCGGCTGTCCGAGCTGTACCCGGGCATGGTCTCCTCCGGCGTCTTCGACCTGCTGCGCGCCGCCGCGGCCGAGGCCGTTCCGTACCGGGGCGAGGCCGCGCGGCAGCACGTGGAGACCGTCGGCGGCAGCCCCGGGCCAGCGCGATGACGGTGTGCGCGACCCCGTTCCAGGACGGCCTGCTGCTCACCTGGCGGGCCCACGACGAGCAGGACCGGCAGCTCGCCCAGGTCTCGCAGGCCGCCCGGCTGGCCCGGATCGGCACCTGGGAGTGGCGGCCCGGCGCCCGCGAAGTGTCCTGCTCCGCCGACGTCCCGGCCCTGTTCGGCGCGTCGGGAGGTAGCGGCGTTCCGGGCGCGTCGGACGGTACCGGCGTTCCGGGCGGGCCCGGCGGCACCGGCGGCGTCGGCGTTCCGGGTGGGCCCGGCGGCGTCGGGCGGATCGACCCGCTCGCCGCGCTCGCCGCTGACGAACTGCTGGCCGGCCGGAGCCCGGCCACCGTCGACTTCGCGGTCCGGGGGGCCGACGGCTACCGCAGCCTGCGCGTCCTCGGCGAGGCCACCGTCGCCGCGGACGGCCGCCTGCTCGCGGTCGGCGGCGTCGTCCAGGACGTGTCACCCCGTGGCGGCGCGCCGAACAGGCCCTCAGCGACACCCGGGACCGCCTCGCCGATCAGCGCCGCCGCACCGGCGACGAGCAGCGGATCGTCCGGTCCCTCCAGGAAGCCCTGATGAACGCGCCCGGCGGGCGTCCCGTCAAGGGGGTGGAAAGCGCTTTCCGCTACCTGCCCGTCGAACGGGACGGCAAGGTCGGCGGCGACTGGTACGAACTGCTCGACCTCCCCGACGGCAACCTCCTGCTGGCCGTCGGCGACGTCTCCGGACACGGCCTGCCGGCCGCCGCCGCGATGTCCCAACTCCGCTACGCCCTCCGGGGGATCGCCTATGACGGTGCCCCGCCCGACCGGATGCTCGACCGACTGAACCGGATTCTCTGCCACCAGCGCGCCGACCACCTCGCCAGCGTCGCCGTCGCCCGCCTGGACCCCCGCACCGGCCGCCTCGTCTGGGCCCGGGCCGGCCACCTGCCGCCCGTCCTGCTGCACGCCGGAACCGTCCGCCCCCTCGCCCCGCCCCCCCGGCATCGTGCTCGGCGTCGCCCCCCCGCCCGCTACGTCACCGCCGAACAGCAACTCGTCCCCGGTGACCGGCTGCTGTTCTACACCGACGGCCTGGTCGAACGCCGCGGCACCGACCTCGGCGCGGGCGTCGACCGCCTGCTGCGCGCCTGCGTCGACTACCGGGCCCCCGGCCTGGAGGGCCTGCTCGACCACCTGCTGCGCCGCCTGGACGCCCCCAACCCGCTCGACGACACCTGCCTGCTGGCGATCGGCCTGACGGGGGACGGCTGACGGGGACGGGGCGACTGAAGGGGCCGCGGGGGTCTGAAGGCCGGGTGATGGGACAGCGGGCGCGGGGTCGTTCAGTCCTCCCGGGTGTCGCCGAACCGGAAACGGCGGCCCATCCGTTCGCGCCACGGCAGTTCGGGCGGGACGGGGTCGTCCGGCGGCGGTCAGGTCCTCGGCCCGGGGTGAGGCTCTCCCGAGGTGGCCCGCTCGGTGGCCCGGACCTGGGCGCCCAGCGCGCTCATCCGCATCGTGTCGGTGTGCTCCCGGACGGTCGGGAACAGGAGGGTCTCTTCCTGGCCGAAGTGCCCGGTCGCCTCCTCGACCAGCCGGGCCAGCAGGCGGTCGAATTCTGCCGAACCGGACCGTGCCGCCCGCAACTCCCGGACCAGTGCGCGCAACGCCGCGTGCGACTGCAGCCCGTGGTCGACCACGCCGTCCCCCCGCGGGCGGCCGTGCCGGGCGATCGGGTAGAGGTGCTCCTCCTCGGCTGTCAGGTGCCGGACCAGGGTGTCCGTCGTGACGAGGGCCAGCCGGTCGCGGTGCGGATCGCCCAGCGGCAGGCCCGCGAGTTCGCTGAACCGCACCCGCAGCACCTCGTGGTCCGTCGTCAGCTGTTCGAGCAGGTCGAGTTCCGGATCGGCCGCCATGGTCGCGCGCCTCCAACTCCTGGCCCCGTTCCTCGGTCCCGGGACCCTGCGGCGCGTCTGCCCGACGGCCGGGTGCGGAAACCGTGCTCCCGGCGCATGCGGAAACCGCTTTCCCACCGGAGCCGGAACCGTCGCCAACGGCCTGGAACGAGATCTTGCCGCCGTCACCGTCGGCCTGACCCTGCCCTGGAGCTCGGGCGTCGTCGAGGGCCACGTCAACCAGATCAAGATGCTGAAGCGACAGATGTACGGACGAGCGGGGTTCGCACTGCTGCGGAAACGAGTCCTACTCGCCGGCTGAGTTCGTGGTTTCTGCGCGCAGGTCGCGAATCGGAACCGTCACTGGTGAGGGAGGTCGTCACACTCGTGACCATGCAGCTCATCGGCGAGCAACGACCAGGCGATGGCCTCGTCGGGGCCGAAGTACGACGGGTCGAGGTGGAACGTCATCCGAGTACCGGAGAGTCCGGACGTGTCGAACTCCTCCCACCTGCTGACGCCGTGCTCGCTTCAGGACAGGGGCTCGTAGAAAGCGCCGTCGGGCGCGAAGTTTCGGGAGCCCGCCATCACGTCCTCGCCCCGGAGGTAGGCCAAGAGCCATTCGCCGAACGTCATCTCATAGAGAACCCAGGAGAAGCTGTTGAACTCCTGGATGAGGACGCGCCAGGGTGAGGAGGGCTCAGCCGGAACGCGGAGGAAGACGGTCTCCCTGGTCCGGCCTGTCGCGATCGGCATCAACTCGCCGGGCCTCGCCCCCGCAGGGCTGGGCAGGAACTCTGTCGAGTCCTCCTCCTGCCAGAACTCGAGGTTGTCGCGGACGGATTTTTGAAGGTTGTGCAGAAGATGGCCGGCCGGATGCTCCAGGTACAGTTGATTGTTGATCAGGACTGACCCGTAGGCGTCCACGACCTCCCGGAAGTCCGCCGGGAACTCGAACCCGAACTCCCGCTCCATCTCCGTCCACGGCGCCGGATCCGACCAGTTGAACCCGGGCTCGCCCAACAGCGACCGAACCTCCGAGAACGATGCCACCACTGCGCCCTTCCACCAGGTTGCGGACGTCCTGGCCGGAGCACCCGCACCGGCAGCATACGAGCTGCCGACCCGTTGCCCGGCGCCCACCCGGATCGAGACCGGCCCCGACTTTTGCAGCCTCGCCATCCCTCGACCGACCGATCAGCAGCCGCTTTCGGAGGCCGTCAACACTCGCTGTCACCGCACCACAGAAGTTGGACCAGAACCCGGCTGCGTTCGGAAACCGCTTTCCCGTGGGGCTCGGAACCGGCCGGTGCACCCCGGCGACGGGCGGATGTGGCAGGATCCCGGAGCGGCTCGGCCGGGCCGCTCAGGGTGGGGTCGGGCCAGATCAGGGGTCGGGCCAGATCAGGTCGGCGGATCGGGAGGCGGAGTTGTACGTGCGGTTCCAGGCGACGGAGCCCAATCGACGCGGGACCTTCCCGGGCGTGTTCGCGCTGGTCAACGGGCTGGCGGCGAGCGGGGCGCTGACCGCCGAGCAGGAGGCGTTCCGGCGCTCCAGCTACGACTGGTACGACGCGAACCTGGTCAATCCCTCCCACGTCGACCCCGCGGTCTACGACCGCGAGCTCAACCCCGGTGCGGAGGCCTGGTTCAAGACATCCGCCCACCGCCACCTGGAGCAGGTCGACGGACACCTGCAGATCCTGGCCGCGCACGGGGTGGGATGCGAGGCCCTGCGCTCCGTCGATCCGGGGAAGATCCTCTACGAGGACGAGCACCAGGCCGTCGTCGTTCCGCACGGCCGCCCCGACTGACCGACCGGATCTGCCGGGTGTGCCCGGGTCTGCCCGGGCGGGCCCGTCACGGGTTCCGGTGGCGCTGCTGGGCGAGCCAGGTGTGGTCGGTGATCGCGGCGCTGACCGAGGCGCGGTACTTCCCGGCGTCCGGGCCGGAGTACAGGTTCCGCCGGTAGTAAGGGGATTCCTGCCGGTAGGGGGCGCTGTGCTGGATGCGGGCGGCGAGCTCGGAGAGGTAGGCGTGGCCGCCGGTGCGGTGGGCCTCGACCTCGGACGGCTCCAGGCGGATCAGGACGGAGTCGTCGATCACCGCGCTGTAGCTGTACCGGGCGTCCAGGAGGAGGACGCCCCGCTCCTCGACGAGGAACCACGCCCCGGGCTCGTGGTCCACGTAGCGCATCGGGTCGCGGTCCCGGGCGATCCGGTCCGCGTCGCCCCACCGCTCGACGGGTGGGACCGGTTCGAGCGGGCGCCGGCGCGCGTCGTTCGGGACGTGGTACCCGAAGGTCGGGGCGGAGTCGCGGAACAGGGTGAAGCAGACGACCCGTCGGCAGGCCCGGCAGGTGAGTTGGCTCTCCACCCGCGCCATCAGCCCCGAGGCGTGCAGCGCCAACAGGTCGGCGAGCGCCACCCGGTGGGCGTCCTCGGTGAGCAGGCCGGCCGCGAGTGCTCGGGAGAGCGCGTCGACGGTGCCGGCCGGGTCGACGCGGCCGGTGTCGTCGGTGCGACCTGTGCGGTCGGTGTCGTCGGAGCGGTCCCCGCCTTCGCGGACCAGGAGGTCGCCGCAGGCGGGGCAGTCGTCGTCCTCGGGGCGGCAGGCCAGTCCGGGCTGCTCCGCGGTGAAGGTGAGGCCGAGAAGGCGGCCCGGGTCGTTCCAGCCGCGGTCGTCCGCGAAGCGGGGCCGCACGTAGGCGGCGGGGGCGAGCGCGAAGTACGGCGTGCCGATCCCCGCGAAGCCGGGCCGGGCCCCGAGGGCGGCCGCGAGCACGTCCAGGGTGGCGGCGTTGTCCGCGCCCGCGATCCACTCCGCCAGGTCGAGGCCGTGCGGGGCGGTCGGCGTCGGCACCAAGTGCAGGAGCACGGCGGCGACCGAGCCGTCGTGCAGCACGATCTCCCCGCCGGAGGCGAACACCAACCGCCGTGACCGGTGGGCGGGTTCGCCGACGGACCTCTCCCGGTCCACCGCCGGGGCACCCCCGAACGCCGCCACCAGCCGACGGGCCGCCGGCCCGGTGCCGGAGACGCGGAGCGCGTCGAGGACGAGGGACAGCCGGGCGCCCGGTGTTTGTCGTGTCACCGGACCATTGTCGTTCGGACGGGGCCGGGAACGGGTGGGTGGACGGCGACAGGTGCGGCTGCGGGTACGGCTGCGGCGTTCAGGCGGGGACGGGTGCGGGGACGGGCGTGCCCGGGCAGCGGGTGGCCGGTTCGGCGGCGGTGTGTTGGAGCCAGCGCACCTCGGTCTCGCGGCCGTTCGCCAGGGTGAACAGCGCCGGGCCGTCGGACGGGGCCAGGCCGGCGCCCTCCAGGGCGCGTCCGCTCGGTGCGTTCATCCGCTCGTGCCCCGCGCGCAGCACGGGCAGGCCGAGGTGGGTGTGGCCGAAGTGCACGGCGGCGCGGAACAGTTCGCTGCCCAGCCGCTCGCCGCGCGCGTGCGGCGCCAGCCAGCCGCCGAGCTCGCCGCGCTCGGGGTGCACGTGCGCGCACCCGGCGTAGCGCCCGTCGTCGGCGCGTACCGCGACCAGCCAGCCGCCCTCCAGATCGCCCGGCAGCAGCGGCTCTGCCAGCAGCCGCTGGAACAGCGGCGAGGAGCGCAGCGAACCCGGGTCGCCCGGCCGGACCTGCACCAGCGCCTCGCGGACCCGTGCGTCGGCCACCACGCTCTCGGTCCAGCCGAGCCAGTGCTGTGCCACCGGGTCGGACGCGGCGGCGAGCGCCGCCGCGAGGTCCAGTTTGTTCTCCGGGCTGAACAGCAACAGCCGTTCGGTGCGCAGCGCGTGCCGCCCCGATCCGCACGGGCCGAGCGGC
Source organism: Kitasatospora sp. NPDC088134 (assembly GCF_044741705.1). NCBI lineage: Bacteria > Bacillati > Actinomycetota > Actinomycetes > Kitasatosporales > Streptomycetaceae > Kitasatospora > Kitasatospora sp. NPDC088134. Next base: position 26,690 of record NZ_JBIUTD010000024.1, on the reverse strand, counting down.
GGTTGGCCGGGCGTGGCGCGCCTGCGGCGCAGTCGTGGCCAGACCATGCGTGTGTCGTCCCCCGCCCCTCGGAGCACTGTGCGGCCAGGTCGGCCGGGTTTCGTGCAGGCGGGAGTCTACGGGGCCCGCCGGTTACCGCGGAGTCCGGTCCGGGCGGGCCGCCGACTGTTCGTCGGATCGTCGACCTGTCGTCAAGTCGCTTTACCGGCAGACATGTTCAGCAGCTATGTCCGGTGGTCCGTTCGGGGTCCGCCCGGTGGTTCGTCCAGTGGTCTGTCCGGCGATTTGCTCGGCCGTCTGGTCGGCAGCCCGTTCGGGTGGGGCGGCGGTGGTTCACTCCTCGCCGGAGAAGCGCTCCCAGGCGGACTGCCGGGTGATGCCGAGGGCCTCGCCGATCCGGGCCCAGGTGACGCCGCGCCGCCGCAACTCCAGGACCCAGGTGCGCAGGTCGGCGGCCACCTGGTCGGCGACGGCGGCGACCTTCGGCAACCGGGACAGCATGTCGGCGTCCGTCAGCTCGCCCCACACCGGCATCCGCAGCTCGACGGGCCCCGGCCGGTACTCCGCCACGATGGACCCGGCGAGGTCGACGCACTCGTCGCAGATGTTCACGCCAGGCCCGGAGATCAGCTTGGCGATCTGCTGCTCGTCCTTGCCGCAGAACGAGCACGCCCGGCTGCCGCGGTCCATCGTCTCGGTGGGCATGTCGGCCCCTTTCCCGGTTTCCCGGTGTCTTCTCCGCGCCCGGTCGGGTCCGGTCCGGTCCGGTCCGGTCCGACTTGTCAGGGCGCACCTGACGCTCAGGGTACGGACGTCAGGGCATACCTGACAAGCGCCCGCTGCCCCGATCGGTGTTCCCGGCCACGGGTACGCGCGGCGCCGCCCACGGTCGAGGCCGTCGAGGGAGCGTGGGGGCATGAGCGGGTGCCGAGCAGCCAAGGCGTTGTGCCGGCCCAGGGGCCGGTGGTGGCGGGGCTTGGCGGTGCTCGCGCTCGGCGCGGTCGCCGTCGGCAGGCTGTACGCAGTCGAGGCGGTGCGCTGCGGGCGGGTGGTGCGGCGGGCGTCGGCCGAGGACAGGCCGCTCGCCGAGGTGATTCCGCTCCGGGGCGCCGGGTAGGCGTCCGGGTGACAGCAGGCCGAGCCCCGGGAGGAACCATGCGGCCGCGCCGGACCTCGTCGACGATCCCCGCCAAGGTGCCCGCGCACCGGCCGGGCCGTCGTAACCCGCTCGCCCTGCGAGGGCGCGCCCGCTACCCGGCCCCGCTGTGCCGCCGGGCCCGGTCCCGCTACGGGAACGGGTACGAGTACGGCTGCGTCGGCCGACCGGGCGCCGGCCCCTGACGGAGCCCTGACGATCCGAGAAATCCCCGCAGCGGCTGATCCCGTTGCGGGGATTCGTCACGCGCCACACGCGCCACGGCTCGGTGGGCCGGTGGGCCGGTGGGCCGGTGGGCCGGTGGGTCGGTGGAGCGGGCCGGCGGGTCGGTGGAGCGGGGAGGGGCGGGCCGCGGGCCTTGGCTCAGTCCTCGCTGGCGATGGCGATGCAGGCGAGGTCGATCTGGTCGGCGAGTTGGCGCACCAAGTCGGCGAGGGCGCCGGTGGTCACGGGGTCGAGCCCGTTGTCGTCGCGGCCCGCCCAGTCCTCCCAGTCGTCGGGCAGGGACGGAAGCAGCTGGACCACCTGCAGGGCGGGAATGGCGAGGTTGCCAGAGTCTCCGCAGATCACCGGAACGCTCAGTTGTCCCACGGTGTCCACCTCCTTCTGCGTTCATCCTTCGGCGTTCGTCCGCCGGGCGTTCTGCGCTCGTCCGAGCGTCTGCCCGGAGCGGTCGGGCGGAAACGGCGGTGCGCCGCCGGCGGTGGCATCGGCGCCGGGACGGTCAGGGCGGTCAGGACGGTCGGCGCGGTCGGTTCCGGAGCCGTCGGGGTTGCCGGTGGCGGGACGGGTGTGGCGGCGGTGGCTGGTGTCGCAGAGCGGGTAGTGGCGGCTGCGGCGGCAGGTGCAAACGGCGACCACCGGCCGTTCGCAGTGCAGCTCCGTCCCGTCCGGGAGCACCAGGTCGACGGGGCCGTCGATCAGCAGCGGGCCGCGTTCGGGGAGCAGCACCCGGGGCGGTCGGTCAGTGCCGGACACCGCGCACCACCGTCAACTCCTCGGTGCGGACGCCCGGTTCGATCAGGCCGGCGTCCTCGAACCAGGCGGCCCGGGCGGACATCACCGGGCCGAAGCCCTGCAACTGCCGTGCCACCACGGTGGTGTGCAGTCCGGCGGCCTGCAACTTCCTTACCGTGGCGGCCGGTCCGGAGAGCGAGGACTGCACCAGCAGCAGTACCCCGCCCGGGGCGAGCAGGGGCGGCACCCGGCGGCACAGCCGGTCGAGCAGCAGGCGTCCGTCCGGTCCGGCGTCCCAGGCCCGGGCCCGGCCGCGCGGGGGTGGCTCCTCGTGGCGGGTCGGCACGTACGGTGGGTTGCTGAGCACCAGGTCGAACCGGCCGTCCGGGACGGGCGCGGCCAGGTCGCCGCACCGCAGCCGTACCGGGAGGCGGTGCAGGCGGGCGTTCAGCCAGGCGGTGGCCAGCGACAGCCGGGACACGTCGACCGCCGTCACCCGGCACCCGCGCCGGGCGGCGGCCAGGGCGAGCGCGCCGCATCCCGTCCCCAGGTCCAGGCAGCGGGCGCCGGGGCGCAGGGGTTCGCGGCCCAGCACGTCCAGCAGCAGCGCGGTGTCCCCCTGCACGGGGTACACGCCGGGAGGTCGGAGCAGCAGCATGGCCACGCGTATGCCCGTGGCGCCCGAACCGACACGTGGACCCACACATGGACTGGTAGGTGGGCCGATACGTGGATCGGCCCGTGTCCGGAGCGGCGGGTGGCGGGGGCGGCTGCGGCGGTGCGGTGGGTCAGGTCGTCGACCACGGCGGAGAGGTGGCCGTGGCGGGCGAGCGCCGCGCGTTGGCGGTCGGCGCCGCTGCCGTGGGCGAGGAGGTGGCCGGTGAGGTGACGGGCCAGGGTGAGGTCGTGCGTGCGGGCCAGTGCGGGGGCGGCGAACTCGACGGCCTCCGGGAGGAGTTGGCGGACCGGCCGGAGTTCACCGGTGTGCGGGTCGGGGAGTTCGGCGGCCAACCCGGCTTCGGCGGCGGCGCGGTGGGCGAGCCGCAGGGCGAGGTCGGCGATCGGCCGGACCCGGGTGCGCGGGTCGAGCAGGGTGTGGGCGAGTCCGCGCAGCAGTACGGCCAGCAGCAGGGCGGTGTCGAGGTCGGCGGAGGTGTCGGCGACCCGGACTTCCAAGGTGGGCAGGTGTTCGGACGGCCGGGCGTACCAGTAGAGCATCCGCCGGTCGAGGATCACCCCGTCCTCGACCATCCGGTCCATGGCGGTGCGGTAGCCGTGCGGGTCGAGCACCGGCGCGGGTCCGCAGGTCGGCCAACGGGCGTACCGCTCGGGCCGGATGGCGGCGGTGCCCCGGTCGATGCCTTCGCAGAAAGGTGAGTTGGCGCAGAACGACTGCACGATCGGCAGCCAGGCGCGCAACCTGGCACTGAGGCAAAGGGATTGAGTGAGCGTCAGGTCGCCCAGGTGGACGTGGCAGCCGCAGATCTCGGCGCCGACCTGGTCGGCGATCCCGTTCACCATGGACGCGATCTGCTGGTAGCGGCGCCCGGCTGACACCGGGAGCGGGTGCCGGCTGGGCAGTACGGCGGTCCCGGAGGCGGTCAGACGGGCCTGCGCCCGCTCCGCGGCCGCAACCAACACCGCACGTCCGAGCGCGAGTTCGTCCCGGAGCTCGGCGGCGGTGGCCACCGGACGGGTGCAGACCTCGACCTGGGTGGCGAGGAACTCGTGCTGGGCGCGCGTCCCGAGCGTCCGCGCGGCGTCGGCGACCACCGCCGCCGCGGCCGGCACGGTGGTCCGGCTGCGCCGCGCGGTGAGCAGGAACTCCTCCTCGACGCCGAAGCGCAGCAGGCGCGGTGGGGGCGGCCACCGGGCCGCCGGTTCGTGCGCCAGCTCGTGCGCCTGCTCGTGCGCTTGTTCGCGCGCCCGTTCAGGTGGCGGGTCGGGCGGCCGGCCGGTGGGTCGCGGACGGGGGGTCATGCGGGGTGCCCGGGGTCGACGCGGGCCACCGCCCGCTGGTCGAGGACGGAGAGCGGCAGCAGCGCGGCGCCCCCGCCGGTGACCGGTTCGAGCAGGAACGCGGTGTGGTCGCCGCCCTCGGCGCGGCCGACGACCCGCCCGACGAACCAGGCCGCCGCCCCCGTCAACACCGGTACGCCGTAAGGGCCGAGATGCCACGAGGCGCGGGAGAACTTGTCGATGTCGTCGCCGGAACTGCCGCCGAACAGGGTCGCCAGGGCCCGCCCCGCGTCGTCCGGCGGCAGCAGGTGGACACCCAGGGCGAACGCCCGGCACGCCACCCGGTGGGTGCGGTTCTCCGGGGACAGCCAGACCGCGAAGCGCAGCGGACGGATCGAGCACTGCGAGCCGAACCCGACCAGGCAGCCCGCCCGCGTCCCGTCGGCCTCGGCCGTGACCACGTACACCGGCTGGTCGAGCAGCCCGAGGAAGGCGTCGGCGGGACGGTCGGCAGCATCGGTGCTCATCGGGGACGCTCCTCGGGAAGCGGGGTGCGGAGCGAGGACGTACCGGCCCGCCAGGCGGCGGTCAGGTGCGCGGCGAGCCGGTCCTCGGTACGGGCGTGGGCCAGGGCGCCGAAGGCGATCCCGGCCTCGGAACAGTCCGGTCCGACCGGACGGCGGGCCTGCCTCCGGTCGTCCTCGGGGTGGGACGGTGCGGCGGCACGGGACGGCGGAGCGGGAGCGAGCAGCGGGGCGAGGACGGTGCGGCGGACCAACTGTTCGTGGACGGCGTCGGCGAGGACGTGCTCGCGGTGGAAGAGCGTCCCGCGCGGTGACGCGCCGAGCCGTTCGAACGCGGCCGCGAGGCGGGCGGAGCCGGGCGAGGAGGTGAGCTCGACGGCCGCGAACTGGCCCACCAGTGCGGCCCGCAGGGAACGGTGCAACCCGAACAGCGACATCGTGTTGACCACGGCGAGGGCCGGGGCCGGGACGACGTCCAGGTAGGCACCGTAGGCCGGGTCGAGGCCGAAGTCGGCCATCGCGTCGGCGAACAGTTCGGCGTGCGCCCGCTCCGGCCGTCCCGCCCCGTACTCGTCGTACTGGACGGCGACCAGCGCGGCTTTCGCCGGGTTCGGCAGCCTCGGCACCGCCCACATCTGCGGATCGGCCTCCTTCAAGTGGTACAGCGACCGGTGCACCAGGTACTCGCGGGCCTGCGGCCGGGTACCGGCGGCCAGCAGGTGGTGCGACGGGCCGTCACCGTCCACGGGCTCCGCCAGCAGCCCGGCCACCACCTCGGCCAGTGGCGGCGGCCGCCCGACCGCCCGGCGCAGCGCCAGCAGGAAAGCGGTTTCCAACTGCTTGCGCAGCGCGAGCAGCGACGGTGCCCACTCCCACTCCTCGTCCACTCCGGCGAACCCCCGGTAGTGCAGCTCGTAGCAGACGTACAGGGCGAGTTGGACGTCCTCGCCCCAGGGGTCGGAGACCGCCGGCGGATCAGGAGCGGCGAGCGACGCGGTGCGTCCGGCGGTGAGCGCGGTGAGCGCGGCGGGCGGGAGCCCGGTCGGGGCGGGGTGGCGCAGGGCGGTGAGCAGCAGCTCCGAGAGCGGGCCGCGGGGCGCGGGCAGCGGCGGGCCCGGGGTCGGTGAGACAGGCGTAGGAGCAGGGGCAGGTCCGGCCGACATCAGGCATCACCTCGGGTCGGCGACGGGGTCGGCGGCGGGGTCGGTGGCGGAGCCGAGGGTGGGGTCGGGGGTGGGGCCGGCAGGTCCGAGGGTGAACGCAGTTCCAGGACGCAGCACTTGGGGCCGCCGCCGGCCTTCCGCAGTTCCGGTACGGCCACCGGCACCGAGGTGAACCCGGCCGCCCGCAACCGGTCGGCGAGGGCCCTGGCCCCGTCGGGGAGCACCACGTGCTGCCCGTCGCTGACGGCGTTCAGGCCGAACGCGGCGGCGTCCCGGGCGTCCGCGAGGAGCGCGTCCAGGTAGAGCCGGCGCAGCAGGCGACGGGTGGCGGGCGTGAACGCGTCCGGGAAGTACATCACCGTGGACTCGTCCAGCACGGCCAGCGCGGTGTCCAGGTGGTAGTACCGCGGATCGGTCAACTGCAGTGTCACCACCGGTAGTCCGAGCACCCGCTCGGCCTCCCGGTGCGCGGCGGGGGTGGTCCGGAAGCCGGACGCGGCGAGGAGCCGCGGCCCCGCGACCAGCAGGTCGCCCTCGCCCTCGTTCACCTCGACCGCCGTCCGCACCTCACGGAACCGCGCGGCCGTGAACCAGCGGCGGTGCGCCGCCGACTCCCCGGCCCGCTGCGGATGTCGGAACCGTGCCACCAGCACCCGGCCCGCCACCACCGTCGCCCCGTTGGCCGTGAACACCGTGTCGGGCAGCCCCGGCTCCGGGGCGAGTAGCTCCACCCCGTGCCCGAGACCGCGCAGCACGTCGGCCAGCCCCGCCCACTGCCGCAGCGCCGCCCGCCGATCCACCGGGCATCCCGGATCCATCCAGGGGTTGATCGCGTACTCCACCGCGAAGTGCTCCGGCGGACACAGCAGGTAGCGCCGCCGCCGAGCCGCACGGCGGACCGGGACGGGGGCTGCCAGGACCGGATTCATGCGCCGCGTCTGTCCGGCTGCCGCCACCCCGAAACGGCCTGCCGTGCGGCTCGGACCGGGGCGCCGGACGGGGAGAGGAAGGAGCGGTGGTGGCCTGCGGTCGGCTCGGGCGGGGCCAGTGCGTCGAGGTGGAGCGGCCGGGGACGGCGGGAGGGGCATGGCCTGCGGTCGGCGCGGGCGGGGCGGTGCGAGTGGCAAGGCGGTCAGGGGCGGGGGAGGGGCCCAGTGGTCTGCGATCGGGACGGGCGGGGGTCGGCGGGCGGGGACCGGGGCGGGCGGGACGGCCGGTGGTTCGGGTACGACGGCATGGGATGGCCGGTGGTTCGGGTACGACGGCGTGGGGCGGGCAGACGGGAGGGCCGGAGGTGGTGCGGTGATGGCTGGGCACGGTGGACGGGGGGTTGTACGGGGCGGGGGTGGGTGCTCGCGGTGCGGGGCGACGGGGTTGGACCGGCTGGCGGGGCGGGCCTGGCGGGTGCTGGTGGTGGCGGTGGCCGGGTACGCGGGGTACCTGGTGGTGAGCCGCTTGATCCTGCCGGTGGTCGCGGTGTTCGTGGCGCTGGTGATCACCGCGGTGCTCCGGCCGCCCGTGGACCGGTTGGCCCGCAGGTTGCCGCGGGCGCTGGCGGTACTGCTGACGGTGCTGGGGGCGCTGGCGCTGCTCGCGGGGGCGGTGCTGCTGGTCACCGTGGTGGTGCGCGCGCAGGCCGGGCAGCTGGGCGATCAGGTGCGGGGCGGTACGGACCGGTTGGAGCAGTGGTTGGAGGGGCCGCCGTTCCACGCCCGGGCCGGGACCTTGACGGACTTCCGGCACCGGCTGGCCGGGCTGATCGGCGCGCACCGGCAGGCGGTGCTGTCGACAGCGGTGACCGGTGCCGGATGGCTGGTCGAGGCGTTGGCGGGTGCCGCGTTGGCGGTGTTCTGCGCGGTGTTCTTCACACACTCGGGGGAGCGGATGTGGAACTGGGCGACCACCTCCCTGCTGCCCGCCCGGACCGGGCGGGTCTGGCGGCGGGCCGGGCACGCGGCCTGGCGCGCCTTCGCCGGCTACACCCGGGGCCTGTTCCTGGTGGCCGGGACGAACGCCCTGCTGGTCGGGGTGGTGCTGGCCGTGCTCGGGGTGCCGTTGGCGGTGCCGCTGGCCGGGCTGGAGTTCCTGGCCGCGCTGGTCCCGCTGGTCGGGTCGCCGATCGCGCTGGCGGTGGCGTCCCTGGTCGCGCTCGCCACCCGGGAGCCGGTGACGGCCCTGCTGGTGCTGGGACTGATCGTGCTGATCGGCCAGTTGGAGGGCCACGTGCTGCATCCGCTGGTGATGGGCTGGGCGGTCCGGCTGCACCCGGTCGCGGTGGCGCTGGCGGTGGCCGTCGGCGGCACCCTCGGCGGGGTGATCGGGGCGGCGGTCGCGGTGCCGGTGCTGTCGGTCGGCTGGGCGGTCCACCAGGAACTGGCCCGCCCCGGGACGCGGGACGGTACCGGGGCGCGGGAGGGTACCGGCGGCCGGGCACTGCCACCGCGCCGACGGCGGACCTGATCGGAGCGACCCACCTGATGAATTCCGTCCTGATGATCCGTCCACCATTTTCAGATCATCAGACCACTGGATCATCGGAAGGTCGGACGGTGAGGAGGGGTGATCGTCCGACCATCATTGAATGATGGTCGGACGATCACCCAGGCGGTCGCCGCCAGCCGCCCGACCCACCGGACCGCTCCCGCCAGCAGGACCCCCACCGTCACCAGCGCCGCCAGTACCGCCCGGCAGACCGGCCCGAGCACCGCGCGGACCTGGTGGTGCCGCATGGTCCGCAGCCGCAGGTCGAGTTCGACGTCCACCCGCAGCTCGGCCTCCAGCACCGCCAGCAACTGGCGTTCCCCGGGGGAGAGTGCCGCACCGTCCACCGTCCTCACCGCCACTCCTCGACCACCCCGGCACCCGAGGCACCGGACCCGTCGGACGTACCGGACGCACCGCTGGTATCGGCAGCAGCAGCGGTGCCGGCGGTACCGAGCAGCGCGCCCAGCAGGACGAGCAGGGTCCAGCACCGGGCCCGCAGCCGGTAGCAGCCGCACTGCACCGCGGTCGGCAGCCGCTTCGTCGACGCCGCTCGCACCGGGGTCACCTCCCGCCCGCCCGGGGCCGGGAGAGCACGCTGTCGTCCAGGCCGCGCAGCAACTCCTCGACCGAGGCGTGCACCTCCAGGGCACCCGCCCCGCGCAGCTCGTCCGCGGCGAAACCGCCGGTCTCGACCGCCACGCACGGCGTGTCCGCCCGGTGCGCGGCCCGCACGTCCCACACGCTGTCGCCCACGAACACCGCCCGGTCGGGCGCCGAGCCGGCCCGGTCCAGGGCGCTGTGCACCAGGTCGGGAGCAGGCTTCGAAGCCGACACCGCGTCCGCGTCGGTCACCGCGTACAGGGCGTCCTCGGCGTCCAACGCCTTGCGCAGCACGTCGAGTTCACGTCCCGAGGCGGAGGTGGCCAGCACCACCCGCCAGCCGAGTCCGGCGCACTCCCGCAGCAGTTCGGCCGCGCCGGGGAAGGCCCGCAGGCCGGGCCAGTGCCAGGCGTACAGCGCGAGGTGCGCATCGGACAGCGCCTCGTCCTCGGCGCGGTCACGGTCCGCCCCGAGCAGGTGGTCGAGCAGCTGCCCGCTGCCCATGCCGATGGCCCGGTGGATCAGGGCGGCGTCCACCTCGTGCCCGTACTGCCGCAGGGCCTGTTGCCAGGCGAGGGTGTGCAGGTACACGGTGTCCACCAGGGTGCCGTCCACGTCGAACAGTGCGGCCGCGGCCTCTGCCATGCCGATTCCACCTCCACGCCGATCCGCCCGGAGCTCTTCGGGCGCGCCGTCCCGTCTACCCCGGTCGCCGCGCTGCACACCCACCGCGAACCGGCCACCGGTTGCCCACTTTCGGCCGCTCAGGTCGGCGGTTTCGCCCCGGTCGGTCCGGACAGACGTCCCGGACGGAAGGAGGGCCCGCCATGCCCGAGGACGGCCGGGGCCGGCACGAGACCCCGAACGAGCGCGCCGACCGGCGCTGGATCGAACTCCTCCAGGAGGTCCGGGTCGCGCAGACCGGCGCGCAGATCCTGTTCGGCTTCCTGCTGAGCGTCGTCTTCACCCCGCGCTTCGCCACCCTCGAACCCTTCGACCGCAACCTGTACGTGGTCACCGTCGTCCTCGGCGCCCTGGCCACGGGTGCGCTGATCGCCCCCGTCGCCTACCACCGGCTGCTCGCCGGCCGCCGCCTCAAGCCCGAACTCGTCGACGCCACCGCCCGGGTGGTCACCCTCGGTGTCGTTCTGCTGGCCCTGACCGTCGGCTCCGCGCTGCTCCTGCTGTTGCACCTCGCCACCGGCACCCTGACGGCCTGGCTGATCGTCGCCGCCGTGATGGTCTGGTTCACCATGTGGTGGTTCCTGCTGCCCTGGCTGCTGCTGCGCCGCAACGGCCACCACCAGCACGACCACCGCCCCGGCCACCGATAGTCCCGCCGCACGCCCGTCGTATCCGTCCCCGCCACGGTGTCGGAAAGCGGTTTCCGCACCGCCCCGGCGGTCCGACGTTCCGCCGGTAAAGGCAGGTGAAGCCCGGGGAAGACAGGTGAAGCCCGGGGAAGCCCGGGGAAGACAGGTGAAGCCCGGGGAAGACAGGTGAAGCCCGGGGAAGCTCAGTCCCACCAGTTGAAGAGCAACTCGCCGTAATTCCGCGGCCGCCAGTACCGGATCTGGTCGCGTTCGGCCGCGGCGAGCCCGTGGAGGTCCAAGTGTTCGACGGGCGTCGCAAGTTCGATCGTGGTCAGCACTCGCAGCCCGTGTGCCGGAAAGACGTCGGCCGGTAGCGGCGGGTCCAGGAACCCGGACGGAGGGCTGCCGGGTTCGGGCCGGACCCCGGTGAAGGCGACCAGTGGGAGGTGGGCGTGGCAGAGAGCCGACCGCAGCCCGGGTGGTCCGCCTCCGTCCGGGAGCGGCAGCAGGTGGAAGGTGCAGCCGTCGGCCGGCACGACCCGGCCCGGTCGGGAGCGCCCGCCGGGCATCGCCGCGAAGCACGCGCCCCGGAACGCCGCCGGGTCCGTCGTCGGGAGCGCCTCGTCCCGGCGGTCCCGGAAACCGGTGGCTCCTCGGTCCGGTCGGATCACCACGTCGTCCTCCGATCCGACCGGGATGCTGCGAGCATTCTGCCGGATCACGATCCGATCATGGGAGGGAAAGGCGATCCGATCATCGCTTGAGCGGTGGTGACAGGGCGAAGGCAGAAGACAGAGGCGGGACCGCTGGGTCGGCGCGGCACGCGGGAACGGCGGGGGTGCCGGGGGGGGGCGGGGGGGGGGGGGGGCCCCGGCCCCCCCCCCCCGGGGGGGCCGCCCCCCCCCCCCGCCGCCCCCCGGGGGGCGGGGGCACCCGGGATCGGGGGGC
>NZ_JBIUTD010000024.1:0-15576 GCF_044741705.1 Kitasatospora sp. NPDC088134 | reverse complement strand
GTTGGGGGGGGGGCCCGGGGGCCGGGCGGGGCCCCGGGGGGGGGCGGGGGGGGGGGGCGGGCCCGGGGGGCGGGGGGGGGGGGGGGGGGGCGGGGGGGGGGGGGGGCCCCCCCGCCCCCCCGCCGCAGGTCGGGCCGCCGAGCCCGCGCGGCCGTCCCCGGTCTGCGGGGTCAGCCGGTCTGCGGGGTCAGCGCTTGAAGGCGCCCTTGACCTTGTCGACACCCTCCTCGATCCGGGCCTTCGCCTCGTCCGCGTCCTGCTTGACCTGGGCCTCGGCCTGGTCGCCGCGTCCCTCGTGCTCCAGTCGCTCGTTGCCGGTCGCGGAACCGGCCTTCTCCTTGGCGGCGCCGAGGGCCTCCTCGGCCTTGTGCTTCAGCTTGTCGGATGCGTTGCTCACGATCGTTCCCTCCGGGAGTCGACGGTGCGTCAGTGACGGTGCTTCAGTGGGTGAAGCGGTGGCGCGGCCGGGTGCGCGGCGGCTTCGCGGTCGGCGGCTGGTTCGCCGCGGGCCGGTCGGCGAGCGGGAGGCCCGCGGTGTCGTAGGGGTCCGTCGCCCCACCGGTGCGCTCCGCGACGGTCGGCGCGGCCGTGGCCGGCTCGACCGGGCGGCGGCGACGGCGGTGCCAGCGCACGCCGCCGCCCATCAGGGCGAGGCCGGCGCAGAACAGCAGGGCGAGGGCGAGTCCGGCGAGGAACGCGCCCAGGGTGCTGACGGTGGCGAGGTGGTGGCCGAGAATCGACACGCCCGTCTCGGGCCCGCCGCCGAGGTTGTCGGCGATCAGCAGGCCCGCGAACGCACCGGACGCGGCGAACAACAGCAGTCCGAGCAGCAGCATGGTCCAGGTCCTTTCGCTAGCTCCGTGGCTCTCCGTAGCTCCGTGTCGTGGTTGCTCGGTGTCTTGGTGGCCCTGTGTCGTGCCCGGGCCGGACAGCGTCTGCCCGGACGGAAGCGGATCAATCGGCTCGTTCCGGTCGGTTCCTCGGAGCCGGCTGGGGCGGCGGTGGCGGGCGCGCCGCGCGGGCAGGCGGTTGCCCGGATCCTCCACGCCGAGTGTGCCGAGTGTCTTGCGGGGCAAGGGAGTTCGGTGCAGGGGCGGGCCCCGCGGTCACCCCGGCCCGGGTTGCGGTTCGGGGTCGGGGCCGGGTTCTGGGGAGGGGCCGGGCGCGGGGTGGTAGGGCGGGCCGTGCGGGTCCGGCGGTTCCGGGGACGGCGGCGGGGCGGGCGGCTGCGGGTCGTGCGGGATCGGCGGGGCGAGCGGCGGCGCCGGGTCCGGCGGAACGGGGGAGGGACTGAACGGCCCGGGCGGGTCGGTGGGCCGGGGCGGGCTGTCCGGCGGCTCCGGCGGCCGGACGTCCGGGTCGGCGGGCATCGGGATCGTCATCGTCATCGTCATCGTCCTCACCGCCCCAGCGCGCGTTCGAGCTGGTGCTTGTTCATCTTGGAGCGCCCCTTGATGCCGCGCTGCCGGGCCTCGTTGTACAGCTGGTCGTACGTCGGCCCCTGGGCGCCCCGGTGCGAGCGCTTGCCGCCCCGGTGGCCCGAGGACACGTCGTGGGTCGAGCTGCGGCTCGCCGTGCGGCTCTCGCCGTGCCGGGCACGCTCCTTGTTCACCGTGCGGGCGGCGATCTCCGCGGCGCGCTCCTCGTTCTCGCCGCGCTTCAGCGCGCTCTCCTTGATGTGCTCGTACTGGCGCTCCCGCTTGGGGCTCGATCCGGCGGGCATGGCGGACTCCTCTCGGTCGTGGGACGGTCTCCGGCGCGCCTACCCCGGCGGGCCCGGATGAATCTCGGACGAATCGGGCTGGATCGGGCTGGATCGGGTGGATTGGGACGTTCGGGATCGGGTAGGAGGGGAGTGCCGTGCCGACTGTTCACCGCAGGGTGGGCAGCACCCGGCGCGGCCGACCCGCGAGGTCGCCCATCACGGCATGCGAGCCGCGTGCCGGGAGCCGTCGCCTGAAGGAGCCGGGTACCACGGTTCTCGCCCGCCCCGTCGTCGTTCCGCACGGGCCGCCGCTGCACGGATGCCGTCGAGCGCCCCCGTGCGCGGCGCGCCACCGCGTGGCACGGGGCAGGTCCCCACCGTCACCCGGGAGATGACTCCCTGTGAACACTTCCACTCCATGCCTGTCCGGCGCCGGCGCGACCGGCCCCGCCGTGACCCCCGCGGACGCCGACGGCGTCGACCCGATGTACCGGCCCACCCGGCGCGAGATGCGCGCCATGGGCAAGTACGAGGCCCGCGAACTGAGCGACGCGCTGTTCCGCCGGATGGCCCAGTTGCCGCCCGAGGACACCGCGTACGGCTACGTCCGGGGCACCCTGATCGAGCTGAACATGCCGCTGGTACGGTTCGTCGCCGCCCGGTTCCGGCACCGCCCCGAGGAGCTCGACGACATCCTGCAGGTCGGCACGGTCGGCCTGATCAAGGCTGTCGACGGCTTCGACCCGGAGCGCGGCGTCGAGTTCCTCACCTACGCGATCCCCACCATCTCCGGCGAGATCAAGCGGTTCTTCCGCGACACCTCGTGGCCGCTGCGGGTGCCGCGCAGCGTGCAGGAACGCTACCTGGCCGCGGCCCGCGCCTCCGACCGGCTGGAGCAGGACCTCGGCCGACTGCCCGAACTCGCCGAACTCGCGGATGAGTTGCACCTCAGCGAGGAGGAAGCGGCCGAGGGACTGGAGGCCGGGCGACTGTGCCGGTGCGACTCGCTGGACTCGCTGCGCGACGACGGCTCCGAGGACGCCGGGAGCGCGCTGATCAACCGGCTCGGCGACTGCGACCCCGCCCTCGAACTCGCCGAACTGCGCGTCGCCGCGAAGCCGTTCATCAGCCGGCTGCCCGAACGCGAGCGCACGGTGCTGCTGCTGCGGTTCTGGGGCGGGCTGACCCAGAGCGAGATCGCCGCCGAGATCGGCGTCTCCCAGATGCACGTCTCGCGCATCCTGGCCGCGACCCTGGAGGGCCTGCGCGCACAGATCGAGGGCCGCGCGCAGCCGGACCGGCAGGAGCAGGAACAGGAACAGGGACGGGGACAGGGACGGGGACGGGAGTGCGCGGAGCACGCGGAGTGAAGGAGACCCGAACGAGCCCGTTGGTTGGGGTGGGGACGGCCGGGTAGCCGCATCGGGGTGGGGCTCGCAGGCTGGAAGGGGCCCGTGCCGGACGGCAGGAGGCGCAGGAGGTGGCCGGAACCGTGAACACCCAGCCCGTTGCGGGCGCACCCCTCACCGTGACGCAGCGCCGCCCTCCCGGGGCGCTGGTGCTGCGCCCCGAGGGGGAGCTCGACCACGACAGCGTCGGCCCGCTCCGGGAGGCGCTGGAGAGCGCCGTCGCCGACCCGCCCGGCCGTCTGGTGGTGGACTGCGCGGGCCTGGACTTCTGCGACTCCACCGGCCTCAACCTGCTGCTGCGGGCCCATGCCGCCGCCCGGCAGGTCGGCCTGCCCCTGCTGCTGGCCGGGCCCGGGCCGGTGGTGGCCCGGATGCTGCAGATCACCGGCGCGGACGAGGTCCTGCCCGTGCACCCCGGTGTCGACGAGGCGCTCTCCGCGGCCGTGCCGCCGGACGGCGAGCCGGACGGGGGCGGCGAGCAGGACGGTGACGGGGACCAGGACGGGGGCGGTAGCGAGGGCGGGGGCACGGGGGAGGGGGAGGAGTGATGACCGGCCGTCCCGTCAGTTCCGCCGGGCCCGTTCCGACGGGTGCCGACCGGCGCAGCCTGCCGCTCTCGGGGGCACCCGGCACCGTCGCGCTGGGCCGGGAGTTCACCCGGCTCGCGCTGCGCGCCTGGGGTTGGCTGCCGAGGGGGGAGGACGGTCCCGGGACGGGTGGCGCGGGCCTGCCGTCGGAGGACGCCGTCCGGGCCGCCGCCGCCGACGTGCTGCTGATGACCAGCGAACTCGTCACCAACGCCTGCCAGCACGCGACCGGCCCCTACCGGCTGGAGCTGACCAGGTACGGCCCGTTGGTGCGGGTCGCGGTGCGGGACGGCGACGACCGGCCGCCGGTGCTGCGGCCCCGGCAGGTTCTGGCCCGGCCGGGCGGCCACGGGTTGCGGGTGGTGGACCGGCTGTCGGCCGCGTGGGGGTGCGAGCCCGTGGACGGGGGCGGGAAGAGCGTGTGGCTGGAGATCGTCCGTCCCCCGGCGGAGCACTGAGCCCACCGGTGCCACAGCGGAAGGAAGGAGGGAGCGGTCCCGCCCGCCCCCGCGGCCCCCGCCCGCTCCGGGCGGCTCGCCGGGCGCACCGTGCTGGAGCTGGACGGCTGCGCGGCGACCGCCGCGATCCGCGAGAGCACCGACGCCGGCACCGTCCCGATCATCGCCGTCACCGCCCGGGCCATGCCCGACGACCGTGCCCGCAGCCTGGCCGCCGACACCGACGACGACACCTGCCTGATCGCGATCGAACTGCTCGCCGGGGAAAGCCCGGACACGGCGAAAGGGGTTTGAAACGGGACGGAACGGCCAGACGTCCGGCAGGCCCGCAGCGGGCCGTGCGGCCGCCGCCCGTTCCCGTCGGCGGCCGCCCCCGGACCGAGGAGGTGCGACCGTCATGCTCGCGATGCTGCTGGTACTGCTGCTGATCCTGATCCTGTTCGGCGCCGGATTCGCCGTCAAAGTGCTGTGGTGGGTCGCGGTGGCCGTGCTGATCCTGTGGCTGATCGGTTTCGTCGCCCGCGGCACCGGCACCGGGGGCGGCCGCTCCCGCTGGTACCGGTGGTGACGGTCGACGGCCCGCCCGCAGGTCCGCACCGTCCCGACAGTCCCGAGAACGCCCACAGTCCCGAGAACGCCCAGAACACCCGGAGACACGGAGGAGAGCGCAGATGAGCCTGGTCCAGGAGACCATCGAGGTCGACGTCCCCCTGCACACCGCGTACAACCAGTGGACGCAGTTCGAGGACTTCCCCCGCTTCATGGACGGCGTCGAGGAGGTCACCCAGATCGACGAGCGCCACAACCACTGGCGCACCAAGATCGCCGGGGTGACCCGGGAGTTCGACACCGAGATCGTCGACCAGCTGGCCGACCAGAAGATCGCCTGGCGGACGGTCGGCGGCGACGTCCAGCAGATGGGCGCGGTCAGCTTCGCCCGCCTCGGCGACGACCGCTGCGAGGTGCGGCTGGCGATGGACTACGACCCGCAGGGCATCGCCGAACACACCGCCGACGCCCTCGGCATGGTCGACCGCCGGGTCCGCGGCGACCTGGAGCGGTTCAAGTCCTTCGTCGAGGAACGCGGTCTGGAGACCGGCGGCTGGCGGGGACGCATCACCCCTTCCTGACCCCGCCGAACCCCTTCCTGACCCCGCCGAACCCCTTCCTGACCCCGCCGACCGCCTCGCCCGGCCGCCCCGCCCCGTCCGGCGGGGCGGCCCGCGTGCGTGCGCCCCGTGCACGGCAGCCGGGCGGCGGCGGCCCAGGCCGGGCGTTCCCGGGGTAGGGCGTTCCCGGGGCAGGGCGTTCCCGGGGCGGGCGTTCTCGGTCGGGATGCGGCACGAGCGGTCGGGATCTGCCCAAAGCGCGCCGTTGCCCGTTGCCCGGTGGCGTCCGGCGTTACTGTCGGTACCGGGACGGGTGCCCGATCCGCCCCGGACAGGGCCGGGACCGGGAGCGGGACCGGCCGAGACGTGGGACCGGGGGCCGCCGTGGACCGTCGCAGTTTCGTGGGGTTCGGGGTGGCCTCGCTCGCCGTGCTGGCCGTGCAGTGGGCGGCGCCCGAACCGCAGCGGCTGGCCCGGGCGTTCGGCGGGGCCCGGGTGGACGGCGCGGTGGTCGACTGGCTGGAGGCGGGCGGCAACGGCCTGGCGGTGCTGCCGACCGAGCAGCGGCGCCACGCGGCCCGCCTGATGGACGCCCAACTCGCCACCGTCACCGGCCTGCTGGCCGACGGACAGTACGACGGGCGGACGGGACGGCGACTGCACCGGCTGGCCGCCTCGCTCGCCTCCACCTGCGGCTGGTACCGCTTCGACCAGGGCCGGCACGCCGCCGCCGGGCGGATGTGGGAGGTGGCGCTGCTGTCCGCGCACGCCGCCGGGGACCGCGACCGGGTCGCGGGCGTCCTCGCCGACACCGCCTACCAGGCGACCTGGCTCGGCCGGCCCCGGGCCTCCGCCGACCGGCTCGGCTACGCGCTCACCGGCGTCCGGCACCCCGCCGCCCGGGCCCTGCTGCTGCTCCGGCGGGCCCGCGCGGACGCCGCGCTCGGCGAACGGGCCGCCTGCTACCGGGACTTGGCGGCGGCCGAACGCGCCCTGGACGGTGCTGGCGCCGAGCCGCCGCCCGGCTGGTGCTGCTGGATGGGCCCCGCGGACCTGGCCGTCGACTCCGGCCGCTGCCTGCTCGACCTCGGCCACCCCGCCGCCGCCCGGACCCGGATCGCCGAGGGCGTCGCGCTGCTGCCCCCGGCCCGGGACAAGACCCGCGCCGTTTTCCTCACCTACCAGGCCCGGGCCCTGCTGCGCACCGGCGAGGTCGAGCAGGCCCTCGCGGCGACCGCCGGCGCGCTCGACCTGTCGGCCCGGATCGGCGCGCCGCGCTGCGTGTCGCTGGTCCGCGACCTGGCCCCGGCGCTGGCCCGGCACCGCCGGGTGGACGGCGTCCCGGAGTTCCTGGACCGGCTCACCACCGTCTGACCGCCCGGGCCACGAGTCCCGGCCGTCCGAGCGGGGAGATCGGCGTACGCGCGGCACTTCGGGGCAGACGCGGGGGCGGCGCGCCCGGAGGGGCCGGGCGTGCGTCCGAGGGACGGAGGCCGAGATGTCCACAGCGCAACGCGAGGCGGCCGGGCCCGGTCCCGGCACGGTGGAGACCGACGTACCCGGCCGGCTCGACCGCCTGCCCTGGTCACCCTGGCACTGGCGGATCCTGATCGGTCTGGGCACCGTCTGGATCCTGGACGGCCTGGAAGTCACCATCGTCGGCAACCTGGCCGCCCGGCTCGCCGAACCGGGCAGCGGGATCGCGATCAGCACCACCCAGGTCACCTCGGTGGCCGCCGCCCTGTACGTGGCCGGCGCCTGCTGCGGCGCCCTGTTCTTCGGCTGGCTGACCGACCGGCTGGGCCGCAAGAAACTGTTCATGATCACCCTCGCGGTGTACCTGGCGGCCACCGCCGTCACCGCGTTCTCCTGGACGGCCTGGTTCTTCTTCCTGTGCCGGTTCTTCACCGGCTTCGGCATCGGCGGCGAGTACGCCGCCATCAACTCGGCGATCGACGAACTGATCCCGGCCCGGGTCCGCGGCCGGGTCGACCTGATCGTCAACGGCAGCTTCTGGATCGGCGCGGCGCTCGGCGCGTTCGCCTCGATCGCCCTGCTGGACAGCGCGCTGTTCGCCACCGACGTCGGCTGGCGGCTGGCCTTCGGCATCGGCGTCGTCCTCGGCCTGGTCATCCTGCTGGTGCGCCGGCACGTCCCGGAGAGCCCGCGCTGGCTGTTCCTGCACGGGCGCGGCGACGAGGCGGAGGAGATCGTCGCGGAGGCGGAGCGGATCGTCCGGGAGGAGAGCGGCAAGGAACTGCCGCCGGTCGAGGACCCGCCGATCCGGATCCGGGTGCGCAGCCCGATCGGCTTCCTCACCATCGCCCGCACCCTGGTGCGCACCTACCCGCGCCGCACCGTCCTCGGCCTGTCGCTGTTCATCGGGCAGTCCTTCCTCTACAACTCGGTCACCTTCGGGTACGCGGCGATCCTCACCACCTTCTTCGACGTCCCCGCGGGCGACACCGGCTACTACTTCGCGGTGATCGCGGTCGGCAACTTCCTCGGCCCGCTGCTGCTCGGCCACTTCTTCGACTCGGTCGGCCGCCGCCCGATGATCGCCGGGACGTACCTCGGCTCCGGGGTGCTGCTGTTCGGCACCGCCTGGCTGTTCCAGCGCGGCTCGCTGGACGCCACCACCATGACGGCCTGCTGGACGGCGGTGCTGTTCCTGGCCTCGGCCGGGGCCAGCGCGGCCTACCTGACGGTCAGCGAGATCTTCCCGATGGAGACCCGGGCGCTGTGCATCGCGTTCTTCTACGCGGTCGGCACCGCGGCGGGCGGCATCTCCGGGCCGCTGCTCTTCAACGGCCTGGTCGGCAGCGGCCAGGTCGGCGACACCACGCTGGCGTTCTGCATCGGCGCGGCCCTGATGGCGGCCGCGGGGCTGGTCGAGGCGCTGATCGGAGTGAAGGCCGAGCGCCGCAGCCTGGAGTCGCTGGCCGCGCCGCTCAGCCAGGTCCCCGAACCGGCCGCCGGGAAGACCTGACGGCCGATCGGCGCCCGCGCGGCCCGCCGGTGGCCGGCAACACCGCCACCCCGGGCCGCACGGGCGCCGCTCAGCAGCCCTCCGCGTCCTCCGCGTCCTCCGCGTCCTCCGCGTCCTCGGGCTCCCAGCGCAGCAGGTCGCCGGGCTGGCAGGCCAGCGCCTCGCAGAGGGCGGCGAGGGTGGCGAAGCGCACCGCCTTGGCACGGCCGTTCTTGAGCACGGCCAGGTTGGCGGGGGTGATGCCGACCCGTTCCGCGAGCTCGCCCACCGACATCTTGCGCCGGGCCAGCATCACGTCGATGTCGACGGTGATCGGCATCAGATCACCTCGTCCAACTCGCCCCGCAGCTGCGCCGCTTCGACGTCACGGGCGACGGCCTGGGCGAGCAGGGCGCGCAGCACCGCGACGATCAGCGCGACGCCGAGGACCGCCAGGCCGATCCCGCCCATGATCACGGTGACGCCCGGATCCTCCCGCTGGCCGGGCGCGTTGACGGCGGTCACCACGAACCACAGCAGCGCCAGCACGACGACCGCGCCGATGATGCCGTTCACGTACCGGAACGCGGCCGCCGAGAACACCGTCCCGCGCCGCACCATCGCCACCAGCCGCCACACGCACCCCAGCACGACCTGCGCCGCGCCCAGGCCCAGCACCGTGATCACCCGGAACGCGGTCAGCGGCAGCGTCCCGTCCTCCGGGTCGCTCCCACTGACCAGCGTCCACAGCATCAGCACCTGGACCAGCACGGTGCCGGTGAACACCACCACGAGCACGGCGCGCAGGGCGCGGACCGTCAGTTTTCCCATCAGTCGACCTTCCATCGAGCCACGATGGAAATCTATCGAATCTCGATAGGCGGCGGCAAGGGTCGGCGATCCGCCGCCGGGCTCAGGAGAAGACGAACCAGTTGAGGTTGACGAAGTCGGCGGGCTGGCCGCTGCTGAAGGTCAGGTAGACGTCGCGGACGCCGGTGATCCGGGAGAGGTCGGCGGGGACGGTGCGCCAGGTCTGCCAGCCGCCGGTGTTGGCGAGGGCGAAGGAGCCGACGGGGGTGGCGGTGGGGCTGCCCAGGCGGACCTGGACCAGGCCGCTGACGCCGGCGGCCGCGCCGGAGGCGACCCGGGCGTCGATCCGGGTGGCGCCGGTGGAGCCGAAGTCGAGGGTGTAGCGCAGCCAGTCGCCGTTGGCGAGCCAGCCGACGTCGGTGCCGCCGCCGGTGTCGGAGCACGCCTCGGTCTGCGCCCCCGACTGGGCGGTGAAGGACTCGGCCTGGACGGTGCTGAAGGCCGAGGCGCCGCCGCTCGGCGGCGGGGTGGTCGGGGTGCCGCCGCCGGACAGGCCGCCGACGGTGATCACCCAGCGGGTCGGCGCGCCGGACTGCACCTTGCCCTCGAAGTCGACGCCGGCCGGGTGGACGTCGTCGTACGGGAAGGCGTAGCCGAGGCCGTCGGGCGTGGTGGAGTGCAGGATGCGGGCGTAGTGGTTGGTGCGGGCCTGGGTGTAGAAGGTCGCCGGGTTCTCGCCGGTGGGCTGGTTCGGGTTGCTCAGCAGCGTGGTGCGGTTGAACGCGGCCGCCAGCCGGGCGCTCAGATTGCCCATCAGGTCGTTGCCGGTGGTGAACGGGGCGTCGCTGCAGGAGAAGATCGCCAGCGTGGAGGGCCTGGCGAAGGACCCCGCGCCGGGGAAATTGAGGGTGCTGCCGCTGACCCGCCCGGTGAACGCCCCCCAGGTGTACTGGGTGTCGATCCGCAGGTCGGTCCCGGCGTACTTGCTCCACACCTGGTCGACGTACGGTTCGAAGTACCCGCTGAACAGGGCGCTGTTGCCGCGGATCGCCAGGTTGGGGGCGAGCACCCGCAGGTCGCCGCTGCCGCGGTTGACGACCAGCCGGCTCCAGTCGGAGCCGTCGGCGGCGGACTGGGCGCGCAGCGCGGCCGCGACCCGGGACAGGCCGTCGGCGGGCAGGCCGCGGACGGTCTGGGTGGGGCCGCCGGAGACCTCCAACTGGAAGGCGATCGGCAGGCAGACCATGTCGACGAAGGTGATGTTGCCGAACAACTGGTCGTTGTTGAAGGTGAATTCGCAGAAGTCGTGCCGGACGTCGATGTTCGGGTCGGTCGGGTTGACCACCGAGGGCAGTGCCAGGCCGCCGCCCCGGTTCATCAGGAAGGTCAGCTTGGCGCCGACCGAGAAGTAGATCCGTCCGCTGTCCAGGTGCGGCAGCGTCACCCGGCGCGGGGCCGCCCCGGAGGCGTTCAGCGCGATCGCGCAGTCCACCCCCAGCGGCGTCTGGTCGTTGGCCGGGTTCGGCGGGTGGTACAGGCTGCTGCCGTTCGCCTGCAGGAAGGCCCAACTGCCGCCCGCCGCCGGGTCGCGGCCGAGCACGTACGCGTACACGGTGTTGCTGCCGGTGGTGTTGGCCAGGTCGAGCGCCAGGGTGGCCGGGGTCTGCGCCTGGGCCTGCCCGCCGGTCGCCAGGGCGGCGGCGGGGAGTGCGAGCGCGGCGGCGGCCAGCAGCGCGCGGCGGGAGAGCCGCCCGCCGGACGCGGGGACCGGGGGCTGGGCGTGACGGGGTGTCATGGCGGGCGGGTGTCCTTCCGGGTGGGGGCGGGAGGGGCGGCGACGGTGACGGTGACGGTGACAGGGCGGGGGCGGGGGCGGGGGCGGGGGCGACGGGCCGGGAGGGGGCGCGGGCCGGCGGGGGGCGGGGGGGGGGGCGGCCCGCCCCCCCCGGGGGGGGGGCGGGGGGGGGGGGCCCGGGGGTCCCCGGCCCCGCGGTGGGCGGGGCCGACGGGGTGTCAGCCGAGCGTCCACTTCTGGGCGCCGGTGCCGTTGCAGGTCCACAGCTGCAGGTGGGTGCCGTCGGCGGCGGAGCCGTTCGGGGAGTCCAGGCACTTGCCGGAGCCCGGGTTGAGGAAGTCGTTGCCGGAGCGGTGCTGCCACTGCTGGGCGCTGGTGCCGTTGCAGGTGTAGAGCTGGATCACCGCGCCGTCGTTGTGCGAGGCGGCGGCCACGTCCAGGCACTTGCCGAGGGCGCGGACGGTGCCGTCGGTGCCGACCGTCCACTGCTGGGCGGCGTTGCCGGTGCAGTTGTGCAGCTGGATGGGCGTGCTGTCGGCGCTGGAACCGCCCGCGACGTCCACGCACATGCCGCCGGGCCCGGTGATCCGCCCGGTGTAGGGGCCGGTGCTGCCACCCCAGGTGGTGGTGTGGACGTAGTCGACCACCATGGTCTGCGGGTAGCTGGAGGAGCCGTCGGGGCTGCCCGGCCAGTCGCCGCCGACCGCGAGGTTGAGGATCACGAAGAACGGGTGGTCGAAGACCCAGCGGTTGCCGCCGAGGTCGGCGGGGGTGCGGGTCTGGTAGGCGTTGCCGTCCACCGACCAGGTGATGGAGTTGGGGCTCCAGTCGACCGCGAAGGTGTGGAAGGCGTCGGCGAAGGACTGCCCGGCCGGGAGGCTGTAGGGCGCGCCGATGCCGGCCGCGCCGGAGTAGCCGGGGCCGTGGAAGGTGCCGTGCACGGTGCCGGGTTCGCGGCCGATGTTCTCCATCACGTCGATCTCGCCGCTGTTCGGCCAGCCGACCGTGCCGAGGTCGTTGCCGAGCATCCAGAAGGCCGGCCAGATGCCCTGCCCGCGCGGGATCTTGATCCGGGACTCGAAGTGCCCGTACGCCTGGGTGAAGGTGCGCGAGGTGTTCAGCCGGGCCGAGGTGTACTGGCAGGTGCCGTACCAGCAGGACAGGCCGGGGTCGGTGTTGCGCTTGGCGGTGATCACCAGGTGGCCCTGGCCGTCCAGCGCGGCGTTCGCGGCGCCGCCCGTGTAGTACTGCAGCTCGTGGTTGCCGTTGCCCGAACCGCCGGTCTCCAGGGTCCACTTGGCGGGGTCGACGGCCGAGCCGACCGGGCCGTCGAAGTCGTCGCCCCAGTTCGCCGCGGCGACCTGCTCGGCGGCCTGCCCGGCGGCCTGCTCGGCGGCCGGCAGGGCGGCGGTCCGGGCGGCCGCGGCCGGGGCGGCGGCCGAGGCGAACGGGGCGGCGGCCAGCAGGGCGGCGGCCGCCAGCAGGGCGAATCCGCCGAAGGGCCAGCGGCGCGGGCGTGGGGGAGCAGCCATGGAAGAACCTTCCCTCGATCTGAGAGCGCTCTCTGCGGCGGTGTCCCGCCGCCGGTAGCCCTGAATCGTACGGACGCGTTATCAGCATGGCAACGTCAAAGAACCCTTGTTCTGCTAGGCATTTCCGCCCAACTTGCCTTCGGGTCTTGAAGACTGGGGAGTCCGGGTGTGCCGATGCGTCATGAGAGCGCTCTCCAAGGGGTCGGCCATGGTCGGGCCGGTGCCCCGTCGGGGCGTGCTGGGCAGTGCTCCGAGCTGCATGTAAGGTAACCCTTGCCTAAGTTGATGGGGCAGTGGACGGGGCGGCGATCGAGGGTGGGAGGCGGACGGTGGTCCAACCGCAGGCGCAGGAGCCGGACCTGTTGGACTGGCTGGCCGGGCTGGGTGCCCGCCGGGGGTCCGCCGTGGTGGTCAAGTTCGGCGGGAACGCCATGGTGGACGAGGAGTTGAAGGCGTCCTTCGCCCGCTCGGTGGTGCTGCTGCGGTACGCCGGACTGCGCCCGGTGGTGGTGCACGGCGGCGGCCCGCAGATCGACGCCCACCTGCGCCGGCTCGGCCTCAGCGCCCCGTTCGCGGGCGGCCTGCGGGTCACCACGCCCGAGGTGATGGGCGAGGTCCGGATGGTGCTGGCCGGCCGGGTGCAGCGCGAGCTGGTCAACCTGGTCAACGTGCACGGCCCGTTCGCGGTCGGCCTCACCGGCGAGGACGCGGGCACCCTGCGGGCCGTCAAGCGCCGCTGCCTGGTGGGCGGCGAGCCCGTCGACCTGGGCCGGGTGGGCGAGGTCGCCGAGGTGCGCACCGGACTGCTGCGGGCCCTGCTGGCGGACGGCCGGATACCGGTGCTGTCCTCGGTCGCGGTCGGCGACGACGGTGCCGTCTACAACGTGAACGCCGACACCGCGGCCGCCGCCGTGGCCGGTGCGCTGGGTGCGCGCACCCTGCTGATGCTCACCGACGTGCCCGGCCTGTACCGGAGTTGGCCCCCGGGCGGGGGTGCGGACGGGGAGGTGATCGGGGAGCTGCCGGCCGCCGAGCTGGCCGCCCTGCTGCCCGGCCTGGCCGGGGGCATGGTCCCGAAGATGACGGCCTGCCTGGCCGCGCTGCGGGCCGGGGTGGGGGAGGTGCGGGTGCTGGACGGGCGGGAGCCCGACGCGGTACTGCGCGCCTTCGGTGCGGACGCGCCCGGCACCCGGGTGGTCGCCGACCCGGTGCTCCGTGGCGCCGGCGGTCCGCTGAGCGGCGGCCGGGGCCAAAAGCCCTGGCCGGGGCGGGGGCTGAACTTGACTCAGCCGCCCGTCGTAAGACAAGTTAGGCAAGCCTAACCAAAGTAATTGGGGGCCGGGCGGGTCCGGTCCCGTCGTACCGGCATCGGTGCGCATCGGTGCGCATCGATGAGCATCGGGAAGAGGGAAGGACGCGCATGTCGCTGGAGAACGAGGCGGGCCGCCCGGACGCGGAGGTCGACGACCTGGTCGGCATAGGCTTCGGCCCCGCCAACCTCGCCCTCGCCATCGCGGTCGACGACCACAACCGGACCGGCGCCGAACCCCCGCTCCGGGTGGGCTTCCTGGAGCGCCAGGAGCGCTTCGGCTGGCACCGCGGCATGCTGCTGGACGGCGCCACCATGCAGGTGTCCTTCCTCAAGGACCTGGTCACCCAGCGCGACCCGCGCAGCCGCTTCACCTTCCTGACGTACCTCCAGGAACAGGGCCGGCTCGCCGACTTCATCAACCTGAAGACCTTCTACCCGACCCGGCTGGAGTTCCACGCCTACTTCGAGTGGTGCGCCGCCGAGTTCGCCGACCGGGTCGACTACGCCCGCACCGTCACCGGCATCCGCCCGCTGACCGGCCCGGACGGCCGGATCGAGCAGGTCGAGGTGGTCTCCGAGGCGCCGGACGGCGGCGACCGGCAGGTCCGCCGGGCCCGCAACATCGCCGTCGGCACCGGTCTGACCCCACGGCTGCCCGCGGGGGTCGAGACCGGCGAGAGCGTCTGGCACACCCGCGATCTGCTGTTCCGCGCACCGGAGTTGGCTCGGCGCGGCCTGCGGCACCGCCGGATCGCCGTGGTCGGCGCCGGCCAGTCCGCCGCCGAGGCCGTCGAGCACCTGCACCGCACCTTCCCGGGCGCGGAGATCTGCGCCGTGCTGACCCGGTACGGCTACAGCCCCGCCGACGACAGCCCGTTCGCCAACCGGATCTTCGACCCGTCCGCGGTGGACGAGTTCTACGCCGCCTCCGAAGAGTCCAGGCGGACCCTGCTGGCCCAGCACGCCAACACCAACTACTCCGTGGTGGACGGCGAGTTGATCGAGGCGCTGTACCGCACCGCCTACCAGGAGAAGGTCGCCGGGCAGGAGCGCCTGCGGGTGCTCAACACCACCCGGCTGACCGGCGCCGAGCCCACCGCCGACGGCGTCCGCGCGCAGCTGCGCTCGCTCACCACCGGCCGCGAACAGGCCCTGGACTGCGACGCGGTGGTGCTCGCCACCGGCTACACCCACGTCGACCCGCGCGAACTGCTCGGCGAGCTCGCCGCCGACTGCCGCACCGACGAACAGGGCCGGCTCCGGGTCGACCGCGACCACCGGGTGCTCACCGCCGACCGCCTCGATGTCGGCATCTACCTCCAGGGCGGCACCGAGCACACCCACGGCATCACCTCCTCGCTGCTCTCCACGCTGGCCGTGCGCTCCGGCGAGATCCGCGACTCGCTGCTGCTGCGCCGCTCCGGCCGCGACCTGCGGGCCCGCAGCGCCACCGCCACCG
This sequence comes from Kitasatospora sp. NPDC088134, assembly GCF_044741705.1. Lineage (NCBI taxonomy): Bacteria > Bacillati > Actinomycetota > Actinomycetes > Kitasatosporales > Streptomycetaceae > Kitasatospora > Kitasatospora sp. NPDC088134. The sequence continues at coordinate 432 of NZ_JBIUTD010000024.1, read as the reverse complement.
CCATCGCCTGACTCGCCGTCACATCGCTTATTCCGGAACGGACTTGACGCAATGACTTCCCCCGCCGGGTTCGACCCTGACACCCTGCGCGCCGAGATCGCCGACCTGCTCGGCGAGGCGCCCGAGGACATCCACGACGAGGACGACCTGCGCGACCTCGGTCTGGACTCGATGCGGCTGATGCACCTGGTGGAGACCTGGCGCGCCCGCGGCGCCCGGGTCGAGTTCGCCGACCTCGCCGACCTGGACGGGCCGCCCACCCTGCTCGCCTGGTCGGCCCACCTGACCCGTGCCTGAGCGCCCGGATTTCTCGAACGTCCCGCTGAAGAACCCCTGTTGAGGAGTCTCAATGACTGAGTCAAGCTGTCTGCGCGGCCGGATCGGAGGTGAAGATCCGGTTGTCGCGCAGGAGTGCCCACAGGACGCTGACCC
>NZ_JBIUTD010000023.1:73758-121494 GCF_044741705.1 Kitasatospora sp. NPDC088134 | reverse complement strand
ACGGACCCGGTCGCCACGAGATCCTGGAATCGAGTCCGTGCCGCAGCGATCAAATCCGGACAGTTGGGGGGAATCCCCTATCGAACGCCCTCTCACAGCTGCCGCCCCGGGCCGCTGAGGTCGAAGTTCCGGTGGTGAAACAGCGCGGCACCGGTCGGGAAACACCCCCCGACCATGCTCGGTGCCACGACAGCGACCGGGGTGCGGGCGGACGGCGTCCCCCTCCCGGTCCGGGCTCCGGGCCTCCGGCGGGACCGGGGGCGCGCTGCCGCGCCGGGCCGGACCGGGCCGGGGACGGTCCGGCCCGGCGTCCGGCCAGCCCACCAGTTCCGGTGGTCCGCCACCCGGAGCACGACCTCGGAGGGACTTCCCGATGACCACCACCAAGCCCGTACTGCTCCTGGTCGGCTACGGCATGGTCGGCCACCGCTTCCTGGAGGCCCTGGCCGAATCCGGCGCCGCGACCCGTTTCCGGGTCGTCGTCCTCGCCGAGGAGCCCCGGCCCGCCTACGACCGGGTCGGTCTGACCTCCTACTTCTCCGGGAGGACCCCCGAGGACCTGCTGCTCGCGGAGGACGGCTTCGCCGATCGGCACGGGTTCGAGGTGCACCTCTCCTCCCCCGCCGTCTCGCTCGACCCGGCGGCCCGGACCGTCACCACGGCCGCCGGGCACACCGTCCGCTACGACACCCTGGTGCTGGCCACCGGCTCGTACCCGTTCGTCCCGCCGGTGGACGGCCGGGACGCCGAGGGCTGCTTCGTCTACCGCACCATCGAGGACCTCCAGGCGATCGAGGCCTACGCCGCCGGGGCCCGGGTGGGCGCGGTCGTCGGCGGCGGCCTGCTGGGGCTGGAGGCCGCCGGGGCGCTGCGGGGCCTGGACCTGGAGACCCACGTGGTGGAGTTCGCGCCGCGGCTGATGCCCGTTCAGGTCGACGAGGCCGGCGGGGCCGCGCTGCGGCGGACCGTCGAGTCGATGGGCGTGGTGGTCCACACCGGGGTCGGCACCGGGTCGATCACCGTGGCCGGGGGGCGCGCCGTCGGCATGTCCTTCACCGACGGCTCCGAACTCGCCGCCGACCTGGTGGTGTTCTCCGCCGGCGTCCGCCCCCGCGACCGGCTGGCCCGGGAGGCCGGCCTGACGGTCGGCGAGCGCGGCGGCATCGCGGTCGACGAGCGCTGCCGCACCTCGGACCCGCACGTCTACGCCATCGGCGAGTGCGCCCTCGCGGTGGACGGCCGGGTCTACGGCCTGGTCGCCCCCGGCTACGAGATGGCGGTCTCGGTGGCCCGGCAACTGGCCGGGCAGCCCGCCGAACCCTTCACCGGCGCGGACCTCTCGACCAAGCTGAAGCTGCTCGGCGTGGACGTCGCCAGCTTCGGCGACGCCTTCGGCAGCACCCCCGGCGCGCTCGACGTGGTGTACTCGGACTCCCGCGCCGGTGTCTACAAGAAGCTGGTGGTCACCCCCGAGGGCGCGCTGCTCGGCGGCATCCTGGTCGGCGACGCCTCGGCCTACGCGACGCTGCGGCCGCTGGCGGGCACCGGGAACCCGCTGCCCGTCCCCGCCGAGTCGCTGGTGCTGCCGGCCGGCACGGATTCGGCGGTCTCACTGGGCGGTTCCGCGCTGCCGGACGAGGCGGTGGTCTGCAGTTGCAACAGCGTCACCAAGGGCACGATCCGGGCCGCCGTCACCGACCACGCGTGCAGCACCGTTCCCGAGGTGAAGAAGTGCACCCGGGCCGGCACCAACTGCGGCTCCTGCGTGAAGCTGGTCGGCACCATCGTCGCCGAGGAGTTGGAGGCGAGCGGCGTCGAGGTCGACAAGGGCCTGTGCCCGTGCTTCGCCCACACCCGCGCCGAGCTCTACGAGATCGTCCTGGTCAAGCGGATCCCCACCCACCGTCAGCTGCTCGCCGAGCACGGCCGGGTGGCCGCGGACGCCGAGGGCTGCGAGGTCTGCAAGCCGACGGTGGCCTCGATCATCGCCTCGCTCGCCCCCGAGCTGGAGGCCTCCGGGCACATCCTGGACGGCGAGCAGGGAGCCCTGCAGGACACCAACGACCACTTCCTGGCGAACCTGCAGAAGAACGGCTCCTACTCGGTGGTGCCGCGCATCCCCGGCGGCGAGATCACCCCCGACCGGCTGATCGTGATCGGCGAGGTGGCCAAGGAGTTCGGCCTCTACACCAAGATCACCGGCGGCCAGCGGATCGACCTGCTCGGCGCCGGCGTGGACCAGTTGCCGATGATCTGGAGCCGACTCGTCGCGGCGGGCTTCGAGTCCGGCCACGCGTACGGGAAGTCGCTGCGCACCGTGAAGTCCTGCGTCGGCTCGACCTGGTGCCGCTACGGGGTGCAGGACTCGGTCGCCATGGCCATCCGGCTCGAACTCCGCTACCGGGGCCTGCGCTCGCCGCACAAGCTGAAGTCCGCGGTCTCCGGCTGCGCCCGCGAGTGCGCCGAGGCCCGCGGCAAGGACTTCGGCGTCATCGCCACCAGCAACGGCTGGAACCTGTACGTCGGCGGCAACGGCGGCGCCACGCCCCGCCACGCCGACCTGCTCGCCCAGGACCTGGACGACGAGCAGCTGATCCGCCTGATCGACCGGTTCCTGATGTTCTACATCCGCACCGCCGACCGGCTGGAGCGCACCTCGACCTGGCTGGAGCGGATCGAGGGCGGGCTGGAGCACGTCCGCGAGGTGGTGGTCGAGGACTCGCTCGGCCTGGCCGCCGAACTGGAGGCGCTGATGGCCCGGCACATCGACGAGTACCAGGACGAGTGGGCGGCGACCCTGGCCGACCCCGACCGGATGCGCCGGTTCGTCTCCTTCGTCAACGCCCCCGGCGTGCCCGACCCGAGCATCCGGTTCGTGGCCGAGCGCGAGCAGGTCAAGCCGGACCTGGTGCTGCTGGCCACCGAGGAGCAGCTGTTCGCCACCCTCGACCCCGACCACGCCCCGCTCCCCGCCGACCGACTCCTGGAGGAAGCCCGATGAACGCCACCGCCACCACCACCAGGGTCGAGCTGTTCTCCGACTCGGCCTCCTCGTCCGGCTGGTTCCCGGTCTGCGACCTGGACCTGCTGCTCCCCGGACGCGGGATCGCCGTCCTGCTGCCGGACGGCCGCCAGGTCGCCGTGTTCCGCGACGGCGGCGACCGCCTCTACGCCACCGACAACCGCGACCCGTTCACCGGCGCCTACGTCCTCTCCCGGGGGCTGCTCGGCTCCACCCCCGACGGCCGGGTCTACGTGGCCTCCCCGCTGCTCAAGCAGCGCTTCGACCTGGTGACCGGCGAGTGCCTGGACGACGAGAACGTCCGGATCGGCGTGCACGCCGTCCGCGCCGCCTGACCTCCGCTCCGCCGGCCCGCCGACCCGGCGGGGCCGGGCACCCGTCCCGCCGGGCACCCACCCCGCTGCCGCGCCCTCCCGAGGGCGGGACGGCGGGGTCAGCGCTGTTCGAGCGAGGCCAGGACGGCGGTGGCCATGCCCTGCTGGCCCCGGGCGTTGGGGTGGACGGGGGCCAGGCCCGGGGCGGCGCTGAGCGGTTCGATCCAGCGCTCGCCCTCGGCCGCGCACATGTCGTGGCCGGACGAGGCGGCGTAGGTGTCGACGAAGGCCGCGCCCGCGGTCTCGGCGCGCTGCTGCAGCATCGCGTTGAGCTGCCGCTCCTGCTCGGCCACGAAGGCGATGTCGGCGGGCGCGACCCCGGTGCCGAGGGTGGTCGCGCAGCCGGCCGGGTCCTGCGGCAGCAGGGCCGGGTACCCGACGACCAGGACCCGGGCCCGCGGGGCCCGCCGCTTGATCTCGTCGAGCGCGCCGCCGAGCCGGTCGCCGGCGGTGGCGAGTCTCCGCTGGACCTCGCCGCGCCCCGTCCCGGTGGTGTAGTACGCCCGGCAGGGGGCGTCGGCGCCCCCGTCGGCCAGGCTGTTGCGGAGGTTCTCGACCGCGCAGCGGCCCAGGACGTCGAGGAAGCCCGCGTCGTTGCCGCCGATGCCCAGCGTCACCAGCCGGGTCGCGGCCCCGACCGCGTCCAGCTGCGGCGGGTTCGCCCCGCCGTCGGTCTGCTGGGCCGCCGTCAGGTCGCCCGTCCGCGCGCCGCTGCAGCTGACGTCGGTGAAGTCCTTGAGCTCCAGCCGACGGGCCACCAGGGACGGGTAGTTGACGCCCGAGCGCGCGCAGCCCTGCGGCGTGCCGCCCTGGGGCGGGATCCGCAGGCCGGAGGTGTAGGAGTCGCCGAGGGCCGCGTACGGGCCGGTCACCGGGGTCGCGGACGGGCTCGGCGAGACCGGGCCGGGAGTGGGGGCGGGTCCGGAGCCCGCCGAGCCGCACCCGGCGGCACCGATCAGCGCCGCGGCGGTGACGGCCAGCAGGCGGCGGCGCACCTCAGTCCGCGCCGCGCTCGTGCTCGGCGAGGAACTCCTCGAACCGGCGGCCGAGTTCGTCCGCCGAGGGGAGGTCGGCGGTCTCCGCGAGCAGGCTCTCCCGGTCGACGGCGCCGGAGACCGCGTCGTACTGGCCCTCCATGCCCTGGATCGCGGAGCGCAGTTCGCCGTCCCCGTCGGAGAGCTGGTCCTCGATCTCCGCGTAGACCTCGTTGACCCGGCCGCGCAGTTCGCTGCCGGGCAGCACCAGGCCGGTCGCCGACTGGACGGCCTCCAGGATCGCCACCGCGGCCGCCGGGTAGGCGGAGCGCGCGATGTAGTGCGGGACGTGGGCGGCGAAGCCCAGCACGTCGTGCCCGGCCTCGGCGAGCCGGTACTCGACCAGGGCCTGGGCGCTGCCGGGCACCTGGGCCTGGTCGAACCACTTGGGGTGGCCGGCCGCCAGGTCGACGCGGTTGCCGTGCGGGGTGAGACCCACCGGGCGGGTGTGCGGGACGCCCATCGGGATGCCGTGGAAGGCCACCGACAGCCTGACCTCGAAGCGCTCGACCAGGTCGGCGACGGCCGCCGCGAACAGCTCCCACTCGGTGTCCGGTTCGGGGCCCGTGAGCACCAGGAAGGGCGCGCCGACCGAGTCGCGCGCCAACTGGAGCAGGATCTCGGGCGGGTCGTAGTCCGTCCAGGTCTCGCGGTCGAAGGTCATCGCGGGGCGGCGGGCCCGGTAGTCGACCAGGCGGTCGTGGTCGAACCTGGCGACGACCTGCGGGGAGCCGTGCTCCACCAGGTGCCCGACGACCTGACCGCCGGCCTCGCCGGCGTCCATGAAGCCCTCGAGGTGGTACAGCAGCACGAGGCCGGTCCCGGCCTCGGCGGCGGCGCGTGCCGCCGCCAGGGCGGTCACACCCTGCGGTTCCAGCTCGTACAGCTCCTTGGGATCACGCACGGTGCACCCAACCCCGTTTCCGTCTCGTCGTTTCGGAATGCTTCCGGATCTGCTCTGTCCAGCGTGCGGCGGCCCGCCGACATTCCCACCCTCGCACGAGTCTTCACGCTGTCTCTCGAATCCTCTCACCTTCGGACAAAGCGCCTGGTCGTGGACGTGGAGCCGCAGTCCGCCGCTAATATTGAGGGGCGTCTCGGCGTGCCGAAAGGACCCGCGCGCCCCGATTGGCGCGCCGCGAAGTGACGCACCGCCTTCTGGCGGGTATCGTCCTCTCGCTGCCTCGCATCGTCGCGTCGTCGCGCCACGCCGTCTGTCACGTCGTGGGCCACGCCCCGGTCCGTTGTTCGGCCAGCCATCCCTAGCGCACCTTGCCTTCATCTGGCCGCCTGCTTCGCTTCGTGATCTCGTATCTCTCTCGGCCATCTCGCGGACGCACACTGTCCCGTCGCTCATCCCGCCGGATCGGTCCGTCGACCCGTGTCCGTACCGGCACCGCGCTGCCCGCCTCCGGGCTGCCGTCCCTCCGCACGCCCGAGCCTCTGGCGTAGCGCCCCACGGACGGCCGTTGTCCGGGGCCGGGGCGAAACGACCACTGCCCTCGCGCCGCGAACCCGGCACGCGGGCCCCGACGACCGCCGAAGGACCGAAGGATCCGTGCCCGTACCCGTCACCCTCTACGGCCGCACCGTGCGGCTGGAGCCCCTCGCCGAGTACCACGCCGCGGCCCTGGCCGAGGCAGGCGCTGAGGACCGTACGACCTACGCCTTCACCCCCGTCCCGCACGGCCTGGAGGCCGCCCGGGAGTACATCGCGCGCGCCCTCGCCGATCAGGCCGCGGGCCGCTCGCTGCCGTTCGCCACGGTGAGCACGGTGGACAACCGGGTTGTGGGCTCCACCCGGTTCCTGGAACTGGACTACTGGCAGGGCCCGTTGATCTGGCCGCCCGTGCCGGGCGTGCCGTACGGCGATCCGCTGGAGGCGGTGCCGGACGCCGCCGAGATCGGGAACACCTGGCTGTCCCCGCGGGCGCAGGGCACCGGCATCAACACCGAGGCGAAGCTGCTGATGCTCCGACACGCCTTCGAGGGTTGGGGCGTCCGGCGGATCTCGCTGCGGGCCGACGCCCGGAACACCCGCTCCCGGATCGCCATCGAGCGGCTGGGCGCCACCTCGGAAGGGGTGCGCCGGGCCCACTCGCGGGGCCTGGACGGCGTCGTCCGGTCCACCGCGTTCTACTCGATCCTGGACGAGGAGTGGCCCGCCGTCCGGGACATCATCGAGCTGCGGATCGCCGCCGCGACCTCGCCCAGTGCGCCGGATCCGGCGCCGCTCAACCAGGAGTGCCTTAGACACGGCAGCTCCCTGGTCGGCGAGCCTGTGATCGGCAGCTCGCTGATTCCGGCAGCCTGAGGCCGTCCGGTCGGCCCGCCGCCAACGCGGCGGGCCGTTCCCGTTCCCGGGCGGGCGCGACACTCTGTCGAGTTGTCAAGGAGCCGTGACGCCATGTGCTTTGGCCCACCTCCGCTCCCGGATGTGATCATCACGACACTCCACCCCGTCGGCCCGCCGACGCCTCGCTCAGCCCTCGGCGCTGCCGCCCGCCGGACGGGGTTCCGCACCGGCCGCCTCCGCGGCGGCGGCCAGCTGCTGGAGCGCCGCGAGGTGGGCCGCCAGTGCGGCGCGGCCGTGCGCGGTCGCGGCGAGCCACGTCCGCGGCCGTTTGCCGACGTAGCCCTTGCGGGCCCGCAGGTGGCCGGCCTCCTCCAGGCCGGCCGCGGTCTTGCTGAGCACCGAGTCCGAGACCTGGCAGTAGTCGCGGACCACGGAGAACTCGGCCTCCTGGCAGCCGCTGAGGAAGGCCAGGACGGTGAGCCTGGTGGGGTGGTGGAGTATCGGGTCGAGCCCGTTCACCGGCTGCTGCTCATGCTCTGCTCCTCGAGGTGTCGGTTGAACAGGGCGACGGCGCCCCAGTGGGCCGCGCCGCCGACGGCGCCGGCGGCCGTTATCGCCCAGCGCTGGTCGCCGGTGGCGAACCAGGCGACGAGACCGCCCAGCGCCGCCGCCAGGACGATGAGGCCGGCGGCCCGCAGCACGTGCGCCGAGGCGCCGCTCTCCACCAGCCTTGCGACCCCGCCGACCCGGACGGCCGCGCGGACCATGGGGGCGAGCACCAGGACCAGGCCGAACGCGCACAGCGGTATCAGCCACAGCACCCGGTGCTGGTAGCTCTGGCCTATCGCCGCTCCGTAGGCGGCGAAGGCGAGGCCCACGGCCGGCCCGTACCACCGGGGCAGCGGAACGGGCCGACCCGCCGCGGCCCGGGCCCGCCCGGCGAGGGCCAACGCCTCGACGGGCGGGAGCCCGACCCCGGGCGGGAGTTCGGCGGGGCCGCCGCGTGCGGAGCGCTTGTCGTCTGTCATGGGAACCCCCGGGCGGACATGCCGTCGGATCCGGCCCGACGCCGGATCAAGTACTGCCACTCTGTCACATACTTTCCGGAGTGGAAAGTAATTTTCCGACGGCCCGTCAGCAGGACGGCGGCGCCCGGGAGCACCGGTCAGCAGCGCGGGTCGATCTCCTGGAAGGTGGCGTAGTGGTCGGCCGTCCAGTACTGCTCGCCGACGCCCCCGGTGACGACCCGTCGGGTGCCCCGGTCGTCCGATCCGGGGGTGACCACGGTGAACTCGTGGTAGTAGCCGTTGCTCTGGCGCGGCAGCCGACTCTCCCGGTTCTCGAACACGATGCCGTCCGAGCGGTACGGGTAGGGGCCGCCCTTGGCGATCAGGCCGAGGGTGTCGAGGGCCTGCGCGGGCAGCTTGCTCCGGCAGACGTCCGCCAGGGAGGTGCTGGTGGGCACCCAGGCGGACTCGGACGGCTTGGCCGGGGCGGTCGGGACGGGCGACTTGGCCGGGGCGGAGGGCTTGGGCCCGCCCGCGGCCGGGGACCCGGTGGCCGACGACTTGGCGGACGACTTCGCGGTGCTCGGGCTGCCCGAACCGCTCCCGCCCGCCGTCAGCGCGACCACTCCGGCGACGATGCCCAGCAGCACCAGGACGACGAGGCCGATCAGGCGACTTCGGTTCTTCATGGGCCAAGCCTGCCGTACCCGCTCACCCGAATGGCGCACGCCGCGCACACCGTTCCCCGGATCGTCCGGTGCGCGCGGGCGGGAGAACGCCGCCGGGGCGGGGACGGACGCCATTGTCCGTTCCCGCCCCGGCTGCTCCGTACGGCGGCTCTCCTGCGCCGAGCTCCGCCGTACGCCCCTCCCCTTACGGAGGGGTTGCGGTCAGTGAATCGCGCCGCTTCGTGTCAGCGCGAGTCACTTCCCGCCGTCTCGATGGCAGCGCGGCCTGCCTCCAGGCGCGCCACCGGAATCCGGAAGGGAGAGCAGGATACGTAGTCCAGCCCCACCTCGTGGAAGAAGTGGACCGAGTCGGGGTCGCCGCCGTGCTCGCCGCAGACGCCGAGCTTGAGGTCGGGGCGGGTGGCCCGGCCGGCCTCCGCGGCGTTCTTCACCAGCGCGCCGACGCCGTCCCGGTCGATGGTCTCGAACGGGCTGACCCCGAAGATGCCCTTCTCCAGGTAGGCGGTGAAGAAGGAGGCCTCGACGTCGTCGCGGGAGAAGCCCCACACGGTCTGGGTCAGGTCGTTGGTGCCGAACGAGAAGAAGTCGGCGGCCTCGGCGATCTGACCGGCCGTCACGGCGGCCCGCGGCAGCTCGATCATGGTGCCCAGCTTGATGTCCAGGTTGACGCCGGTGGAGGCGGCGACCTCGGCGAGCACCCGCTCGCACTCGTCGCGCACCAGTTCCAGCTCCTGGACGGTGCCGACCAGCGGGATCATCACCTCGGGCCGCGGGTCGCCGCCGGCCAGCTTGCGCTCGGCCGCGGCCTCGGCGATCGCCCGGACCTGCATGCCGAACAGGCCGGGGATGACCAGGCCGAGGCGGACGCCGCGCAGGCCGAGCATCGGGTTGGCCTCGTGCAGCCGGTGCACGGCCTGGAGCAGGCGCAGGTCGTTCTCGTTCGGGTCCTTGCGGGCCTCGGCGAGGGCGACGCGCACCGAGAGCTCGGTGATGTCGGGCAGGAACTCGTGCAGCGGCGGGTCGAGCAGCCGGACCGTCACCGGGAGGCCGTCCATCGACTGGAACAGCTCCAGGAAGTCGCCCTTCTGCAGCGGCAGCAGGCTGGACAGCGCGGTCTCGCGGTCCTTGTCGTTGTCCGCCAGGATCAGGTGCTCGACCTCCTTGCGGCGCTCCTCGCCGAGGAACATGTGCTCGGTGCGGCACAGGCCGATGCCCTGGGCGCCGTACCGGCGGGCGCGGTTCGCGTCCTCGGCGTTGTCGGCGTTGGCGCGCACCGCGAGGCGGCGGCGGACGTCGGCGTGCGACATCAGCCGGTGCACGGCCTGGACCAGCCCGCCCTGGACGTCGGCGCCGGCGTGGATGGTGCCCTCGAAGTACTCGACCACCGGGGACGGCAGCACCGGGACCTCGCCCAGGTACACCTTGCCGTTGGCGCCGTCGATGGAGACCACGTCGCCCTCGTGGACGACCTGGCCGTCGGCGGTGGTGAACTTCCGGTTCTTGGTGTCGACCTCGAGCTCCTCGGCGCCGCAGACGCAGGTCTTGCCCATGCCGCGGGCGACCACGGCCGCGTGCGAGGTCTTGCCGCCGCGCGAGGTGAGGATGCCCTCGGCGGCGATCATGCCCTCCAGGTCGTCCGGGTTGGTCTCGCGGCGGACCAGGATGACCTGCTCGCCGGAGCGGGACCACTTCACCGCGGTGTAGGAGTCGAAGACCACCCGGCCGACCGCCGCGCCGGGCGAGGCGGCGATGCCGTACGCGACCGGCTTGGTCTCGGAGGTGGGCGCGAAGCGCGGGAACATCAGCTGGGCGAGCTGCCCGCCGGTGACCCGGTGCAGCGCCTCGTCCAGGTCGATCAGGCCCTGGTCGACCAGCTGGACGGCGATCCGGAACGCGGCGGCGGCGGTGCGCTTGCCGACCCGGGTCTGCAGCATCCAGAGCTTGCCGCGCTCGATGGTGAACTCGATGTCGCACAGGTCCCGGTAGTGGTTCTCCAGGGTCTGCATGATGGTCATCAGCTCGTCGTACGACTTCTTGTCGAGCTGCTCCAGGTCGGCGAGCTGGAGGGTGTTGCGGATGCCCGCCACCACGTCCTCGCCCTGGGCGTTCTGCAGGTAGTCGCCGTAGACGCCCTGGGTACCGGTGGAGGGGTCGCGGGTGAAGGCGACACCGGTGCCCGAGTCCTCGCCGAGGTTGCCGAAGACCATGGTGCAGACGTTGACCGCGGTGCCCAGGTCGTTCGGAATGCGCTCCTGCCGACGGTACAGACGGGCCCGGTCGCCGTTCCAGGAGTGGAAGACCGCGTGGATCGCCAGGTCGAGCTGCTCGCGCGGGTCCTGCGGGAACTCCCGGCCGGTCTCCCGGAGGACGATCGCCTTGAAGGTGGCGACCAGCGACTCCAGGTCCGCGGCGGTGAGGTCCAGGTCGTTGGCGGTCCCCTTGGCGTGCTTGGCCTCGTCCAGCGCCTCCTCGAAGAGCTCGCCGTCGACGCCCAGCACGGTCTTGCCGAACATCTGCACCAGGCGGCGGTACGAGTCCCAGGCGAAGCGCTCGTTGCCGGACTGGGCGGCGAGCCCGGTCACCGAGGCGTCGGAGAGGCCGATGTTCAGGACGGTGTCCATCATGCCGGGCATCGAGAACTTGGCGCCCGAGCGCACCGAGACCAGCAGCGGGTCGTCGGCCTGGCCGAGCCGCTTGCCCATCTCCTGCTCGAGGGCGGCCAGGTGGCCGGTGATCTCCTCGTTGAGCGAGCCCGGCTCGCTGCCGGTCTCCAGGAACACCTTGCAGGCGTCAGTGGTGATGGTGAACCCCGGAGGGACGGGGAGACCCAGGTTGGTCATCTCGGCGAGGTTGGCACCCTTGCCGCCGAGAAGGTCCTTGAGGTCCTTGTTTCCTTCGGTGAAGGAGTAAACAAACTTCTGCTGCGCCGCCACGGGTGGTTCTCCTCGCACACGGTTGCCCTGACGCCGGAGAACATACCCATTTCGAAGGCTGTTTAGGGGAGTGAATCGCTCGTACGAGCTGCGGAGCTGGGCTTTGGCCAGCAGATCGAATGCCCGGACCGGCGTTTGCCTGTGTTGCCGAAATCGTCCGGATGACGCTTGCGATGGTTCAAGAAGTGAACGCATCGCAACATGCAGCTCACCCGAACCGGACAGACGGTGACGGCATTCGCTCCGCCAGGTTTCCCCGGCTTGATTTCCTGCAGCCAGCTGCAGCGATCCGCCGGGCGGCCCGTTCGGGAAGCGATCCGTACTTGTACACCTTGGCGAAGTCCGCTGACTGACTGTCACTCGCCACGATATGTGGCCAGCGTCACGGGCGCATCTCAGCCGTCGGGCCGAGTGGAGCTACGTCTTCCGTAGCTCTCCGTCGAGCTTCTCGTCGCACTGTGTTGCGGGATTCTGCCTAAAAGGAGCCCCGCTGTCCAGATTGGACAATCGAGTCCGGACGTCCCGGCCAGCAGGGAATCCGAGGCATTCTCGACCGAAAGTACAGATCATCCGCCAGAGGTGTCCGATTCGGCGTCTTCGCTCAACTTGGCGCACTCGTACGGATCGTCCAACCAGCCTTGGGGGAGGACCACCCGGTTGTTGCCGCTGGTCCGGCCGCGGGGGCCGTCCGCGCCGATCGGCCAGCTCTGCTCCTGGTCGACCTGGTCGAGGGTCTCGGCGAGCTCGGTCAGCGAGCTGGCGTTGGCCAGCCTCACCCGCAGTTCGGAGCCGACCGAGAAGCCCTTGGTGTACCAGGCCACGTGCTTGCGGAAGTCGATGACGCCCCGGGTCTCGTCGCCGATCCACTCGCCCAGCAACTGGGCGTGCCGCACCATGGCCCGGGCCACGTACCCGAAGGTGGGGCGCGCGTGGTCGACGTCTCCCTCGAAGATCGCCACCAGGTCCTTGAACAGCCAGGGCCGGCCCAGGCAGCCGCGGCCGACCACCACGCCGTCGCAGCCGGTCTCACGCATCATCCGCACCGCGTCCTCCGCGGACCAGATGTCCCCGTTGCCGAGCACCGGGATGCCGGCCGGGACGGACTCGCGCAGGCGTGCGATGGCCGTCCAGTCCGCGGTGCCGCCGTAGTGCTGGGCGGCGGTGCGGCCGTGCAGGGCGATCGCGGCCACGCCCTCCTCGGCGCCGATCCGTCCGGCGTCCAGGAAGGTGAGGTGGTCGTCGTCGATGCCCTTGCGCATCTTCATGGTGACCGGGAGGTTGCCCGCGTTCGCGACGGCCTGGCGCAGGATGTCGCGCAGCAGGTTGCGCTTGTACGGCAGTGCCGAGCCGCCGCCCTTGCGCGTCACCTTGGGGACGGGGCAGCCGAAGTTGAGGTCGATGTGGTCGGCGAGCCCCTCCGCCGAGATCATCCGGGCCGCCTTGCCGACCGTCTCCGGGTCGACCCCGTACAGCTGGATCGAGCGCGGCTTCTCGCTCGGGTCGAACTTGATCAGCTGCATGGTCTTGGCGTTGCGCTCGACCAGTGCCCGGGTGGTGATCATCTCGGAGACGTAGAGGCCCTTGCCGCCGCTCTGCTCCCGGCACAGGGTGCGGAAGGGCGCGTTGGTGATGCCCGCCATCGGGGCCAGCACCACGGGCGGCCACACCTGCATCGGCCCGATGTTCAGCGGGGCGAACTCCGGCGCGTCGGGTGCGGCCGGGGTCGCCTGGGCGGAATCGGGCGTGATGGTCATGCGCGGCAGATCCTCAAACGGGTAGGGGCCAACGGCGGGGTTCCGGACTCCCCATTCTCCCCCACCCCCCGGGTGTGCCTGCCCGCCGATCCCCGGGGCCGGCCGAGAAGCGAGGGGGCAGTAAAACGAGGGGGCGGTGGAACGTTGGGGCAGTGGGACGTTGAGGCGGTGGGCCTCAGTGCTCGGTGGGGCTCAGTGCTCACCGTCGCGGTCGATGGTCACCGTGCCGGAGCCGGAGGTGACGTCGAGCACCTGGGAGGAGTCCGCGTCCGGTATCGAGGCGTCGATCTCCTGCTGGCCGTCGGACGTGCTGAGGTCCGTGCGGTAGCGACTGCCGTCGGCGGGCAGGTGCAGGACGAAGTTGCCGGAGGCCGTCCGGGCCGTGACCGTTCGGGGCGCCCGGTCGTACTGCAGGGTGATCTGGCCCGAGGAGGAGAACAGCTCCGCCGCCGCGGAATCCAGCCCGTTGCCGATGATCTGCCCCGATCCGCTGACCGCCCGGAGCCGGCCACTGACCCTGGTCAGCTCGACCTGCCCCCGGTCGGTGGACGCCGAGACGGCACCGGCGATGCCCACGACCTCCGTCCGCCCCGAGGAGTTCCGGGCGTGCACCTCCGTACTGGGCGGGACCTGGATCTCCAAGCTCACCGCGCAGCCGAACAGGCTGCGCACCCGCCCGCCCGGGCAGTCGACGGATATCGACAGCGTGTCGTTCTCGACGTGCTCGCTGACGACGGGTCTGCTCAACGCCCAGCCGACCCGCTCGGCCACCAGGACCCGGTCGGTGCCCCCGGCCAGGACGCTGACCCGGGCCGGCCCGGAATCGATCTCGACCCGGGCGATCCGGTCGAAGAACGTCCGCTCCCGGCTGGTCTCCCGCTGGATCAGGCCGGCGCCGGTGGCGCCAGCACCGGCCAGTAGGACGACCGCGAGGACCAGCAGGCCGAGCAGCCGCCAGGCCCGGCGCTCGCCGGAATCCGGCTCGGCCGGGGCCGCGGGGGCGAGGTCCGGGAGCCAGCGGGCGAACCGGCGCTCGGCGGCCGTCGGCTCCCGGACGTCCGGTCGGGTCACTGGCTGACCTCCAGGAAGCGCAGCACCGCGAGGACGCGCCGGTGCACGTCCTCGGCCGGGGGGAGGTCGAGCTTGGTGAGGATGGAGTTGATGTGCTTGGAGACGGCGCTGTCGCTGACCACCAGGGATTCCGCGATGGCCGCGTTGGACCGGCCCTCCGCCATCAGGGCGAGCACGTCCCGCTCGCGGGGCGTCAGGCGGTGCAGCGGATCGCTGTCGCGGCGCAGCAGCAGTTGGGCGACCACCTCGGGGTCGAGGGCGGTGCCGCCCGCAGCCACGCGCTGTAGGGCCTCCAGGAATTCGTCGACGTTGGCGACCCGCTGTTTGAGCAGGTAGCCGACGCCACTGGTGTTCTTGGCCAGCAGGTCGGCCGCGTAGCGCTCCTCGACGAACTGGGAGAGCAGGACGACGGCCGTGTCGGGCCACTGCCGGCGGATCAGCAGGGCGGCCCGGACTCCCTCGTCGGTGAAGCCGGGCGGCATCCGGACGTCGGAGACGACGATCTGCGGGCGGTGCTCCTCGACGGCGGCGAGCAGCGCCTCGGCGTCGCCGACGGCGGCCGCCACCTCGTAGCCCTCGCTCTCCAGCACCTTGACGATGCCGATCCTCAGGAGGACGGAGTCCTCGGCGATCACAGCTCGCATGGCAGCTCCATGGTGATGGTGGTGGGACCCCCGCGGGGGCTGGTGATGGCGAAGGTTCCGTCCACCGAGGCGGCCCGCTTGCGCAGACCGCTGAGCCCGGTGCCGCGCCCGGCGTCCGCGCCGCCGACGCCGTCGTCGGTGATGGTGAGGAGCAGCCGGTCGGCCCGTCTGCGCAGGACGAGGTCGACCCGGGAGGCCCGGGAGTGCTTGGCGGCGTTCGCCAGGGCCTCGGAGACCGTGAAGTAGGCGACCGCCTCCACCGTGGGTGCCATCCGGCCCGGCAGGTCGACCGTGAGGTGCACGGGGACGGGGCTGCGCGCGGCGATGCCGGACAGCGCCGCGTCCAGCCCGCGGTCCTCCAGGACGGCGGGGTGCAGGCCCCGGACCAGATCGTGGAGCTCCTTGATGGCGGCCTGGGCCTCGTCGTGCGCGGCCACGATGACCTCCATCGCCTCGGGCGGGACGTTCTTGAGGGTGCGTCTGGCGAGGCCGAGGTTCATCGCCAGGGAGACCAGGCGCTGCTGGGCCCCGTCGTGCAGGTCGCGTTCGATGCGGCGGCGTTCGGCGTCCGCGGCGTCCACCACGTCCACCC
Source organism: Kitasatospora sp. NPDC088134 (assembly GCF_044741705.1). Lineage (NCBI taxonomy): Bacteria > Bacillati > Actinomycetota > Actinomycetes > Kitasatosporales > Streptomycetaceae > Kitasatospora > Kitasatospora sp. NPDC088134. The sequence continues at coordinate 106,078 of NZ_JBIUTD010000023.1, read as the reverse complement.
GGCTCCGGGCGAGGTGTTCGACCCGGCGCTCCAGCACCTCGGCGCGGTTGGGGCCGAGCAGGGCACGGACCGTCCACACGTCGAGGGCGGCGAGCAGGGCGGTGAGCCAGGGCATGGCGAAGAGCAGGAGCAGGCCCCCGGCGGTGACCGCGGCCCCGGTCCCCGTCCAGCCCGCCCGGCCCCGCAGCGGGTTGTCCAGCGGGAGCAGCCAGACCCAGCCGAAGAATCCGAGCAGGACGGCGGCGGAGCCCCAGAGGGCGAGGAGGAGCGCGGCCGCCAGCGCCTGGAGCGGTGCGACCAACAGGTGGTGGACGGCCTGACGCCACGTCAGCCCCGCGCGCAGGCGGGCCAACCAGTCGGCCCCGGGCGGGAGCCGGCTCGGGATCTCCAGCCCGTACAGCGAGCGGACCCGGCTGCGCTGCGCGGTGGTGAGCAGGTCGAGCAGGGCGGCCAGCAGAAGCAGGCCGGGCAGCACCGCGGGCTGCGGGGAGGTGAACAGGATCGCGGCCGGCAGCCCCAACGGGAGCCCGGCCGCCAGGAACAGCGAGTCCCGTCGAGCGCCCGTGGACCACGGCAGGCGCCGCCCGGCGGCGGCCCGGACCGCCGCGGAGCGGGCCGTGCGGCGCTCACGCGTGTGGATCTTCGACTGGAACATGCGGCTCAGCGTAGAGGTCCGCCGATCTGCGCTTCCATGGCCCGGGCCTCCGTCTTTGGGGTGTAGCTGGCTACACCCCAAAGACGGAGCCGGACGCTACCGACAAGATCCTTGCCGCGCAGGATTCTTGACGGCATGACGAACACGAACCTGATCCGCACTGCCCGCAGCCCGCTCGCCGCCGTCCGTGCGGCGGCCCTGGGCCCCGCCCCGCTGCGGCCCGAACTCCTCGACGGCCCGGGCGGGGTGGGGCCGCTCGGATCGGCCGGTCCGTGGTCGGCGTTCCTCCGCCCGGGGCGCCGACCGGCCCTGGAGGTGTACGAGTACGACGAGTTGATCGACGTCCTGGTCGATTCCCCGCTCGCCGGCACCCGGTCGCACGGCGCGCGGCACCGCCGGTCCGACCGGCCGGGGGAAGAGCCGGTCTCGTGCGCCTGGGGGCGGCTGCCACCGTGCGCGGCGCCCGGGTCGGTGCGCTTCCTGGCCGGCGGGCTGCGCCGCGGGTCGGTGCGGGCCGATGCGGTGCGGGTGGCGGGCCGGTTCTGGTTCGCCTCGGTGGCCGGGGAGTTCCGCCGCGCGCAGGTGCGGTCGGAGTGCCGGTGTGCCGGGCAGCGGGCGGGGTGGGCGGCATGAGCGCCTTCGTCCCGGTTCCCGCCGCGGTCGGCGGCGGTGGGGTGGCGCGCCCGGGTGGGCGTGCCGTCGCGGGGCCGTCGTTCGGGCGGCTGCGGTGGGAGCTCGTCTTCCTCGGCTGCGGGTTGGTGCTGCTGCCCTGGGCGGCGCTGCTGGCCACCCTGCCCGGCGGTCTGCACTGGGCCGTGCTCGACCTGGCCGAGTCGGTGGCGCTCTCGGCCACCGCGGCGCTGCTCCGGCGGGGGCGCGGCGCCCACCCTCCGGCCACGGCCGCCGGCCTGCTGCTGGTCTCCGACGCCGGGTGCGACCTGGCGACGGCCGCCGGCGGAGCGGAGCTGGTGGTCGCCGTGCTGATGGCGGTGTGCGCCGAGCTTCCGCTGGCCGGCCTGTGCTGGTGGGTGGCGTCCGGCCGGTGGGCGGTCGGTGCTCAGCCGGCGGCGGCCAGGCGCCGGAGCCGCTCCCGGGTCTCCTCGTCCTGGGGCACGTACCCGACCAGCCTGGTCCCGCTCCTGGGGCCCAGCCACAGATTGGTGTACTCGAACCTGAGCAGCCCGGTCGCGGGCAGCACGAACTGCTTGAACCCGTTGACCAGCCCCGCCACCTCGTGCCGTTCCCAAGCCTCTTCGAAGTCCGGGGAGACCCTGCGCAGCCGGTCGACCAGGTTCTTCCACGCGGGTTCCGCCGCGTGGTCGGCCATCGAGCTCCGGAAGCGCGCCACCACCCCGGCCCTGGCGGCCGCCCGGTCGACCAGGTTCCGAGCGAAAGGAGTGTCCGTGAAGACCATCCACATGATGTTGCGGTCCTCGTCGGGGATCGTCTCCAGGTCCCCGGTGAGCCAGGTGTACGCGCGGTTGTACGCCAGGATGTCGAACCGGCTGCTGATCACCACGGCGGGGAACGGGTCCAGTTGGGACACCATCGCCCTGATCGAGGGCGACACGGTCGGGCACTCCCGGACGGGCAGGGGGTCCTCGGTGCCCGCGAGGGTGAACAGGTGCGACCGCTCGTTGCGGTCGAGCAGCAGGGCCCGGGCCACGGAGTCCAGGACCTGGGCCGACACCTGGATGTCCCGCCCCTGTTCGATCCAGGTGTACCAGGTGACCCCCACCGCGGCGAGGCCGGCGACCTCCTCGCGGCGCAGCCCCGGCGTCCGGCGACGGCCCACCGCGGGGAGACCCACCTGCTCGGGCGAGATGCGCTCACGGCGGCTCCGCAGGAAGGTCGCCAGTTCGCGCCGCCGGACGTCGGCGGGAGTCTGAGTGTCCGCAGGAGTAGCCATGCCACCAGGGTGAACCATCACCGATCCCCTTGCCAGGTAGTGCTTATACCTGGATGAACACCGCCTGGTACCAGGCTGAGAGGAGTCGCATCCTCGTACTCGTGACTCGACAGACAGCGCTCCCCCACATCCCGTCCCCGGCCCGGCCGGCGGCACCCGTGTTGCCCGCGACGCCTGTGCCGCCCGCCCTGGGCGCGGCCGGCCTGATCACCGTCCTCCTGGGCGCCTTCCTCCCGATGCTTGACTTCTTCATAGTGAATGTCGCGCTGCCGACCATCGACCACGAGCTGGTCGCCGGTCCCGCGGTCCTCGAACTCGTCGCGGCCGGCTACGGCATCGCCTTCGCCGTCCTGCTCGTCCTGGGCGGGCGGCTGGGCGACGCCTTCGGACGACGGCTGTTCATCAGCGGGGCCGTCGCCTTCGCCCTCACCTCCCTCGCCTGCGGTGCCGCACCCACCGCCTGGACCCTGGTCGCCGCCCGGGTCGCCCAAGGGGCCTCCGCCGCCCTCCTGCTCCCCCAGGTCCTGGCCACCATCACCGCCACCACCAGCGGTCAGCAGCGCGCCCGGGCCCTCGGCGTCTACGGTGCGGTCGGCGGCATCTCGGTGGTGATCGGCCAGGTCCTCGGCGGACTCCTGGTCTCGGCGGACCTCTTCGGCACCGGCTGGCGCGCCGTCTTCCTGCTGAACGTCCCCTTCGCCCTCCTCACCGCGGCCATGGCGTCCCGGTACGTCCCGGAGAGCCGCGCCGAGCGGGCCGCCGGGGTGGACCTGCCGGGCACCCTGCTGCTCAGCGCGGCGCTGCTGTCCCTGTTCGTCCCGCTGATGGAGGGCCGGGCCGTCGGCTGGCCGGCCTGGGCCTGGGTGTCACTGGCCGCCTTCCCCGCCTTCGCGGCCGCGTTCCTGGCGGTGGAACGACGCGCCGAGCGGGCGGGCCGGCTCCCGCTCGTCCCGCTCTCCCTGCTGCGCATCCCGGAGATGCGGCGCGGCCTCGGCGTGGCCGTGCCCTACTTCACCGGTTTCGGCGGCTTCATGTTCGTCGTCGCGCTGATGCTGCAGGACGGCCTGCACGAGGGGCCGATCGCCGCGGGCTGGGCGCTGGTCCCGATGGCGGTGGGCTACTTCGGGGCCTCGCTGGCCGGGCCCCGACTGGTCGACCGGTTCGGCAGCCGGGTGATCACCGGCGGAGCGGTGATCCAGGGCATCGGCCTGCTGACCCTGCTGGTCACCGCACTGGGTGACTGGGCGCACTTCTCGCCCCTGCGGATGCTCCCCGGGGTCGCGCTCGCCGGCATCGGCCAGGGCCTGGTGGGCATGCCGCTGTTCCGGGTGGTGCTCTCCCGGATCCCCGCTGAACGCGCCGGTGTGGGCAGCGGCGTCCTGGCGACCACCCAGCAGTCCAGCCTGGCCCTGGGGGTGGCGACGCTGGGCACCCTCTTCCTCGGCCTGGTGCCCGCCCTGGGAATGGCGAACGCGCTGGCTCTGGTGCTCGGCATCCAGACGCTCGGTTCCCTGGTCATCTGCTGGCTGAGCACCCGACTGCCGCGCTCAGTCGGCTGAGACGTGTCCGCGGCGGTCACGGCCGGGCCCGCGAACCGCAGCCGCAGCCGCAGCGACGGCAACAGCAACAGCCACGACAGTGATCGGGCGGCGCCGCGCCCCGAAAAAGGGAAGGACCGCAGGCCGGGACCGGTGCGAGGATGGCGCCATGACGGAGAACCCGACCATCGTTCCGAGCGGGGCGCGCACTCGCGAGCAGTTGGTGGCCGCGATCGAGTCCGGGGCGCGTCCGAAGTACCTGCACTTCTGGGGCCACCGGCCGCAGCGCGACGGGCAGACCGGTGCCGGTGCCCTCAGCCAGTGGTGGCCCTCCCCATTCGAGGTCGACGGGGTCCGGTACAGCACTGCCGAACACTGGATGATGGCGGGCAAGGCCCGGCTGTTCGGCGACGAGGAGATCGTTCCGCGCATCCTCGCCGCCCGTACGCCCGCCGAGGCGAAGAAACTGGGCCAACTGGTCGGCGGGTTCGACGAAGCCCGCTGGACGGCGCACCGCTTCGACCTGGTGGTGGCGGGCAGCGTTGCGAAGTTCGGGCAGGACGACCGGCTGCGCGCGTACCTGGTCGGCACCGGGAACCGCGTCCTGGTCGAGGCCAGCCCGCTCGACCGGATCTGGGGCATCGGCCTGGCGGCCGACGACGATCGGGCCCACGCACCCGCGCAGTGGCGCGGCCTGAACCTGCTCGGATTCGCCCTGATGGAAGCACGCGCGAAATTGACGAAGCGTCAACTCGCCTGACAGGCAGGCGAAACAGTCGACCGACCGACGGGGCGGCCCGTCCGGCAAGCACCCGCATCATGCCCAACCCGGGTGATTAGGGCAGGAGTTGACAGGTTTCACCGAACTGGAACCCCCGTGCACCACATCGACCTCTCGCATTCCCATCTCGAAAAGGTTAAGACTTGCTCCCGTAACGTGGCTGCCGTACAGCAACGCCAGGATGGCCACCAGTCGTTGGGTTCGGGGGTCAGTCGGGTGGCCTCCATGGAGAGGTCGGGCAGGCCGCGATGACCGTGCGAGAACTGGGGCCGGAACCGGCCGACGTACAGCTGCTCAGAGCCGAGTTGGACGAACTGATCAGGGCCCGGCAGTTCGCCGCGCAGCGGGAGCGCCGCCTCGCCGAAGCTCTGCGGGCCCGCCACGAACCGGACCACTCGCCCGCTTACCAGCACCCGCCCCGGCAACCCGATCCCGAGCTGGTGCGACAGCTCGCCCAGGCGCAGAACCTCCGCGAGGGCCTCGGCGCCCGCTGTCTGGAGCTGAGCAACCGTCTGCTCGCCGCCGAGGACCGGCTGATGGCCGGACGCCTCGCCGACCGATCCTCCCAACAGGCCGGTCGGACCCCGGCCGCGACCACCGCAGCCAGCGCGCCGCCCCCGGCGGGCGACCCGACCGGACCGGGCCCCACTTTCGTCCCCTCCCAGCGACCGCGCCCGACCGGGGCGCGATTCGGCGGTGCCCGCAACGGAGTTCGCACTCCCCCGGCCTTCGACGCCCCCGACACCCCCGACGCCCTCGACGTTCCACCGGCCGGACCGGCCCCGTACGCCTCCGCCGACGTCCCGCCGCTCCGCGGTGCCAGGTTCAGGAGCGGCCGCCTCCCCCGGCCCGCCGGGCGGAACGCCGCCACCGCCGCGGCCGCCGGCACTCCGACCACCAGCGCCCCGGCCCCCGGCACCGACACCGGCGCCGGACCGCACCCCGAGCCCGACGGCACGTACCCGGGCCACCGCACCGCCACGAGGCCCGGCCCGTCGGGGGAGCGTCCGAACGAGACCTCCACGACAGGGGCCGGAACCGGGGAGCAGCCCCGCAGCCGGACGAAGGCCGAACTGGTCGGGCTGGTCCGGCGGATCACCGATCTGCACCGCGAGGGCGCGGTGCACGAGTCGGCGGCGATCGTGGGGCAGGTGGCCCTGCTGGTCACGCCCCTCGACCTGGCCAGGCTGGCCGCGTTGCTGAAGTCCGACGGGCCGACCGGCGCCTCGACCTACCTGGCCAGGTCGGTCGCCGCCGGTGCGCCGGAGCACGCGGCGGCCACCCTCGCGGAACTGCGCCGCGAAGGACTGGTGGACGAGGCCGCGGACCTCTTCCACACCCTCTGGTCGGTCGGCTCCCAGGAGCTTCCGGGGCTGCTGGCGGCACTGGAGCAGTCGGGCCAGTCTGCCGACGGCCAGACCCTGCTGTGGGAGCGGGCTTCCGCTCCGGCCGCCGAACTCGCCGAGCTGACCCACTGGTTGCGGGAGGCCGGCCGGTCCGGCGACGCGCGCCACCTGCTGCGGCAGGCAGCCGGGCGACCGGTCGGCGAGGTCGCCGAGATCGTGACGGCGCTGAGCGAGAGCTCGGCCGTCGAACTGGTCCGGGAACTGGTGCGGCTGCGCTCGGCCGGTGACATCGGCCAGTTCGCGGCCGCGATCCGCGGATCGGCCGAGCTGTACGACGCCCTGCTGTTCGCCGCCGACAGCCTGGAGGAGAGCCGGTCCCGCAGCGCCTTCGCCGCCCTGCGCTCGGCCGGGCTGCCCACCGAGCCGGCACCCCGCCCGCGTTCGCGCTCCCGCCAGCGCCGCTGAGCCCCGAGTCCTGAGCCCCGAGTCCTGAGCCCCGAGTCCTGAGCCTCGAGCTCCGCCTCCTCCCCCGGCACGGCAGGCCGCAGCACACCGTGAGGCCCCCAACGAGGAGCACCCAAACGGCGGTGAGCCCTCCCCGAACACGGGGAGGGCTCACCGGGCGACCACGGGCAGGTGGTCGGTGGGGCTTCGGCCAGCGGCTGGTCAGCAGCCGATCAGGCGGGCGCCCAGGTAGGACTTGACCTGGTCGAGGGAGACCCGCTCCTGCGCCATGGTGTCGCGCTCGCGCACGGTGACGGCGTTGTCCTCGAGGGTGTCGAAGTCGACGGTGACGCAGAACGGGGTGCCGATCTCGTCCTGGCGGCGGTAGCGCTTGCCGATCGCGCCGGCGTCGTCGAACTCGACGTTCCACGCCTGCCGCAGGTCGGCGGCGAGGCCGCGGGCCTTCGGGGAGAGGTCGGCGTTGCGGGAGAGCGGGAGCACCGCGACCTTGACCGGGGCCAGGCGCGGGTCGAGCCGCATGCCGACGCGCTTCTCCATGACGCCCTTGGCGTTCGGCGCCTCGTCCTCGAAGTAGGCGTCGATCAGGAAGGCCAGCATGGCGCGGTTGAGGCCGGCCGCGGGCTCGATGACGTACGGGTAGTACCGCTCGTTCGCGTCCTGGTCGAAGTACTTGAGGTCCTGGCCGGAGGCCTCGCTGTGCACCGTCAGGTCGTAGTCGGTCCGGTTGGCCACGCCCTCCAGCTCGGAGAACTCGCTGCCGCCGAAGTTGAAGCGGTACTCGATGTCCACCGTGCGCTTGGCGTAGTGGGACAGCTTCTCCTTCGGGTGCTCGAAGAAGCGCATGTTCTCGGTGCGCAGGCCCAGGCCGGTGTACCAGTTCCAGCGCTGCTCGAGCCAGTACTCGTGCCAGGTCTCGTCCTCACCGGGCTTGACGAAGAACTCCATCTCCATCTGCTCGAACTCGCGGGTCCGGAAGATGAAGTTGCCGGGCGTGATCTCGTTGCGGAAGCTCTTGCCGACCTGGGCGATGCCGAACGGCGGCTTCTTGCGCGAAGTGGTCTGCACGGCACGGAAGTTGGTGAAGATGCCCTGCGCGGTCTCGGGGCGCAGGTAGGCCAGGCCCGCCGGGTCGCCCTCGCTGAACGCACCGAGGTGCGTCTTCAGCATGCCCGAGAACTCCTTGGGCTCCGTGAAGGCGCCCTTGTTGCCGCAGTTCGGGCAGTTGAGGTCGGCCAGGCCGTTGGCGGGCAGCCGGCCGTGCTTGGCCTCGTAGGCCTCTTCCAGGTGGTCGGCGCGGAAGCGCTTGTGACAGGAGAGGCACTCGGTCAGCGGGTCGCTGAAGGTCGCCACGTGGCCGGAGGCCTCCCAGACCTCGCGGGCCAGGATCACCGAGGAGTCGATACCGACGACGTCCTCCCGAGCGGTGACCATCGCGCGCCACCACTGGCGCTTGATGTTCTCCTTCAGCTCGACGCCCAGCGGACCGTAGTCCCAGGCGGCACGCGTACCGCCGTAGATCTCGCTGCAGGGGTAGACGAAGCCACGGCGCTTGCTCAGGCTGACGATCGTGTCGATCTTGTCGGCGGCCACAGTGCTCTCTTCAGTACGACGGCACGGTCAGGGCGCCGCTGGTTGCGCGCGCCCGAATAACTCAGGGTACCGGGGATGCAGGGTCAGGATTCAACTCGATAGTGGCACGGGCGGACCGCCCGGCGGTTGTACCGGGCATGAACACCCGCGCACCCTCCGGCGGATGAGGGGCCGCGGACGGAACGGCCGGTGCGACCGGGACGCCCACCCGAAGGCAAGTTGACAATCATTTCCAGATAAGATGAGAATGGTTGTCATGAAGATGCGCCGCCTGCTCACCTCGACAGCCTTCGCCGCCACGGCCGTTACCGGTTCCCTGCTGCTCTCCGCCTGCGGCGGCACCAGCAGCGCGGCCGGCCAGGACGGCGGGAAGCTGGAGGTCGTGGCGTCGTTCTACCCGATGGAGTTCCTGGCCCGGCAGATAGGCGGGGAGCACGTGAAGGTCGCCGACCTGACCGCCCCCGGGGTGGAGCCGCACGACCTGGAGCTGACGGCCAAGCAGGTCGCGGCCGTCCAGCGGGCCGACGCGGTGGTCTACTTGAAGGGCCTCCAGCCGACCGTCGACCAGGCCGTCGCACAGTCCCACTCCAAGCACGTGCTGGACGCCACCGCCGCCTCGCCGCTGGTGGACCACCACCTCGACGAGGGCACCACCGAGCCCGCGGACCACGGCGCCGACGACGGCCACGAGCACTCCGGCGCCGCCGGCGACCCGCACATCTGGCTCGACCCGGCCCGGTACGCGGCCGTGGCGAAGAGCGTGGGCGCCGGACTCGCCGCCGCGGACCCGGCGCACGCCACCGACTACCAGCGCAACACCGACGCCCTGGTGGACCGACTCGCCTCCCTGGACCAGGAGTTCCGGGACGGCCTGAAGAACACCGACACCCGCACCTTCGTCACCAGCCACGCCGCCTTCGGCTACCTCGCCGACCACTACGGCCTGGACCAGGTCGCCATCAACGGCGTCGACCCGGAGGCCGAGCCCACCCCGTCCCGGCTGGCCGCGATCCAGCGGGCCGCCAAGGAGAACGGCGTCACCACCGTCTTCTTCGAGTCCCTGGTGAGCCCCAAGCTGGCCACCACCGTGGCGGGCGACCTCGGGCTGAAGACCGCCGTCCTCGACCCCCTGGAGGGGATCAAGGAACCGGACCGGGACGACTACTTCTCCGTCATGCGGCAGAACCTGGCCAACCTGCGGACCGCACTCGGCGCGCACTGAACCCGGCCGCCGACCAGCCGAACGCCGCTGAACCGAACCATCCCGACGGGCCGAACCGCCCGCCCCTGAGCGGCGCGAGCCGAGCGAGGAACCACCATGAGTGCTGTCATCCCGACGACGGACTCCGAGCGACGGCCGCCGTCCCCCCGCAGCGGCGACGGGACCGGGGGGAGCTCCCCCGGCGGTGACGGGGCGGTGCCGGTCGTCGGCCTGCGCGGGGCGGTCGCCACGGTCGGGGGGCGGCCGGTGCTCCGCGGCGTCGACCTCACCGTCCGGCCGGGCGAGGTGGTGGCCCTGCTGGGGGCCAACGGGTCCGGCAAGTCGACGACCGTGAAGACGGTGATCGGGGCGGTCCCGCTGGAGCGGGGCAGCCTGGAGCTGTTCGGGCGGCCGCAGCGGAAGTTCCGGGCCTGGCACCGGATCGGCTACGTGCCGCAGCGCACCACGGCGGCCGGCGGGGTGCCGGCCACGGTCCGCGAGGTGGTCTCCACCGGGCGGCTGCCGCAGCACGGGCTGCTGCCGTTCCGCCGCAAGGACCGGGCCGCGGTGGACCGGGCACTGACCGCCGTCGGCATGCTCGACCGCGCCGGGGACGGCGTGGCGAACCTGTCCGGCGGGCAGCACCAGCGGGTGCTGATCGCCCGCGCCCTGGTCGGCGAACCCGAACTGCTGATCATGGACGAGCCGATGGCCGGCGTCGACGTGGACAGCCAGCAGGTGCTGGCCGACATCCTGCGCAGCGAGGTGGAGCGCGGCTGCGCGGTCCTCCTGGTGCTGCACGAACTCGGCCCGCTGGAGCCGCTGATCGACCGGGCCGTGGTGCTGCGCGACGGCTGCGTGGCGCACGACGGGCCGCCGCCCCGCGGGGTCGGCCAGCACGCGCTGCCCGGCCACGACCACGTCCACCCGCACGCGGACGACCACCACCACCGCACCACCCAGGGACTGCTGGCATGATCGAGATGTTCCAACCCGACTTCATGCAGCGGGCGTTCCTCGCCGCCGTGCTGGTCGGCCTCACCGCGCCGCTGGTCGGGATCTACCTGGTGCAGCGCCGCCAGGCCCTGATGGGCGACGGCATCGGGCACGTCGCGCTGACCGGCGTCGGCCTGGGCTTCCTGTTCCAGGCCAACCCGATCTGGATGGCGGTGCTGGTCTGCGTGCTCGGCGCCGTCGTGATGGAACTGGTCCGCTCCCGCGGCAACCAGCGCGGCGACATCGCGCTGGCGATGCTGTTCTACGGCGGCATGGCCGGCGGCAAGCTGCTGGTCTCGATGAGCAGCCAGGCCGGTTCCGGCAGCCTGGAGAGCTACCTGTGGGGCTCGATCCTCACCGTCTCCCCCGACGACCTGGCGGTGATCGGCGGGCTGGCCGCGGTCGTCCTCGCGGTCACCGTCGGGCTGCGGCGGCAGCTGTTCGCGATCTGCCAGGACGAGGAGTTCGCCCGGGTGACCGGCCTCCCGGTGCGGGCGCTCAACCTGCTGCTGGCGGTGATGGCCGCCGTCACCGTGACGGTCGCCATGCGGGTGGTGGGCCTGCTGCTGGTCAGCGCGCTGATGGTGGTGCCGGTCGCGGCGGCCCAGCAGCTGACCCGCTCCTTCGCCGCCACCCAGGCCGCCGCGGTCGGCGTGGGCGTGCTGGCGGCGGTCGGCGGCGTCGGCACCTCGTACCAGGCCGACCTGCCGCCCGGTCCGACCATCGTGATCCTGGCGATCCTCGCCTTCGCCCTGTTCAGCCTCGTCGCCGCGCCGCTGGCCCGGCGACGGCACCGGGCCGGCGGCGCGGCGGCCGAGCACGGCCCGGCGGTCTGCGACGTGGTGCTGCCCGCGGCGGAGGACGGGACGGACGGGACGGTTTCAGCCGGGGCACCGTCGCACGGGGAGCCGTCGCACGGGGAGCCACTGTCAAGTCGGGGGCTGGCACAATGATGTGCGAAACCACCCGATCAGCAGGAGGACCCACGGTGACCACCGCAGGCCCGTCGCCGCGCGCACGATCGACCCGGCAGCGCACCGCCGTCTCGGCGGTGCTGGACGAGATCGAGGACTTCCGCAGCGCGCAGGAACTGCACGACATGCTCAAGCACCGGGGCGACTCGGTCGGCCTGACCACCGTCTACCGGACGCTGCAATCGCTCGCCGAGGCCGGTGAGGTGGACGTGCTGCGCACCGCCGAGGGCGAGGCGGTGTACCGCCGGTGCAGCAGCGGGCACCACCACCACCTGGTGTGCCGGCACTGCGGGGCGACGGTCGAGGTCGAGGGTCCGGCGGTCGAGCGCTGGGCCAACGCGGTCGCCGCCGAGCACGGGTTCAGCGACATCGCGCACACCCTGGAGATCTTCGGCACCTGCGGCGACTGCGCCGCGAAGCTCTCCGCCCAGCAGAGCCAGTAGCCGCGCAGCAGCCCGGCCGGCAGCCCCGCAGCAGCCCGGCCAGTGGCCCAACCGGCAGCCCCCGAACGACGAGGGCCCGGATCGGACGGTTCCGATCCGGGCCCTCGGCCGTGGCGCGCGCCCGGCAGCGGGCCCGGCGCGAACGCTCAGCGCCGAATCGGTACGTCCGCGGCGTCCTCGGCGTCCGCGGCGTCGACCGCGTTCGGGATCGCCCCGCCGAAGCGGCGGTCGCGGCGCGCGTACTGCTCGACGGCGCGCCACAGGTCGCGGCGGTCGAAGTCGGGCCAGAGCACGTCCTGGAACACCAGCTCGGCGTACGCGGACTGCCAGGCCAGGAAGTTGGAGGTGCGCTGCTCGCCGCTGGGGCGCAGGAACAGGTCGACGTCCGGCATGTCGGGGTAGTAGAGGTACTTGGCGAACAGCTTCTCGTTGACCTTCTCCGGGTTGAGCTTCCCGGCGGCGACGTCGCGGGCGATGGCCAGCGCGGCGTCGGCGATCTCGGCCCGGCCGCCGTAGTTGAGGCAGAAGTAGAGCGTCATGGCGTCGTTGTCCTTGGTCTGCTCCTGGGCGACCTGGAGCTCCTGCACGACGCTCTTCCACATCCGCGGCATCCGGCCGGCCCAGCGGATCCGGATGCCCATGGCGTCCATCTCGTCCCGGCGCCGGCGGATCACGTCCCGGTTGAAGTTCATCAGGAACTTCACCTCGTCCGGGGAGCGCTTCCAGTTCTCGGTGGAGAAGGCGTACAGCGAGAGGTTCTTGACGCCGACCTCCAGGCAGCCGCGCAGCACGTCGAGGACGACGGCCTCGCCGACCTTGTGGCCCTCGGTGCGGGGCAGGCCGCGCTCCTTGGCCCAGCGGCCGTTGCCGTCCATGACGCAGGCGACGTGGTTCGGGACCAGCTCGGCCGGGATCTTCGGCGGCCGGGCGCCGCTCGGGTGCGGGGCCGGGGCCTCGTACGTCCGCTTGCTGCCGAACAGCCGTCGCGCGACCATGCTCACTTCTCCACGTATCTCATCGAGCGGATGCCCCGCTCCAGGTGCCACTGCAGGTAGGCGGCCACCAGCCCGCTGCCCTCGCGCCAGTACCGCGGCTCGCAGCCGTCGGCCGTCCGCCAGTCTCCGGAGAGCAGCGCGCCGAGCAGTACCAGTGTCTCAGGGGAGGGTACGGCACTTCCGGGCACCCGGCAGTCGCCGCACAGCACGCCGCCGGCCTGCAGCGAGAAGAAGCGGTTGGGGCCGGGCAGTCCGCAGCGGGCGCAGTCGGTGAAGCTGGCGCCGTAGCCGTTGACGGCGAGCGAGCGGAGCAGGAAGGCGTCCAGCACCAGGTGCGCCTGGTGGGTGCCGGCGGCGAGGGTGCGCAGGCCGCCGACCAGCAGCAGGTACTGCTGGACGGCGGGCTGGCCCTCGTTCTCGGCGAAGCGTTCGGCGGTCTCCAGCATCGCGGTGCCGGCGGTGTAGCGGGTGTAGTCGTCGACGATCCGGGCGCCGTAGGGGGCGATGGTCTCCACCTGGGTGCACAGCGGCAGGGTGCGGCCGACCAGGTCGCTGCCGCGGCTGAAGAACTGGATGTCGACGTGCGAGAAGGGTTCGAGGCGGGCCCCGAACTTCGACTTGGTCCGGCGCACGCCGCGGGCCACCGCGCGCACCTTGCCGTGCTGGCGGGTGAGGAAGGTGATGATCCGGTCGGCCTCGCCGAGCTTCTGGGTGCGCAGCACGATGCCGTCGTCGCGGAAGAGACTCATGGTGGTGCCATTCTCCCGCACCCCTGTGACAGCCCGGCCGGCCCCGGTCGGCCCCGGTCGGCTCCCACAGACCCAGGCCGACCCCGGCCGGAGGCGCGCAGCCGTGAACCCGCACCGGGGTTGTGGGGGCTTTCACCCGTGCGGTGCGGGTCACAGCAGGGCCCGGGAGGGGGGAGTTCGGGCCCGGCCAGTGGGAGGGGAAGGAGAGGGGAGAGCGGGAGAACGGAAGAGCGGGTCAGTGCGGGGCGCGGGTGGCGGCCTCCAGCAGCCGGTCGACCTGCGCGGTGGTGAGCCGCAGGCAGCGGCCGACCACGCCGAGCGCGGCCCGCTCCTGCGGGAGGTAGCGGCCGTCGGCGAGGGCGACCAGCGCACCGAGGGTGAGCAGGCGCTCGCGGCCCTGGACGGCGAGGTGCGGGGCGAGCGGTTCGAGCGCGGCGTGCAGTTCGACGGCCAGGCCGCCGCCCTCGACGTCGACGTCCAGCGGCTCGCCGCCGCCGTGTCCGGAGAGCGCGGCGAGCGCGGCCAGCACCTGGGCCTCGCCGCAGTCGTCGAACCCGGCTTCCTTGATCACGGCGCAGGCGGTCTCGCGTCCGGCGCGGCTGCCGGTGCCGCCGGCGGCGAGCGCGGCCAGGGCGACGGTGTACTGGGCGTCGCGCAGCATCGCGCCGAGCCGGAGCGAGGTCAACTGGTCGAGGGCGTCGGTGCCGTGGCGCCCCCGGCAGGAGGTGCACTGGACGCTGCGGACGACGCCGCCGAGCGGCAGGACCGGGGTGCCGAGGAACCGCAGCCACCGCCGGCCGTGCTGCCGGCGGTAGTTGCGGTCCCCGCCGCAGCCCGGGCAGAAGAATTCACCGAGGACATCCGTCCGCCACCGAGGGCGAACACCCCACAACCCTGTCACGGCGCCACTCCCCAGACATGGCAGGCGGCCTGCACATCAATGGGCAGGTCACGCGACCGGAAGCCGGGGTCGTCCCACCGACCGCGGTTCCGGTCCGTCGATGTTGCCACGGTTACCGGCCCGTGTCAGCACCCTGAACGGGTGCCGGACGGAAAATTTGTGACCGGGGACACACTCCCCGCCGCCCGGCCCCGAACGCCCGAACGGCCACCGCACGCGGTCCCGGGCAGGCCACCGCACGCGGCCCGGAGCGGAGCTGACGCACCGTCAATCACCGCCCCCGGCAAGGGTGGTGCCGAAACGCCTGGAGGGGGTCCGCCCGCGGGCGGACCCCCTCCACGGCGGGGCGGAGCCGATCAGCCGCGCTGCGCGGCCCGGTTGACGGCACTGACCAGGGCCTTCAGCGAGGCCAGCACGGTGTTGGCGTCGATGCCCACGCCCCACAGCACCTTGTCGCCGACGGCGCACTCGACGTACGCGGCGGCCTGCGCGTCGCCGCCCTCGCTGAGCGCGTGCTCGGCGTAGTCCAGGACCCGGACGTCGACGCCGATCGAGGCCAGCGCGCTGACGAAGGCGGAGACCGGGCCGTTGCCGGTGCCGGTCAGCGTGACGGGGGTGCCGTCGACGACCGCCTCGGTGGTCAGCGCGTCGCGGCCGTCCTCGGTGGTCAGGCTGCGCGAGCCGCTCAGCGAGATCCGGCCCCACGGGTTGTCCGGGGTCGGCAGGTACTCGTCCTGGAAGACCGCCCAGATGTCGCCGGGGGTGACCTCGCCGCCCTCGGCGTCGGTCTTGGCCTGGATGATCTTCGAGAACTCGATCTGCATCCGGCGCGGCAGGTCCAGCTTGTGGTCGTTCTTCAGCACGTAGGCGATGCCGCCCTTGCCGGACTGCGAGTTGACCCGGATCACGGCCTCGTAGCTGCGGCCGACGTCCTTGGGGTCGATCGGCAGGTAGGGCACGCCCCAGGTGTACTCGCCGACCGGGACGCCCGCGGCGGCCGCGTCGGCCTCCAGCGCGTCGAAGCCCTTCTTGATGGCGTCCTGGTGGGAGCCGGAGAAGGAGGTGAAGACCAGGTCGCCCGCGTAGGGGTGGCGCTCGGCGACCGGCATCTGGTTGCAGTACTCGGCGGTGCGGCGGATCTCGTCGATGTCGGAGAAGTCGATCATCGGGTCGACGCCCTGCGAGAACAGGTTCATCCCGACGTTGACCAGGTCCAGGTTGCCGGTGCGCTCGCCCTGGCCGAACAGGCAGCCCTCGACCCGGTCGGCGCCGGCCATCACGGCCAGCTCGGCGGAGGCCACGCCCGTGCCGCGGTCGTTGTGCGGGTGGGTGGACAGGCAGACGAACTCGCGGCGGGACAGGTTCCGCGACATCCACTCGATCTTGTCGGCGTAGACGTTCGGGGTGGAGCGCTCGACGGTGGTCGGCAGGTTCAGGATGATCTCGCGGCCCTCGCCGGGCTGCCAGACGTCCATCACCGCCTCGCAGACCTCCAGCGCGAAGTCCAGCTCGGTGTCGATGAAGATCTCCGGCGAGTACTCGTAGCCGAAGACGGTGTCGTCGCCCAGGATCTTCTCGGCGTACTCCATCACCAGGCGGGTGCCGTCCACCGCGATGGCCTTGATCTCGTCCCGGCTCGCCTTGAACACCACCCGGCGGAACAGCGGCGAGGTGGCGTTGTACAGGTGCACGGTGGCGCGCGGCGCGCCCATCAGCGACTCGACGGTGCGCTCGATCAGGTCCTCGCGGGCCTGGGTCAGCACCGAGATGGTGACGTCCTCGGGGATCGCGCCCTCGTCGATCAGCGAGCGGACGAAGTGGAAGTCGGTGGCGCCGGAGGAGGGGAAGCCGACCTCGATCTCCTTGTAGCCCAGCTTCACCAGCAGGTCGAACATCTTGCGCTTGCGGGCCGGCGACATCGGGTCGATCAGCGCCTGGTTGCCGTCCCGCAGGTCGGTGGAGAGCCAGCGCGGGGCCCGGGTGATGACCTTGTTCGGCCAGGTGCGGTCCGGCAGGTCGACGGTGCCGAAGGGTACGTACCGCTGGAACGGCATCCCCGAGGGCTTCTGCTGCACGGTGGCGGCGGTGATCGGGGTGGGGCGGTCGACGAACGCGCGGGCGACGGAGGACTGTTCGGTCATGGTGGGGCTCTCGGCTTCCGTTGTCGAAGGCGGTCTGCGGTCGGGGAGCAACAGGACACCCGACTCGGCCGACTGAATGCGCCGCGAAAGATCACACTGGGCGCAACACGACTCCCCGCGGCGAGGGGGCCGGCCTTCTCTGGACTACAGGCCCTCGCCGCGGCAGCTAAGAAGGAGCAGCCGGATACGCATGATGTCGCCCACTGTAACAAGAGCGACGGGGCGGACGCAGTGCGGCCCGCCACGATCCCACCCAGTGAGACGGCCCGGGCACGGGGAGTTGGTGAAAAGCCGCGACGGACCGGCTCGCCGCGTAGCACACTGGCAGCCATGCGTATCCAGGTCACCCGCACCGGCGGGTTCGCCGGCCTGCTCCGGTATGCCGAGATGGACACCTCGGAGCGCCCGGACGCCCCGCACGTGCACGCGCTGGCCCGGGAGGCGATGGCGGGCGGGCTGCGCGCGCCCGCCTACGGCGTCCCGGACGGCTTCCACTACGAGATCACGGTGGACGGCCGGACGGTGCACTGCGCCGACCCGAAGCTCACCGACTCGCAGCGCGAACTGGTCGGCCTGGTGCTCCGCGAAGGAGCCTGACGCACCGTCAACTCAAAGACGGCCCGAGGGAATTCAGATCCAGCCGTCCAGCGAGGCCAGGAAGCCGGCCGGGTCGTCCCGGTGGATGCAGTGCCCGGCGCCCGGCACGGTGCGCACCGCGTAGCCGCGGCGGCGCAGTTCGGCGGCCTCCTCGGGCCTCACCAGCTGGCTCGGGTCGGCGAGCTGGACCAGCGAGGGGACGGCGGGGGCGGCCGGCAGCCCGGAGTGCCCGGGGTGGGCCCACAGGCCGGTCGCGGTGTCGCCGTCCCAGGCGGCGAGGGCGGCGAGTTCGGCGTCCACGTCCGCCGCGGACCACTCGGGGCGCATCGCGGCGACGAACGTGCGGGTGGCGAGCCGCTGGAAGGCCAGGAAGGGCTCCGGTCCGGCCCCGGGGCGGTCGAAGACGAAGGCGGGGTCGCTGTAGACCGCGCGGGCGGGGGCCAGCCGGTCGACGGCCAGCCGCAGGGCCAGCCCGCCGAGCGAGTGGCCGATCGCCAGGTCCGCACCGGCGGGCAGGGTGTCGGCCAGGTCGGCGGCGAACTGCTCGGGCCCGTACCGCTCGGCGGGGCCGGCCCCGGTGCCGCGCGGGGAGGCACCGTGGCCGCGCAGGTCCACGGCCAGCACCCGGTAGCCGCGCTCGGCGAGCGCGGGGCCGATCACCCGCCAGGTCCGGTGGTCGGACTGCAGTCCGTGCACCAGCAGGGCGGTGCGCCCGCCCCCGCCCCAGGTGTGGGTGTGCAGTTCCACGGCCCCGCCCCTCCCCCGCCCCGACGGGGCGTCAGAAGCCGAGCTTACGCAGCTGCTTGGGGTCGCGCTGCCAGTCCTTGGCCACCTTGACGTGCAGGTCGAGGTAGACGGGCGTGCCGAGGAGCGCCTCGATCTGCTTGCGGGCGGTGGTGCCGACGTGCTTGAGCCGGGCGCCCTTGGCGCCGATCACGATGGCCTTCTGGCTCTGCCGCTCGATGTACACGTTGGCGTGGATGTCCAGCAGCGGACGGTCGGCGGGCCGGTCCTCGCGCGGGATCATCTCCTCGACCACCACGGCCAGCGAGTGCGGCAGCTCGTCCCGGACGCCCTCCAGCGCGGCCTCCCGGATCAGCTCGGCGACCATGATCTGCTCGGGCTCGTCGGTGAGGTCGCCGTCCGGGTAGAGCGGCATGCCCTCGGGCAGCAGCCTGGTCAGCAGGTCGGCGACCAGGGTGACCTGGCTGTCCCCGACCGCGGAGACCGGGATGATCTCGGCCCACTCGATGCCGAGCTCGGCGCCGAGCTGCTGGACGGCGATCAGCTGCTCGGCGAGCCGCTTGGAGTCCACCAGGTCGGTCTTGGTGACCAGCGCCACCTTGGGGACGGACTTCTTGATCCCGGCGAGCTCCTTGGCGATGAACTTGTCGCCGGGGCCGAGCTTCTGGTCGGCGGGCAGGCAGAAGCCGATCACGTCGACCTCGGCCCAGGTGCTGCGGACCAGGTCGTTGAGCCGCTCGCCGAGCAGCGTGCGGGGCTTGTGCAGGCCGGGCGTGTCCACCAGCACCAGCTGGGCGTCGGGCCGGTGCACGATGCCGCGCACGGTGTGGCGGGTGGTCTGCGGGCGGTCGGAGGTGATCGCGACCTTCGTCCCGACCAGCGCGTTGGTCAGGGTCGACTTGCCCGCGTTGGGACGGCCGACGAAGCACGCGAACCCGGAGCGGTACGGGGAGGAAGGGGCATTCATGGCACCCATTGTCGCCGATCGGCGGGGCCGCCCCCGCCACGGGGCGTTCAGCCGGTCTTCTTCCCGCCGCCCGTGATCGCGCCGACCAGGATCAGCGCCAGCAGGACCAGGGTGCCGGCCAGCCACCAGGGGGAGCCGGTCTCGTGCCAGCGGCCGAAGCCCATCACGCAGAGCAGCAGTCCGCAGAAGAACGCCGCGACGCCCATGTCCCCTCCCCCGCCGGGAGGGCCCTCCCGGTCGGTGCGATTATCGCACCGACCGGCCGCGGGACGGGGCCCGAACAACAGGCCCCCGGCCCCACCACTGCCTCCGGTCCCGCCCCGCCGCGGCGCCCGGCCTCACTCCGCCGCGGCCACCAGCGTCACCACGCCGTCGGGCCCCGCCAGCAGCACCGGCGTCCCGGCGCCGCCCAGGTCCCGGACCGCCGCCAGGTCGGCCGGGTCCGGCGCCTGCGCCGCCGACACCACCGCGGCTGCCTCCAGGCCCTTCGCCCCGCTGGCCACCGCCATCGCCACCGCCGTCCGCAGCGCGCTCAGCCGCAGCGACGCCAGCTCCACGGTGCCCGCCACGTAGGTGCGGCCGGTCTCGTCGCGCACCGCGGCCCCCTCGGCCACGCCGTTGCGGGCGCGGGCCGAGCGGGCCAGTGTGACGATCTTCTTGTCCTCGGGGTCCAGCTCGGGAATCTCGGTCATGGCCCGAGCATAGGCGGGCGCGCCGCCGAGGACTCCCGCCGGTTCAGTCCTTGAGCAGCGCGCGGCCCGGCGGATCTGACGGTCCGTCGGGCCTCGGTGCCCCCACTCTACGGCGCCCCGGTCAGTGCCCGGTCGGATTCGGCGGACCGGGCCGGAGCACCTTCACCAGCGCGGGCGGGCCGCTGGGGTGGTCGGCCGCCTTCGCGTGCCGCTGCCTCCAGTACGGGTTGTCGTGCGGCAGGTGGCCGCTGACCCGGCCGTACATGCCGAAGGTCAGGATCACGAAGCCGAACACGAAGCTGAAGATCACGTTGGAGATGTGGAAGGCGAGTCGGTTCGCGCCGGAGTCCAGCACCGCCAGGCCGACGAAACCGGCCAGCACGAACAGCAGGCCCAGCACCATGTTGATGGTCGAGGCGGTGTTGCCGCCGAGCACCGCGCCCAGGACCAGGACCGCGCCGGCCACCAGCGACAGCACGCTGAGCGCGCCGTTGCTGGACAGGCCCAGCACCTCCTTGCCCTCGGTGTCCAGGAAGCCCGGGTGGGCGCCGGTCAGCCCGAGGACGCCGAACACCACCAGGAACAGGCCGCCCAGGCCCGCGCCGTACCGGTACACCGTGCCCAGCCGGTGGTCGACCGGGAGCTCGTCGTGCAGTCTCATCAGGTCCTCCCCGCGTGGTCGGAGCGGAGGAACGGCACCTCGTGCAGGTACAGCGACCCGCACTGCTGGCAGCAGTGCAGCCCGGTGCCCCAGGCCTCCTCCGGCCTGCTCTCGGCGTCCGAGCCGATCTCGGCGCCGCACATGCCGTGCGAAGGGTCGGTGCCACGCACCACGTGCCACCTGGCCACCCCGCCGGCCGGCCCGTCGGGGCCGTATTCCGCGCGCAGTAGATGTGCCATGTCTTCCACCGTGCGCGCCCGACCGGCGGCACCGCAAACGGGCCCCCGGCCGAACCGTCCGAACCGGCACACCGGTTGGGACGGCCCGGCCAAGGGCCCGTCGGGTCCGCGGGGTCGCCCCCGGCTCAGGGGGCGGCGTGCTCCTCGGCCGGCTCCTCGGCCTCCTCGTCGACCCGGACCGGCGCGGCCACCACGGTGCCGATCCGGTTGCGGCGGCCCGCCGAGCTCTCCGCGGTCAGCCGGATCGCGGCCAGGCCGCTGCCCTCCGGCACCGGCACCTCGCAGGAGGAGCCCGGGATCGGCACCCGGCCGAGGCACTTGGCCAGCAGCCCGCCCACGGTCTCCACGTCCTCGTCGTCCAGCTCGATCCCGAACAGCTCGCCGAGGTCCTCCACGGTCAGCCGGGCGGTGATCCGGTAGGTGCCGTCGCCGAGGTCCTCGACCGGCGCGATCTCCCGGTCGTACTCGTCGGTGATCTCGCCGACGATCTCCTCCAGGATGTCCTCGATGGTGACCAGTCCGGCGGTGCCGCCGTACTCGTCGATCACGATCGCCACGTGCGAGCGCATCTGCTGCATCTCGCGCAGCAGGTCCGCGGCCGGCTTGGAGTCCGGCACGAACACCGCCGGGCGCATCACCGAGTCCACCTGCTCGGACTCCGACTCCCGGTTGACGTGGGTGCGCCGGACCAGGTCCTTCAGGTAGACGATGCCGACCACGTCGTCCTCGTTGTCGCCGACCACCGGGATCCGGGAGAACCCGGAGCGCAGCGCCAGCGTCAGGGTCTGCCGGACGGTCTTGTGCCGCTCGATCATCACCAGGTCGGTGCGCGGCACCATCACCTCGCGGACGATGGTGTCGCCCAGCTCGAAGACCGAGTGCACCATCCGGCGCTCCTCGTCCTCGATCAGGTCGTCCTGCTCGGCCAGGTCGACCAGCGCCCGCAGCTCCGCCTCGGAGGCGAACGGCCCCTCCCGGTAGCCCTTGCCGGGCGTCAGCGCGTTGCCCAGCAGGATCAGCAGCTTCGGGATCGGCCCGAGGATCCGGGCCAGCGGCAGCAGCACGTAGGACGCCGCGGTGACGGTGCTCAGCGGGTGCTGGCGGCCGATCGTGCGCGGGGAGACCCCGACCGCGACGAAGGACACCAGCACCATCACGCCGAACGCCACCAGCACGGCCTGCCAGGTCTGCTGGAAGCCGCGCACGCACACCACGGTGACCAGCACCGCGGCCGCCATCTCGCAGGCCACCCGGATCAGCGTCGCCAGGTTCAGGTAGCGGATGCTGTCGGAGGCCAGGGTCAGCAGCCGGTCGGAGCCGCGCCGGCCCGACCGGACCGCCTCCTCCGCGCGGAACCGGGACATCCGGGAGATGCCCGCCTCGGCGCACGCGGCCAGCCAGCCGAGCACCACCAGCAGGAGCGCCCCGATCAGGAAGCTCGTACTCTCACCACTCACAGCGGGCCGGCCCTCAGTGGACGGTCGGCGCGGGCGACAGGCCGGACAGGCCGCGGCCGGCCCGCCAGTCGTCCAGGATGCGCTTCTGCAGCGCGAACATCTCGCGCTCCTCGTCGGGTTCCTCGTGGTCGTAGCCGAGCACGTGCAGCACCCCGTGGACGGTGAGCAGCTGCAGCTCCTCGTCCATCGAGTGCTTGGTCGGGGCGGCCAGTCCCTGTTCCTTCGCCACCTCGGGGCAGAGCACGATGTCGCCGAGCAGGCCCTCCGGCAGGTCCTCGCCCTCCTTGCCGGGACGCAGCTCGTCCATCGGGAAGGACATCACGTCGGTCGGACCGGGCAGGTCCATCCACTGGACGTGCAGCTCCGCCATCGACTCGCTGTCGTAGAGGATCACGGAGAGCTCGGACTGCGGGTGAATCCGCATCTGGTCGAGGGCGTAGCGGGCGACGTCGAGGATGGACTCCTCGTCGACGTCCCACCCGGACTCGTTGGCGATGTCGATCGACATGGCGGGCTGGTTACTCAGCTTTCGGTGCGATGGGACTGCCGGGGCGCCCGGGCGCCCCGCCGTTGGACGGGTTTGCGGTCGCCGGACTCCTCGGCCTCCTGCCGGGCGTCCCAGCGCTCGTAGGCGTCGACGATCCGGCCGACCAGCTTGTGCCGGACCACGTCGGTGCTGGTCAGCACCGAGAAGTGGATGTCGGGGACGTCGGCCAGGATCTCCTGGACCACCTTGAGACCGGACCGGGTGCCGTTCGGCAGGTCGATCTGGCTGGTGTCGCCGGTGACCACCACCCGGGAGTTGAAGCCGAGGCGGGTCAGGAACATCTTCATCTGCTCGGGCGAGGTGTTCTGCGCCTCGTCCAGGATGATGAAGGCGTCGTTCAGGGTGCGGCCGCGCATGTACGCCAGCGGGGCGACCTCGATGGTGCCCGCCGCCATCAGCCGCGGGATCGAGTCCGGGTCCATCATGTCGTGCAGCGCGTCGTACAGCGGGCGCAGGTACGGGTCGATCTTCTCGAACAGGGTGCCGGGCAGGAAGCCCAGCCGCTCCCCGGCCTCGACGGCCGGCCGGGTCAGGATGATCCGGTTGACCTCCTTGGCCTGCAGCGCCTGCACGGCCTTGGCCATCGCCAGGTAGGTCTTGCCGGTGCCGGCCGGGCCGAGGCCGAACACGATGGTGTGCTTGTCGATCGCGTCGACGTACCGCTGCTGGTTCAGCGTCTTGGGGCGGATCGTGCGGCCCCGGTTGGACAGGATGTTCGCCGTGAACACCTCGGACGGGGCCGGGTGGGCCGGGTCCTCGGCGGCGTTCCTGAGCATGCTGATGGAACGCTCCACGGCGTCCTCCGTCAGGGGTTGGCCGGTGCGCAGC
This sequence comes from Kitasatospora sp. NPDC088134, assembly GCF_044741705.1. Classification (NCBI taxonomy): domain Bacteria; kingdom Bacillati; phylum Actinomycetota; class Actinomycetes; order Kitasatosporales; family Streptomycetaceae; genus Kitasatospora; species Kitasatospora sp. NPDC088134. The sequence continues at coordinate 82,662 of NZ_JBIUTD010000023.1, read as the reverse complement.
ACCAGCATCATCTCGGTGAAGAGCTGCTTGACGAGCGCGACCTCGGCCGGAGAGCCGGTGGCCGTCACCTCGTTTCCGCGGACGTGGATGTCGGCGCCCGGGAAGCCGTCCTCGATCACTCGCAGGAGCGAGTCGGCCGCACCCAGCAGGGTGACCATCGGGTGCTTCTCCGGAATGACGATCCGGGTGCTGGCGGACGCCTCGTCCGGGCGCCGCCGTCCGTCGGTGCGGGTCTGCGGTGTGTCAGTCATGGGTCGGCGCTGCGGCCTGCCTCATCCCCATCCGTCGTGTCGTGTGGCTCGGGCTCTCCGGGTCACCAGCGTACGCCGCGCGGGTGTCCGCCGGAGCGGCGCGGCGGCTTCGATGGTGGGCCCCGGCGGCCCGATGCGCGAACGGTTTTCCGCACGTCCGTGCGCCCGCCGCCGCCCGCCGACCCGCCCGGCGGCCCACCGGGCGGGTCACCGGCGCGCCGGGACGGGGACCCTGGCCAGGTCCTCGGCGACCACGACCTCGCCGTCGAAGTACTTCTCCGCCTCCGCCCGGTGGCCCGCCAGGTCCGGGTAGCGCTGCGAGAAGTGGGTCAGCACCAGCCGCCGGACGCCCGCCTCGGCGGCCACCCGGGCGGCCTGGCCGGCGGTCAGGTGGCCGTGCTCCTCGGCGAGCTGCGCGTCCGCCTCCAGGAAGGTCGCCTCGATCACCAACAGGTCGGCACCGTCGGCGAGTTCGAGCACGCCCGGGCAGAGCCGGGTGTCCATCACGAACGCGAAGCGCTGCCCCGGCCGGGTCTCCCCGACCTCGGCGAGGGTCACCGTCCGCCCGTCCACCTCGATCCGGCCCTCGCGCTGCAGCCGCCCCACCGCCGGTCCGCGCACCCCGAGTTCGCGCAGCCGCTCCGGGCGCAGCCGGAAGCCGTCCGGCTCGGTCAGCCGGTAGCCGAACGACTCCACCGGGTGCGACAGCCGGGCCGCCGCCAGCGCGAACGGCGCGCCCGGCGCCGGCAGCGGGCCGTCCCCGGCGATCGGCCGCTCCCGGATCTCGGCGCTCCCGTGGTACGCGGAGGCGTGCCGCAGCCGGTCGAAGAACACCTGCCCGGACGCCGGGTAGTAGGCGTCCACCGGGTGCGGGACCCGGTCCAGGTTGATCCGCTGCACCACGCCCGGCAGGCCCAGGCAGTGGTCCCCGTGGAAGTGCGACACCGCGATCCGGGTGATCCCGGTGGCGCTCACCCCCGCGTGCAGCATCTGCCGCTGCGTGCCCTCCCCGGGGTCGAACAGCAGCCCCTCGCCGTCCCAGCGCAACAGGTACCCGTTGTGGTTCCGGTGCCGGGTCGGCACCTGACTGGCCGTGCCCAGGACGACGAGTTCACGCTGCGACAACGGTCAGACCAGCCCCTCGGTGAGCGGCTCGCCGCCCAGCACGTGCACGTGCGCGTGGAACACCGTCTGCCCGGCGTCCGCCCCGGTGTTGAAGATCAGCCGGTACGCCGCCAGGCCCTCGCCGCGCGCCGCCTCCCCCGCCTCGACCAGCAGCTCCGCCGCGATCTCCGGCTCGGCGGCGGCCAGTTCGGCCGCGTTCGGGTAGTGCACCCGCGGGATCACCAGCAGGTGGGTGGGGGCCTGCGGGTTGATGTCCCGGAAGGTCAGCGTGCGCTCGGACTTCCGGACCACCGTCGCCGGGATCTCCCCCGCCACGATCCTGCAGAACACACAGTCCGCCTGTGCCTCGCCGGCCATCTTCCGTGCTCCCTCCGCCCGAACGCCCGTCACTGGTGGCACGACCCTACAGGGATCAGCGCACCGTGATCCGGTAGGTGTCGCGTTCGCCGTAGCTGTCCCTGATGTCGCCGTCGCACCAGGCGCAGTTGACGACCGTCAGCTCGGTGGTGCCGCGGCCCCTGGACTTGAACACCAGGTACAGCTCGCCGCCGTCGCCCAGGTACTCCGGGTCGCCGGGGATCGGGTCCGCCCCCACGTAGGCCAGCACGCCCGGGTCCGCCAGCGGCTGCACCGGCCGGTGGTCCATCCCCGGCACCACGCCCAGCCGCCAGTACAGCGAGAACAGTTCACCCGGCCGGACCTCGATCTCCGTCACGCTCTTCGGGAACACCCGCCCGTGCGCCAGCCGTCCCTTCTGGTGGACCGGTGCGGTCAGCAGCGGCAGCAGCACCAGGACCAGCAGGATCCGTCGCTTCTTCATCCGCGGCGCGCCGCCCGCCGGACGCCGAGCACCAGCGCGACGGCGTCGAGCCAGTCCGCCACCAGTTCCCCGGCGTCGAGGTCCCCGGGGTCGAGCACCGAGCGGGCCGTCTCCAGCCACTCCCGGGCCAGTGCGGCCGCGTCCGGCCCGGCCAGCGGCTCCGGCAGTTCGGCGGCCGCCCGGAGGCCCGCCGCGCGGACCACCTCGGCCAGGTAGGCGACGGCGTGCGGCACCGTTCCGCACGCCTCGGCCCGGAGCGCGGCGGCCACCGCGCCCTCGCCGAACAGGCCGCGACGGTGCGGGCCGGGCCGGGGCAGACCGAAGCGCAGCAGGACGGCGACGTCCAGGGCCGCGAGCTCGGCGTCGGTCCGGTACGTGTCGGGGGCGGTCATCACGGTGCTCACTTCGGGAGGCGGACGCTGACGGCGGTGTTCATCCGGGGCGGCCCGGTCAGGGCGGAGTCCATCCGGTCGTGGACGAAGTCGTCCTCGCCGACCCAGGTGGTGTAGCCCCACGGGTTGTAGACCTGGAGCTTGTCGCCGCTGTGTCCGATGATCATGAGTTGGTGGCCCTGGCCCTCGCCCCGGATGCTCACCGGGACGGGTTTGCCCTCGTCCACGGCCTTCTCCACCTCGACCAGGACGTCCCGCCGGGCGTTCCCGTCGTCGAGGGCGACGTTGCGGTAGTCGGCCCCGGTCGGGGTGCCGACCTCCTGGTTCATCACGTCGACCGACTCGCTGTTGGTCATGCCGCCGGGGTCGATCAGCGGCAGGTGGTTGTACCACTCGCGCCCGCCGTCGTAGACCCGGTTCTGCTCGGCCCGCAGTCGGTCGGCGAACGCCTTCGGATTGTCGTACTTCTGGTCGTCGGGGTGGCCGCCGGTGGTGAGCCCCAGGGCGTAGACCGGATCGGCGGCGACCCGGGCCATCACGGTCGAGGACGCCACGCAGGTGTCGGGGCCTTGGTCCCATTTGACGCCCAGGTAGCTGACCGTCTGCCGGTGTTCCACCCCGGTCCGCGGGTCGGCGGAGTCCAGCCGCAGCGGCCGCAGGTGGTAGTCCAGCCAGGCCGGGGTGCGGCCGTGGATCTGCCCGTCGAAGGCGGCGAGTTCGTCCGCGGTGTGCCCGGCCGCCAGGGCCTTCGTCAGGTAGGCGCGCTCGGTGGGGGAGGCCGCCGCGGCGAGCAGGGCGGTGGTCCGGTCCCGGTCGGCGGGGTCCATCCGGTCCAGGAAGCGGCCGGCCCGTTCGGCGTCGTCGGCACTGAGGATGCGGTTGCGGTCGCCGAGCGCGGCGGGGTCGGTGAGGACCAGCCGGTCGGCGGCGCTCAGGCCACCGCCGGTCATCCGGGCGGCCTCGGCCCGGGCGGCCAGCTGGTTGAGCTCGGTGGCGGCCCGGTGGCCGGCCTCCTCGGCGCGGACGGCGGCGTTCAGCATCAGGCCGATGGCGTACCTGGCCTCGGCCTGGGCCTCGTGCATCTTGTCGTCGTCCCATTCGAGCGGGTCCGGCACGCCGCCCCAGCCGGTGATCTCGTGCAGCAGGTCGGCTGCGTGCCGCAGCGGGCCGCCGGCCCGGGCGTGGGTGGCCTGGGCCTCGGCCAGGGTGTCGCAGAGGTCGGCGAGCACCCGGGCGGCCCGGGTGTGCGCCTCGACGGTCCGGGTCAGGTCGTGGGCGGCGGCGGTGACGGCCTCGGCGGCCGCCTCGCCGACCCGGCCGGTCCAGGAGGCCGGGAGGCCGCCCCGGGCGACGCCCGCCACCTCGGCCTGGACCCGGTCGACCTGGCCGGCCGCCCAGCCGAAGTCCTCGGCGAGCGAGCCGATCGCGCCGGGGACGCCCCACGGCCCGGGCTGCCGGATCGCCGCGTCGACGGCGTCCCGCAGGTCACCGGCGCCCCACATCCCGTGCGCGCTGTCGATGGTGCGGCCGAGCGCCTCGACCCGTTCGCGCTGTGTTGACATGCTGCTGACTCCCCTTCAGCCGGCTCCGACCGTCCCCCGGGCGCGGTTCACCCCGGCCGGCCGCCGACCGCGGCGGCCACCGCCGCGTCGGTGTCCCGGTAGTTGGCGGCGCTCTGCCGGACCTTCCCGGCGAGTTCGCGCAACGCCTCGATGTCGAGCCGGCGCTCGTCCTGCCAGCGGGCGAAGAACCCGGCGGCCGCCTCCGGGACGCCGTAGTCGCCGAAGTAGTCCCGGTCGAAGTGCGGCGCCTCCCGGAACCGGCCGGCCACCGCCTCCAGGTCCTCCCCGGCCCGGTCGAGCCGCTTCGCGCACTCCTCCAGCGCCTCGTGGTCCACGTCGAAGTCCGGTGCTGCCAACGTCGCCCCCTCGCCGCTCGGTCACTGCGGGCACCCTAGCGGTGACGGGACGCAGTCAACAGGGAGTCCGGAGAACCGGCCCTCTTGACAGGGGCCGGTTCTCCGGCGGCGAACGGTTCCTGACGCCGGGTGAGCCGGGCGGCGGCGGACCCGGCGACCCGGCGCCGGGTCAGTCGAGCGGCGGCGGGGTCTTGGCGGGGGTGCGCTCCAGCGACTCCAGGGCGAGCCGGACGGCGGTCTCCAGCTGCGGGTCGCGGCCGGCCGCCCAGTCCTGCGGCGGGATCGGCACCTCGACGTCCGGGTCGACGCCGTGGTTCTCCACGCCCCAGCCGTAACCCTCCAGCCAGAAGGCGTACTTGGGCTGGGTGACGGCGGTGCCGTCGACCAGCGCGTACTTGCTGTCGATGCCGATGACGCCGCCCCAGGTGCGGGTGCCGACGACCGGGCCGATGCCGAGGGCCCGGATCGCGGCGTTGACGATGTCGCCGTCGGAGCCGGAGGCCTCGTTGGCGAGCGCGACCACGGGGCCGCGCGGGGCGTCGCCGGGGTAGGGCTCGGGGTTGGCCAGGTCGCGGCCGCGGTCCCAGCCGACGATCCGGCGCGACAGCTTCTCGATGATCAGCTGCGAGGTGTGGCCGCCGCGGTTCTCCCGCAGGTCGACCACCAGGCCCTCGCGCGCCATCTCCACCCGCAGGTCGCGGTGGAGCTGCGCCCAGCCGGCGCTCTGCATGTCGGGGACGTGCAGGTAGCCGAGCCGGCCGCCGGACAGCTCGCGGACGGCGGCCCGCCGCCCGGCCACCCAGTCGTGGTAGCGCAGCGCCTCCTCGTCGTCGAGCGGGACGACCACGGGGTGGCGCTCGCCGCCGTCCCGGCCGCCGACGGTGAGTTCGACCGGCTGGTCGGCGGTGCCGGCCAGCAGCGGGGCGGGGCCGGTGACGGGGTCGACGGGGCGGCCGTCGACGGCGAGGATCGCGTCGCCGGGGCGGATCGCCACGCCTGGCGCGGCCAGCGGGGAGCGGGCCCGCGGGTCGGAGGACTCGCCGGGCAGCACCCGGGCCACCCGCCACACCTCGCCGTCCCGGACCAGGTCGGCGCCGAGCAGGCCCTGCCGGCGGGCGGCCTCGGTGCCGCGCCCGGGCGGGATGACGTAGGCGTGCGAGGTGCCGAGCTCGCCGACCGTCTCCCAGAGCAGGTCGACCAGGTCGGAGTGGCTGCCGAGCCGGTCGACCAGCGGCCGGTAGCGCGCCAGCACGCCCGCCCAGTCGACGCCGCCGAGGTCGGCGCGCCAGAAGTTGTCGCGCATCAGGCGGCCGTTCTCGTCGAACATCTGCCGCCACTCGGCGGCCGGGTCGACGGTGACCCGGACCCGGTCCAGGTCGACGTCGGTGACCTCGTCCTCGCCGGCCCGCTGCTCGGACGGCACGATCCGCAGGGTGCCGCCGTCCAGCACGGCCAGCCGGGTGCCGTCGCCGGAGACGTGGAACGTGTCGACGCCGGAGAGCAGTTCCTCCGCCCGGCGCTTCTTCAGGTCGTAGCGCTCCAGCCCGGTGCGGGCCGGCTCGTCGTCCAACGAGGCGGCGGTGTCGCCGAGTTCGCCGGAGAACGGGAGCCTGGTCCACAGCACGGCGTCCTTGGCGGCGTGCAGCTCGCCGAACCGGCCGGCCTCGACCGGGAACGGCACGATCCGGTCGGCCAGGCCCTCCAGGTCGACCCGGGTGGTGGGCGCGGACTCGCCCTTGTCGCCGTCCTTGGCCTCGTCCTCCTCGCCGCCGGCCGGCCGCCCGGCCCGCTGCGGGCCGAACGGCGACGGGGTGTCGGCGGCCAGCGTCAGCAGGAACGGGCGGGTGCCGCCGGGGAAGGACAGGTCGAAGGCGTGCTGGTCGTAGACCGGGTCGAAGGTGCGCACCGACAGGAAGGCCAGGTGCTTGCCGTCGGCGGTGAAGGCCGGCGAGTAGTCGTGGAAGCGCTGCGGGGTGGCGTCGCCGACGGTCCGTGAGGTCAGGTCGGCGAGCTTGATCTGGCGCAGCGACCAGGGGCCGAACACCGGGTGCGACCAGGCCAGCCAGGCCGAGTCGGGGCTGAACACCAGCCCGGAGACCTCGCCGTCGCCGCTGTGCGCCAGCTCGTTGACCGCGCCGTCACCGAGCGCCACCAGCAGCACCCGGCCGTCGTGCGAGGCCACCGCGAGCTGCCGGCCGTCCGGCGAGACCACCAGCTCGCGGACCCGGCCGAGCTGCCCGGCCGCCAGGCGGCGGCGCTCGGCGCCGAGCACCGCGGGGGCGTACTCGATCGCGTCGTCGCCGGCCGCGTCGGTGACCCAGACCGCGCCCTGCGCGCCGTCCTCGCCGGGCACCACCCGGACCGTCCGGCCGCGCGCCCCGGGCGTCTCGTCCAACACCCGGGCCGGGCCCTCGCGGTGGGTGACCCAGTGCACGGTGCCGCGCACCACCACGGCGGCGGCCCGGCCGGTGCGGTCGGGGGCGGCGGTCTCGACCTGCCCGGCGGCGGGCGTCGGGTGGGGCCGGCGGCCGGTGCGCGGGCCGGCCGGGCCGACGTCGAGGCGGCGCGGCGCGGCACCGTCCAGGTCGTCCAGCAGCCACAGCTCGCCGGCGCTCTGCCAGATCACCCGGGTGCCGTCGGTGGACGCCTGCCGGGCGTAGAAGGCGGTGTCGGCGGGGCCGTGCGCCCGCAGGTCGGAGCCGTCGGGGAGGCTGGACCAGAGCCGGCCGACGCCCTCGTGGTCGGACAGGAAGGCGACCCGGTCGCCGACCCACATCGGGCACTCCAACTGCCCGTCCAGCTCGGCGTGCAGGCGCTCGAACCCGGCCGCGCCGATCCACAGCTTCCCGGCCCGGCCGCCGCGGTAGCGCTTCCAGTGCGCGGCGTCCCGGTTCGCCGTCCCGAGCAGCACCCGGCCGCCGACGGCGCCCTCCGGGACGGGCTCGAAGGCCAGTGACCCGATCGGGCCGTACGGCAGCCGGACCGGCTCCCCGCCGTCCAGCGGCACGGCGAACGCCCAGGTCCGGCGGGTGGTGGCCTGGCCGGCGGCGCTGACCGCGACCGGCCGCCCGTCGGCGGTCCAGCCCGCCAGCGCCGTGTACGGGCTGCCCCAGTACGTCAGCCGCCGGGCCGGGCCGCCCTCGACCGGGGCGACGTGCACCTCGGGCGCGCCGTCCCGGGTCGAGGTCCAGGCCAGCGTCCGCCCGTCCGGCGAGAAGCGCAGCGACCCGACCGGCGCCCGGTCGGCCGTCAGCCGCCAGGCCCGGCCGCCCGCCAGGGGTGCCAGCCAGACGTCGTCCTCGGCGGCGAACGCCACGAGATCGCCGTGCAGATGGGGGTGGCGCAGATAGCCGCGCGTCGAGTCCGTCATCCTGCCACCCTAGGCGGCGCGACCGCCGCGCGGCCGGGGATTCCGGGTGGACGGGACGCGCGCCGGGGCGCCGGTGGTCAGCCCCAGCGGCCGGTGCGGCCGAGCAGCAGCGCGGTCGCGGCGACGCCCGCCGTGGAGGTGCGCAGCACCGAGCTGCCGAGCCGGTGCGGGGCGGCCCCGGCCTCGGCGAAGGCGGCGATCTCCTCCGGGGAGACGCCGCCCTCGGGGCCGACCACCAGTACGATGCCGCCCGCGGCGGGCAGGTCGGCACCGGCCAGCGGCCGGGCGCCCTCCTCGTGCAGCACGGCGGCGAACTCGGCGGCGGCCAGCAGCGGCAGCAGTTGACGGGTCGTCACCGGGTCGTGGACCTCGGGGAAGCGCAGCCGCCGGGACTGCTTGCCGGCCTCCCGCGCGGTGGACCGCCACTTGGCGAGCGCCTTGGCGCCGCGCTCGCCCTTCCACTGGGTGATGCAGCGGGAGGCAGCCCAGGGCACGATCGCGTCGACGCCGGCCTCGGTCATCGTCTCGACCGCGAGCTCGCCCCGGTCGCCCTTGGGCAGCGCCTGCACCACGGTGATCCGCGGCACCGGCTCCGGCTCCTCCCGGACGGCGGCGACCAGCACGTCCAGCGCGTCCTTGCCGTGCACGGCGGCGACGGTGCCGTCCGCGCCGCGGCCCCGGCCGTCGGTGAGGGTGACGGCCTCGCCGGGCTCCAGGCGCTTGACGGCGGCGGCGTGCCGCCCCTCGGGGCCGTCGAGGCGGACGGTGGCGCCGGGGGCGGCGCCCGCCAGGTCCTCGACGACGAACACCGGTGCGGTCATCGGTACGGCAACCCTCTCGACGGGGGCGCGGCGGGGCTCCGGCGGGCGGCCGCCGGGCCCGCCGCGGCGGGGAACGGAAACGGGAACGGGCCGGGGGGGGGGGGGGGGGGGGGCCCCCCCCCCCCCCCCCCCCCCCCCCCCCCCCCCCCCCCCCCATGGTGGGCCGGAACGACGCCGAGGGACCCGCCGAGGGCGCGCGCCGCCCAA
>NZ_JBIUTD010000023.1:0-73748 GCF_044741705.1 Kitasatospora sp. NPDC088134 | reverse complement strand
GGGGGGGGGGGGGGGGGCCGCGCGGCCCCCCGGGGGGGGGGCCCCGCCCCCGGGGGGGGGGGGGGGGGGGGGGGGGGCGCCCCCCCCCCCCCCCCCGGCCCCGGAACGGGCGTCAGCGCCCGTTGAAGGCGTCCTTCAGCCGGGAGAACAGGCCCTGCTGGCCGGGCGCGAACTGCCCGGACGGCCGCTCCTCCCCGCGCAGCACGGCGAGCCGCCGCAGCAGCTCCTCCTGCTCGGGGTCGAGCTTGGTGGGCGTCTGCACCTCGACGTGCACTATCAGGTCGCCCCGGCCGCCGCCGCGCAGGTGCGTGATGCCGCGGCCGTGCAGCGGGATCGACTGGCCGGACTGGGTGCCGGGCCGGATGTCGACCTCCTCCAGGCCGTCCAGGGTCTGCAGCGGCACCTGGGTGCCGAGCGACGCGGCGGTCATCGGGATGGTGACGGTGCAGTGCAGGTCGTCGCCGCGGCGCTGGAAGGTCGGGTGGCTGGTCTCGGCGATCTCCACGTACAGGTCGCCGGCGGGGCCGCCGCCGGGGCCGACCTCGCCCTCGCCCGCCAGCTGGATCCGGGTGCCGTTGTCGACGCCGGCCGGGATCTTGACCGTCAGGGTGCGGCGGGCCCGGACCCGGCCGTCGCCGGCGCACTCCGGGCACGGGGTCGGGACCACGGTGCCGAAGCCCTGGCACTGCGGGCAGGGGCGGGAGGTCATGACCTGGCCCAGGAAGGACCGGGTGACCTGGGAGACCTCGCCCTTGCCGCGGCACATGTCGCAGGTCTGGGCGGAGGTGCCGGGGGCCGCGCCCTCGCCGTTGCAGGTGGTGCAGGTGACGGCGGTGTCGACCTGGAGCTCCTTGGTGGTGCCGAACGCGGCCTCCTCCAGGGTGATCTCCAGCCGGATCATGGCGTCCTGGCCGCGGCGGGTCCGCGAGCGCGGGCCGCGCTGGCCCGTCGCGGCGCCGAAGAAGGCGTCCATGATGTCGGAGAAGCCGAACCCGGCCGCGCCCGCGCCGAACCCGCCCGCCCCGCCGCCGGGCGACAGCGGGTCGCCGCCGAGGTCGTAGACCTGACGCTTCTGCGGATCGGAGAGCACCTCGTAGGCGGCGTTGATCTCCTTGAACCGCTCCTGCGTCTTCGGGTCCGGGTTGACGTCCGGGTGCAGTTCACGGGCAAGGCGTCGGAACGCCTTCTTGATCTCGTCCTGCCCCGCGTCGCGTCGGACGCCGAGTACCGCGTAGTAGTCCGTGGCCACCAAATGCTCCGGTTTGTTCCGCCTCTAGAAGTGCTCTGCGATGGCTCTGCGCGAGTGTCCCACACAGACCTTGCCGTCCCGAGCAGCTATGACTCGGCCAGGATCTGGCCGACGTACCGTGCCACCGCGCGCACCGCCCCCATTGTGCCCGGGTAATCCATCCTGGTCGGACCGATCACTCCCAGCTTCGCCACGCTCTGATCGCCCGAACCGTAACCGACCGAGACCACCGACGTGGAATTCAGGCCCTCGTAGGCGTTCTCGTGGCCGATCCGGACCGTCATCGCGGAGTCCGCCGTCTCACCCAGCAGGCGCAGCAGCACCACCTGCTCCTCCAGCGCCTCCAGCACCGGACGGATGGTCAGCGGGAAGTCGTGGCCGAAGCGGGTCAGGTTGGCGGTGCCCGCCAGCATGATCCGCTCCTCGCTCTGTTCGGCCAGCGCCTCGAACAGCACGCTCAGCACGGTGCTGACGATCGACCGCTCGGCCGGCTCGAAACCGGCCGGCAGGTCCTCCAGGACGGTCGGCACCTCGGGCAGCCGGCAGCCGCCCGCCATGCCGTTCAGCCTGGCCCGCAGGTCTCCCAGCAGGGCCTCGCCGACCTGGCCCGGGCAGTCGACCATCCGCTGCTCGACCCGGCCGGTGTTGGTGATCAGCACCAGCATCAGCTTGGTCGGGGTGAGCGACACCAGTTCGATGTGCCGGACCGTGGAGCGGGTCAGCGACGGGTACTGGACCACCGCGACCTGCCGGGTCAGCTGCGCGAGCAGCCGCACCGTGCGGGCCACCACGTCGTCCAGGTCGACCGCGCCCTCCAGGAAGTGCCGGATCGCCCGGCGTTCCGGGGGCGTCATCGGCTTGACCTCGGCGAGGCGGTCGACGAACAGGCGGTAGCCCTTGTCGGTGGGGATCCGGCCCGCGCTGGTGTGCGGCTGGTGGATGTACCCCTCCTCCTCCAGCGCGGACATGTCGTTGCGGACGGTGGCCGGGGAGACGCCCAGGTTGTGCCGCTCCACCAGCGCCTTGGAGCCGACCGGCTCCTCGGTGCCCACGTAGTCCTGGACGATCGCGCGGAGCACCGCCAGCCGCCGCTCGTCCAGCGGACGCACGGACGGGCGGGTCTCGATCAGACGGCCGTCGGGCTTGCCGTCGGGCTTGCCGTCGTCCTGCACGGTCGGGCACCTCCGTCGTCGTCCGTCGGTCTGGTCGGTCCGCTTGCTGCGGTCGTTCCGGTCTCCGGGGGCTCACCGCCCCCGCCTGGCACTCAACTGGGCAGAGTGCCAGAACCGTACGTGCCAGTGTACGGCCCGGGCCTGACGGCAGGAACGGTCCGCCCACGTGATCCTCGTCCGAAAACCGCCCCCCGCCCCGCGCGTGTCGGATTCCCCCCGATTCCCCCCGTTTCGCATGGTGCCCGCGGCCCCGCCCGGTGGCAGCATCGAAGGCGAGCGGGGCAGCGGCGGCGCGGCCCGGCCAGGCAGAGGAGGCGCAGCGATGGCGGCACAGCACTCCCGGTTCGCCCCCGACCGCGGACTGACCGGCCGGATGGTCGTGACCATGTTCCTGATCGGCCTGGTCTACGTGGGCTTCACCGGCCTGCTGATCGTGCTGCTGCGCGGCGCCTGGCCGCTGGTGGTGCTGATCTCCGGCGGCCTGTTCGTCGCCCAGTTCTGGTTCTCCGACAAGATCACCGAGCGGGCGATGGGCGCCCACCAGGTCTCGCCCGAGCAGTACCCCGAGCTGCACGGCGCCGTCGACCGGCTGTGCGCGCTCGCCGACATGCCCAAGCCCCGGGTCGCGGTCGCCGACAACGACATGCCGAACGCCTTCGCCACCGGCCGCAACCCGCAGAACGCGGTGATCTGCGTGACCACCGGCCTGCTGCGCCGGCTGGAGCCGGAGGAGCTGGAGGGCGTCCTCGCCCACGAGCTCTCGCACGTCGCGCACCGGGACGTCGCGGTGATGACGGTGGCCGGCTTCCTCGGCGTGCTGGCCGGCGCGATCACCAGGATCGCCCTGTACGGCGGCATGATGGGCGGCAACAACCGCAACAACAACGACCAGAACGCGGCGATCGCGATGATCCTGATCCCGCTGGTGTCGATGGTGGTGTACGCGATCAGCTTCCTGCTCACCCGGCTGCTGTCCCGCTACCGCGAACTCGCCGCCGACCGGGCCGCCGCCCAGCTCACCGGCCGCCCCTCCGCGCTGGCCTCGGCACTCACCAAGGTCACCGGGCAGATCGGCGCCATCCCGACCAAGGACCTGCGGCAGGCCCAGCCCTACAACGCCTTCTACTTCGCGCCCGCGCTGAGCGCCAAGGAGGCCGCCGCGCAGCTGTTCTCCACCCACCCGTCGCTGGAGCAGCGGCTGGCGCAGCTGGCGAAGATCTCCGGCGAACTCGGACAGTGACCGTTCCCCCTCCCTTTCCCGTCAACGATCCGTGAGGAGCCTTGCCCCGTGGGATTCCTGGACGCGCTGTTCGGCCGGACCAAGCCGGTGAAGCCCGACCTCGACCAGCTGTTCGGCGTCCCCTCGGCCGCGCTGACCCTGCAGGCCGCCGCCGGGTTCACCCCGACCGGGCTCGGCTCGGTCTGCTTCGCCGCCGTCGAGGGCGCCGCCTTCGCCGAGGTGCAGTCCCAGGTCCGGGCCCTGCTGGACGCCGACACCGGCCGCGGCGGCACCCCCGTCGAAGCCTCCCGCGACGCCTACGGGTACTCCTGGCTGCTGGCCCGGCACACCCCCGACGAACTCCCCGACCTGGTGAACGACCTGCACGCCGTCAACAGCGAGCTGGAGGCCAACGGGTTCGGCCCGCAACTGCTCTGCTCCCTGGTCGGCTTCCGCGACCCCGGCGGCCGGGCGCTGGCCCTGGTCTACCTCTACAAGCGCGGCACCTTCTACCCGTTCGCGCCGGTCGCGGGCGGCGGCGAGAAGCGCGACAACGCCCTGGAGCTCCAGGTCAAGGCGATGCTCGGCAACGACCTGCGGATCGAACCGGACCTCTCCCGCTGGTTCCCGGTCTGGGGCGCCCCGGGTCTCACCTGACCCCGCGCCCCTCCTCTCCCCCGGCCCGGTCCTTCCTCCCGCCCGGCCCGCGCCCCCTCCCTCCGGTTCCCGTCCCCTCCCCCCTTCCTTCTCCGCCCAGCCCCCTCCGGTTCCCGGCCCCTCCCGCCTTCCCCGCCGCAACGTCCTTCCTCCGCCCCGCGGGTTATTCGCTGGTGGTCGCACGGGCGGGCCCCTAGGGTGGCCGGTCGTGATCGACTGGACCGCGCTGCCCGACCGTGACCCGTCCGACGCCGAACTGGCCGCCGTCGTCGCGGCGCTGCGCTCGCCCGACCCGGTGGAGCGCGACGAGCGCGCCTACCCGCGGCTGGCCGGCTGGGCGCCTGTCCTCCCGGAGGAGCGCCGGCTGGCGCTCGGTGACGCGATGGCGGAGCGGTTCGCCGACCCGGAGATCCAGGCCCGGACCTTCGCCCCGCTGGTGCTGGCCCGTCTCGTGGCGGCCGGCGCCCTGCGGCCGGGGTGGGTCGACGCCTTCGCCCGCTGGTACCCCGCCGAGACCGACCTGCGCGGCCACCACCCCGAGCTGGGCTGGTTGCACGCCGTCGCGCACGGCGCCGACCTGCTGGCCGCGTTCGGGCAGCACCCGGACGTGGACCCGGTACCGCTGCTGCACCTCGGCGCGGCCCGGTTGCTCGCCCCGACCGGCCACGTCCTGGACTCGATGGAGGACGACCGCCTCGGCTTCGCCCTCGCGCTGACCCTGACCCGCCCGGAGCTGACCGAGGACGCGGCGGTCGGCTGGCTGGACGCGGTGGCGGAGGTGTTCGCGGCCGGCGAGCCCGGGCCGATGCCCGCCGAAATCTCCAACACGCTGCGCACCCTGCGGGTGGTGCACCTGCTGGCGGTGCGCGGCGTGCGCCCGAAGTGGGGCGGGGACGAGGTGCGGACGCTGCCGCACGGCGCGGCGGTGGGCGGGCGGATCGCCGAGGTGCTCTCCACGGCCGCCCCGTACCTGGGCTGACGGAGCGTCGCCTGCCGGTCCGTCAGCCGACCCGCCAGTCGTTCCGTCAGTTGTTCCGTCAGTTGTTCCGTCGATCAGCCCGTCAGTCGACCCGTCGGCCGCCGGGCCCCGCCGGGTGCGGGCGCGGGCGCGGCGGTTTCGTAGACTGCCACCCATGCGGAGCAGGGAGTACGGACCGGATCTGACCCCGCCGTGGAAGCGGCAGCAGCCCGCCCCCGAGGTCGCGGCGGAGCGCGACCTGGTGGTGGAGGAGGCGGCGACCGGCTTCTGCGGGGCGGTGGTGCGCTGCGAGCGGACGGCCGAGGGCTTCACCGTCACGCTGGAGGACCGGTTCGGCAAGCACCGGGTGTTCCCGCTGGTGCCACGCGGCTTCCTGCTGGAGGGCCGGGTGGTGACGCTGGTCCGGCCGACCGGTCCCGCCCCGGCGCGCGGGCCCGGGCGGACCGCCTCGGGGTCGGTCGCGGTGCCGGGGGCGCGGGCCCGGGTGGCCCGCGAGTCGCGGATCTACGTGGAGGGCCGGCACGACGCCGAGCTGGTCGAGCGGGTCTGGGGCGACGACCTGCGGATCGAGGGCGTGGTGGTGGAGTACCTGGAGGGCGTGGACGACCTGCCCGCGATCGTCGCCGAGTTCGCCCCCGGCCCGGGCCGCCGGCTCGGCGTGCTGGTCGACCACCTGCTGCCCGGCACCAAGGAGCACCGGATCGCCGAACGGGTGACCGGCGAGCACGTCCTGGTCGTCGGCCACCCGTACGTCGACATCTGGCAGGCCGTCAAACCCGCCGGGCTGGGCTTCGCCGCCTGGCCGGAGGTGCCGCGCGGCGAGGTGTGGAAGGAGGGCATCTGCCGCCGCCTGGGCTGGCCGGCGGACACCCCCGCCGCCTGGAAGCGCATTCTCGCCTCGGTCGACGGCTGGAAGGACCTGGAACCCGAACTCCTGGGCCGGGTCGAGGAGTTGATCGACTTCGTCACCCAGCCGGGCAGCTCCTGACGGCCGCTCAGCCCTGCGCGGGCACCGGCGTACCGGCCGGGGACGGGGCCGCACTGCCCGACGGTGCCGGGACCGCCCCGTCCGGGGGGAAGGGGGCGTCCGCGGGAACGGTGTGGACCAGCGGCGGCACGCAGGTCGGCACCTGCTCCACCACCAGGGCGCTGAACACTATCTGCCAGCCGTTCCCGTGCCAGGTGGTCAGCAGCAGGGTCCGGCCGGCCGGGACGGCCCCGGGGTCGATCCGCACCGTGCCGGGGGCGGTCCCGAAGCCCCCCTTCACGACGTTCGCGGTCGCGGCCTCGCCCTTGGGCTCCGGCAGCGGGCACTCCGCGGGCGTGTGCGCCGTTTCGAGGCCGACTGCCTTCACCCCGTGCTTGCGCAGCTCGGCCACCATGCCGTCCAGCCCGGCCGGGTCGCGCAGTTCCAGCAGGATGGTGCCGTCGTCCTCCTGGGTGACGGCGTAGGCGGCGTTCCCGCCGTGCTCGCCACCCAGTGCGGCGGGCAGCACCAGGGCGGCGGCCAGCGCCGACGCGCCGACGGCCAGGGCCGCGAACACCGGTCGGCGCAGCACGCTCCGGCGGGGGGCGGGCCCGTCCCCGGGCAGGCGTTCGGCGGCCAGGGCGACCAGGTGCTCGCCGAGTCGCTGCTCGAATCCGTGGGTGGTGGGGGTGCGGTCGGGAGCGGTCACGGGGTCACCTCGATCATCGGTTCGACGGGGGCGGTGCGGCGGGGCAGCAGCGGGCCGGGGCGGGGCAGGTCCTTCTGCGCGGGGAGGCGTTCGGCGCCGAGCTTGCGGCGGGCCCGGTGCAGCCGCACCCGGATCGTGGCCTGCGAGACGCCCAGGACCTGGGCGGCCTCGGCGTGCGTCAGGCAGTCCACCACCAACAGGTCGAGCACCGCGCGCAGCGGGGCGCTCAGACCGGCGTGCTGCTCGGCGAGGTCGCGGACGGCGAGCTGGGCGTCCATCCGCTCCTCCAGGGCGAGGATGTCCTCCTCGCCGAGCAGACGGCGGCCCTGCAACCGGCCCAGCGCGCGGCGCTCCCGGTCGCCGCCGCGGTGGTGCCCGGCGATCACGTACCGGGCGATGCCGTACAGCCAACCGATCGCGGGGCCGCGCTCGGGGCGGTAGCGGTCGGCGGCTTCCAGGGCGGCGACGAAGATGTCCGCGGTGAGGTCGGCGGCCTGGTGCGGATCACTGACCCGGCGGGTGACGAAGTCGAGTATGGCGTTGACGTGCTGGTGGTAGAAGGCGCCGAAGCCCTCCGGAGTGGTCAGGTCCGGCGGACGGCCGTCGGTGCGCGCTGTGCGGCGCTCGGGCTCGCGGGTGCGCATGCGTCCCTCCTCGGTCGGGGAACCCTGATCGGGTTCCTTCACTGAGTACTTGGCCGCAGCGCACCGGACCGTTTCACCGCCCGCCCCCGCCCCGCGCCCCTGGTCAGTCGACCAGGTCGCGGACCACCGCGTCCGCCAGCAGCCGACCGCGCAGGGTCAGCGCGGCCCGGCCCGCCGCGTACGGTACGGGCTCCAGCAGGCCGTCCGCGAGCGCCCGGTCGGCGGCGGCGCGGCCGGCGGCGGTGAGCAGGTCCAGCGGGCAGCCCTCGGCCAGGCGCAGTTCCAGCAGGATGCGCTCGACCCGGCGGTCCTCGTCCGCCAGCACCTCGCGGCCGAGCGCGGGGGTGCGGCCCTCGGCGAGGGCCTGCGCGTACGCGGCCGGGTGCTTGGCGTTCCACCAGCGCACCCCGCCGACGTGGCTGTGCGCGCCCGGTCCGGCGCCCCACCAGTCGGCGCCCGTCCAGTACAGCTCGTTGTGCCGGCAGCGGCCCTCGGGCGTGGTGGCCCAGTTGGAGACCTCGTACCAGGAGTACCCGGCGGCGGCGAGGGCCTGATCGGCCATCAGGTAGCGGTCGGCGTGCACGTCGTCGTCGATCATCGGCAGTTCGCCGCGCTTGACCCGGGCGGCGAGCCGGGTGCCGTCCTCGACGATCAGCGAGTACGCGGAGACGTGGTCCGGGCCGGCGCCGATCGCGGCGTCCAGCGAGGCCCGCCAGTCCTGGTCGGACTCGCCCGGGGTGCCGTAGATCAGGTCCAGGTTGACGTGGTCGAAGCCGGCCGCGCGGGCCTCGGCGACGCAGGCCTCCGGGCGGCCCGGGGTGTGGTGGCGGTCGAGCAGGGCGAGCACGTGCGGGCGGGCGCTCTGCATGCCGAAGGAGATCCGGTTGTAGCCGCCCTCGCGCAGCTCCGCCAGGTACGCCGGGTCGACGGACTCCGGGTTGGCCTCGGTGGTGACCTCCGCGCCGGGGGCGAGCCCGAACTCCTCGCGCAGCGCGGCCAGCATCCGCACCAGGTCGCGGGCGGGCAGCAGGGTCGGGGTGCCGCCGCCGAGGAAGACCGTCTCGACCGGCAGCTCGGCGTCGCCGAGGACCCGGCGCGCCAGCCGGATCTCGGCGACCACGTTGTCGGCGTACGTCTCCTGCGAGGCGACGGCGCCGGAGGAGCGCAGCTCGGTGGCGGTGTAGGTGTTGAAGTCGCAGTAGCCGCAGCGGCTGGCGCAGTACGGCACGTGCAGGTAGAAACCGAACGGTCGGCCGCCCAGCCCGTCCAGGGCGCGGGCGGGCAGCGAACCGTCGGACGGCACGGGTTCGCCGTCGGGGAGTGCGGAGGGCATGCGCCCATTGTCCGGTACGGCCCGCGGAACTCCGAAAAGCCGGCGGCCGTACCGGGCGGGCGGTACCGGACAGGCGGGGCTCAGGCCTCGTTGGTGCCCGCGTACATCGCGGCGACCTCGTCCGCGTAGGTGCGCTCCACCACCGGGCGCTTGATCTTCAGGCTCGGAGTGAGCTCGCCGTGCTCGATGTCGAGGTCGCGCGGGAGCAGCGCGAACTTCTTGATCGTCTGCCAGCGCTGCAGCTCGCCGTTGAGGCGCTTCACGAAGCCGTCGATCAGCGCGACGGTGGCCGGGTCGGCGACCACCTCGGCGTAGGACTTGCCGGCCAGGCCGTGCTCGGCCGCCCACGGCATGATCACCGCCTCGTCCAGGCCGATCAGCGCCGTGCAGTAGTTGCGGCCGTTGCCGATCACCAGGACGTTGCTGACGAACGGGCAGATCGCCTTGAACTTGCCCTCGACCTCGCTGGGCGCGACGTACTTGCCGCCCGAGGTCTTGAACATGTCCTTCTTGCGGTCGGTGATCCGCAGGTAGCCGCCCTCGCCGAGCTCGCCGATGTCGCCGGTGTGGAACCAGCCGTCGGCCTCCAGCACCTCGGCGGTCTGCTCCGGCAGGTCGTGGTAGCCGCGCATGACGCCCGGGCCGCGCAGCAGGATCTCGCCGTCCTCGGCGATCCGCACCTCGGTGCCGGGCAGCGGCAGGCCGACCGTGCCGACCCGGAAGTCCTCGGCCCGGTTGACCGTGGAGCCGGCCGAGGTCTCGGTCAGGCCGTAGCCCTCCAGCACCGGGACGCCCGCGCCCTTGAAGAAGTAGCCGATCTCCGGCGCCAACGCCGCGCTGCCCGACACCGCGCCGCGCAGCCGGCCGCCGAACGCCGCCCGGATCTTGGTGTACACCAGCTTGTCGGCCAGCCCGTGCTGCAACCGCAGGCCGAGCGGGGCGCTCTCCCGGCCGGTGGCGACCTGGCTGGCCTGGACGGCGTGCGCGTAGTCGCGGGCCACCTTGGCCGCCCACATGAAGATCTTGTACTTGGCGCCGCCCTCGGCCCGGGCCTTGCCCGCGATGCCGTTGTAGACCTTCTCGAAGATCCGCGGCGCGGACGCCATCAGGGTCGGCCGGATCACCGGCAGGTTGTGGATGATCCGGTCCACCCGGCCGTCCACCGCCATCACGTGGCCGGTGGCGATCTGGCCGGAGATCAGCGTCTTGCCGAACACGTGCGACAGCGGCAGCCACATGAACTGCACGTCGTCCGGGCGCAGCAGCCCGCTCTCCTCCTGCGCCACGCCCTCGTAGGCCCAGCAGTCGTGCACCAGGCGCACGCCCTTGGGGCGGCCGGTGGTGCCGGAGGTGTAGATCAGGGTGGCGAGCTGCTCCTTGTCGAGGGAGTCGATCGCCTTGTCCACCGCGTCCGGGTGCTCGGCCAGGTGCGCGGTGCCGCGCTCCTCCAGCTCGGCCAGCGTGAGCACGGTCAGGCCGTCGGCGGACGGGGCGTCGGCCGACACCTCGTCGAAGACGATCACGTACTCCAGCGCGGGCAGCTCCGGCTTCTGCTCGACCGCCTTGCGCAGCTGGGTCTCGTTCTCGGCGAACAGCGCGCGGCTGCCGGAGTTGGCCAGGATGAACGCCGTCTCGTCGGCGTTGGTGCTCGGGTAGACCGTGGTGGTGGCCGCGCCGGCGCACATGTTGCCGAGGTCGGCGAGGATCCACTCGATCCGGGTGGCCGAGGCGATCGCCACCCGGTCCTCGGCGAGGATGCCCAGCGACATCAGGCCCGCCGCCACCGCCCTGATCCGCGCGTCGGCCTGCGCCCAGGTCAGCGAACGCCACTGCTCCGCGCCCGGGGCGCCGTCCGCCGCCTGCTCGTCGACCGGAACCGGGTACCGGTAGGCCTCAGCGTTGGGGGTGGCCTTTACCCTGCTGAGCAACAGGTGTGCCACGGAGGGCGGACGCCGCTCGATCATGGACTGCGCGGAACTCAACGAGGACCTCCGGGGGCGGGTGGACCGAGAGTGGGTGAGCGGTGGCCCGTGGGGGGTGGCCACCGACCGACTTAACCGGTGAGTAACAAGAGGGCAATCAGCAGCCTAGGGGGTGGGGAGCCGATCCGTAAGGGGGTGGCGTGAGCTGGCACACTCCCGGGTCGGCAGTGCATCGGTCGTCCAACGCGTGAAGCTTTTCCGCAAGTACCCGAATTTGGGATGCGTGCGTCCCCTTCGAAGACGAGAGTGTCACGGTGCTTTTCAGACTCCTACGGGCCCACCTCGGTCCCTACTCCCGCGACATCACGCTGCTGGTGCTGCTCCAACTGGTCTCCACCATCGGCATGCTCTACCTGCCGACCCTGAACGCCGACATCATCGACAGCGGCGTCCTCAAGGGCGACACCGGGTACATCCTCCGGGTCGGCGCGGTCATGGTCGGCGTCTCGCTGGCCCAGGCCGTCTGCTCGATCGGCGCGGTCTACTACGGCGCCCGCACCGCGATGGCCATCGGCCGCGACATCCGCGGCGCCGTCTTCTCCCGGGTGCAGGACTTCTCCGCCCGCGAGCTCAACCAGTTCGGCGCCCCGTCGCTGATCACCCGGACCACCAACGACGTCCAGCAGGTGCAGATGCTGGCGCTGATGACCTTCACCCTGATGGTCGCCGCGCCGATCATGTGCGTCGGCGGCGTCATCATGGCGCTCAACCAGGACGTGCCGCTCTCCGGCCTGCTGCTCGCCGTGGTGCCCGCGCTGGGCGCGGTGGTCACCGTGCTGGTCGGCAAGATGCGGCCGCAGTTCCGCGGCATGCAGACCCGGATCGACACGGTCAACCGGATCATGCGCGAGCAGATTACCGGCATCCGGGTCATCCGGGCCTTCGTCAAGGACGACCACGAGAAGGCCCGCTTCACCGGCGCCAACGGCGAGCTCGCCGACTACGCGCTGCGGGTCGGCCGGCTGATGTCGCTGATGTTCCCGATCGTGATGGGCGTCGTGAACATCTCCAGCGTCGCCGTGTTCTGGTTCGGCGCGCACCGCATCCAGAGCGGCGGCATGCAGATCGGCGCGCTCACCGCCTTCCTCTCCTACCTGATGCAGATCCTGATGAGCGTCATGATGGCCACCTTCATGTTCATGATGGTGCCGCGCGCCGAGGTCTGCGCCGAGCGCATCCAAGAGGTGCTGGACACCGAGTCCAGCGTCGTCCCGCCGCTCCACCCCGTCACCGAACTGCGCGCCCGCGGCACCCTGGAGCTGCGCGGCGTCGACTTCCGCTACCCCGGCGCCGAGGTCCCCGTGCTACGCGGCATCGACCTGACCGCCCGGCCCGGCGAGACCACCGCCGTCATCGGCTCCACCGGCGCCGGCAAGACCACCCTGCTCGGCCTCGTCCCCCGGCTCTTCGACGCCACCGGCGGCGAGGTGCTGATCGACGGCGTGGACGTGCGCGAACTCGACCCGGTCAAGCTCTCCGAGATCATCGGGCTCGTCCCGCAGAAGCCGTACCTGTTCTCCGGCACCGTCGCCTCCAATCTGCGCTACGGCAAGCCCGAGGCCACCGACGAGGAGCTCTGGCAGGCCCTGGAGACCGCCCAGGCCGCGGAGTTCGTGCGGAAGTTCCCCGAGGGCCTGGCCGCCCCGATCGCCCAGGGCGGCACCAATGTCTCCGGCGGCCAGCGCCAGCGCCTGGCGATCGCCCGCGCGCTGGTCCGCAGGCCCGAGATCTACCTGTTCGACGACTCCTTCTCCGCCCTCGACTACGCCACCGACGCCCGGCTGCGCGCCGCACTCGCCCGGGAGACCGGGGACGCCACCGTGGTGATCGTCGCCCAGCGGGTCTCCACCATCCGCGACGCCGACCGGATCGTCGTCCTGGACGAGGGCGCCGTCGTCGGCAGCGGCACCCACCAGGAACTCATGGCCGACAACCCGACGTACCGGGAGATCGTGCTCTCCCAGCTCACCGAGCAGGAGGCGGCGTGACCACCCCCGACCAGCCCGAGCAGTCCGGCCCCGACCTGGCCAAGTCCGCCGCACCGGCCGACCCACCCGCCGACGCACCCGCCGACGCCGAGCAGGAGAGCACCTTCAACTCCCAGGAGGCTGCGGCCCGACGCGGCGGCCCCGGCCCCGGCCGGTTCATGGGCGCGCAGGGCACCGAGAAGTCCAAGGACTTCAGCGGCTCCGCGAAGCGCCTGGCCGGCCTGCTCGGCCCCGAACGCAAGCTGCTGTTCACCGTGCTCGGGTTCGGCGTCCTCGCCGTCGGCTGCCAGGTGGTCGGCCCCCGGGTGCTCGGCAAGGCGACCGACCTGATCGCCGCCGGTGCCACCGGACCGGCCTTCGCCGGCGAACCCAGCAAGCAGGCCGTCCTGGACGGGATGCGCGCCCAGGGCCAGGGCACCAAGGCGGACCTGCTCTCCACCATCGACTTCACCCCCGGCCAGGGCATGGACTTCCACGCCATCGGCACCGTCCTGCTCTGGGTGCTCGGCATCTACCTGGCCGCGATCGTGTTCGGCGTGTTCCAGGGCCGACTGGCCGCGCTGGCGATCAACCGGACGGTGTTCCGGCTGCGCGAGGAAGTCGAGGCGAAGCTGTCCCGGCTGCCGCTCAGCTACTTCGACCGCCAGTCGCGCGGCGAGGTGCTCAGCCGGGTCACCAACGACATCGACAACATCAACCAGTCCATGCAGCAGACCATGGGCCAGGTGGTGAACTCCCTCCTCACCATCGTCGGCGTGCTGGCGATGATGTTCTGGATCTCTCCGCTGCTGGCGGTGATCGCGCTGGTCTCGGTGCCGGTCTCGGTGGTCGTCGCCACCAAGGTCGGCAAGCGGGCCCAGCCGCAGTTCATCAAGCAGTGGGGCTCCACCGGCAAGCTGAACGCCCACATCGAGGAGATGTTCACCGGGCACAGCCTGGTGAAGGTCTTCGGCCGCCAGAAGGAGGCCGCGGAGCTCTTCGAGCGGGAGAATCAGGCTCTCTACGAGGCCTCCTTCCGGGCGCAGTTCATCTCGGGCATCATCCAGCCCGCGATGATGCTGGTCGGCAACATCAACTACGTGCTGGTCGCCGTGGTCGGCGGTCTGCGGGTGGCCAGCGGTGCGCTGACCATCGGTGACGTGCAGGCCTTCATCCAGTACTCCCGCCAGTTCAGCCAGCCGCTGAGCCAGGTCGCCTCGATGGCCAACCTGGTGCAGTCCGGGGTTGCCTCCGCCGAGCGGGTCTTCGAACTGCTCGACGCCGATGAGCAGTCCCCCGAGCCGCTGCACCCGGAGCGCCCCGCCGAGCTGCGCGGGCGGGTCGCCTTCGAGGACGTCTCCTTCCGTTACTCCCCCGACAAGCCGCTGATCGAGGGCCTGTCGCTGAAGGTCGAGCCCGGCCACACCGTGGCCATCGTCGGCCCGACCGGTGCCGGTAAGACCACCATGGTCAACCTCCTGATGCGCTTCTACGAAGTCAGCGGGGGCCGGATCACCCTCGACGGCGTGGACATCTCCGCGATGTCCCGCGAGGAGCTGCGCTCCGGCATCGGCATGGTCCTCCAGGACACCTGGCTCTTCGGCGGCACCATCGCCGAGAACATCGCCTACGGCGCCGAGTCCGCGACCAAGGAGCAGGTCATCGCCGCCGCGAAGGCCGCGCACGCCGACCGCTTCGTGCGGACCCTGCCGGACGGCTACGACACCGTCCTGGACGACGAGGGATCCGGTGTCAGCGCCGGCGAGAAGCAGCTGATCACCATCGCCCGGGCCTTCCTCGCCCAGCCCTCGATCCTGGTGCTCGACGAGGCCACCAGCTCCGTCGACACCCGTACCGAGGTGCTGATCCAGCGGGCGATGGCCGAACTGCGCACCGGCCGCACCAGTTTCGTGATCGCCCACCGGCTCTCCACCATCCGGGACGCCGACGTGATCCTGGTGATGGAGAACGGCTCGATCGTCGAGCAGGGCAGCCACGACGAGCTGATCGCCAAGGACGGCGCCTACGCACGCCTGTACAAGGCCCAGTTCGCCCAGGCGGTGGCCGAGGTCGACTGACGCCGCGTCAGCGGCGTACCAGGGGGAGGTCCGTGTCACGGGCCTCCCCCTGACGTATCGGGGCGGCCGGGGCGGGGGTGACTGCCGAGGTGGGAGTAGCTACCGAGGTGGGAGTAGCTACCGAGGTGGGGGTGACTGCCAGGGCGGGGGTGGCTGCCGGGGTGGACGCGGCGAGCACGGTGCGGGTGGCCGGCCGCTGACGCTGGCCGAGCAGGGTGGAGCCCAGGGCGAGGGCCATGCCCAGGAGTTGGAGCGCGGTGAGGGCCTGGCCGAGGGCGGCCCAGCCGATCACCGCCGCGGAGACCGGGCTGAGCAGGCCCAGGAAGGCGACCGAGGTGGCGGGGAGCCGGCCGATGCCGCGGAACCAGAGCCAGTACGCCAGCGCGGTGTTGGCCACCGCGAGATAGCCGTACCCGAGCAGATTGGTGCCGCTGAGCATCGGCGGAGCACCCTCGACCAGGGCGGCGACCGGCAGCAGGAGCAGGCCGCCGGCCGTCAGCTGCCAGCCCGTCATGGCCAGCGGACCGACCCCGGCCGGGCGACCCCAGCGCTTGGTGAGCACCGTGCCGGCGGCCATCGCCGCGGCGCCGGCCAGACCGGCGAGGAGGCCGAGCGCGTCCAGCCGGACGGTGGCGCGGAGCACGACCAGGGAGACCCCGAGGACGCCGACGGCACCGGCGACCAGGGAGCGCCGCCCGAACCGCTCGCCCAGCAGCGGCACGGCCAGCGCGGCGGCCAGCAGCGGCTGTATCGCGCCGAGCACCGCCGCGACCCCGCCGGGGAGGCGGTAGGCGGCGACGAAGACCAGCCCGAAGAAGACCCCGATGTTGAGCGCGCCGAGGACGGCCGAGCGCCACCACCAGGAGCCGGTGGGGAGCCTCCGCGTCGCGGCCAGCAGGACCAGCCCGGCGGGCAGGGCGCGCAGCGTGGCCGTGAGCAACGGCCGCTCGGGCGGCAGCAGTTCGGTCGTCACGATGTAGGTGGAGCCCCACGCGAGCGGGGCGAGCGCAGTGAGGGCTACGTTTCGCATGGAAGATAGCTTAGCGCCAAGCTACTTAGTGTCCAGTCATTTAACGCCGGGTTTCTCGGCGGCCGCCCACCGACCGCCCAGCGGCCCCGCCGCGCTGTGCCAGACTGGCCGGATGGACCGAGTGGACCCGCGCCGCGCCCCGCACGACCCCGTCGACGCGATCGCCGACCAGTGGCGGCACGAGCGCCCCGACCTGGCCGACCGGACGGAGGCGATGGCTGCGTTCGGCCGGGTGCACCGGGTCTCCCGGGCGGTCGGCGAGCTGATGGAGCAGGCGTACGCGCCGTTCGGGATCGGCCGCGGCGAGTTCGACGTGCTGGCCACGCTGCGCCGCGCCGGGGAGCCGTTCTCGCTGTCGCCGCGCGAGCTGACGGCGACGCTGATGCTCACCACCGGCGGGATGACCGGTCGGCTGGACAAGCTGGAGCGGGCCGGCCTGGTGACCCGCTCCCCCGACCCGAACGACCGCCGGGGCCTGCGGATCACGCTCACCGACCGGGGCCGGGAGACCGTCGACCAGGCGGTGGCCGCCGGCCTGGCCGTCCAGCAGCGGATCATCGACCGGCTCGGCGAGCAGCGGCTGGCCGAGCTGAACGGCCTGCTCCGGGAACTGCTGCACAGCGTCGAGACGACCGCGCACCCGACCCCGACCCCGGCCCGCCGCTGACGATCGCACCGGGCCGGAGGGTGTGACGCGGGCCACTGTCACACTTCCGCGGGCTGCCCTGTCCTCCTTCCAGAACCGCCACCGGGCGGGGTCCCGAAGGAGGACGAGATGACCGGCAAGCACATCGTGGTGATCGGCGCGGGCTACGCGGGGCTGTCGGCCGCCGCCGGGATCGGCCGCGGCCAGGACCGGGTCACCCTGATCGCCCCCGAGCAGCGCTTCCACCACCGGGTCCGCCAGCACGAGATCGCGGCCGGCCGCCGGGTCGCCCGCCCCGACGTCGCCCACGTGCTGCGCGGCCGCCGGGTGACCCACCTGGCCACCCGGGTCACCGAACTCGACCTGGCCGCCCGGAAGGTGGTCACCGAGGACGGCGGGCGACTGGCCTACGACACCCTGGTGTACGCGCTCGGCAGCCGGACCGCCTGGGGTGCGGTGCCGGGCGCGGCCGAGCACGCGTACTCGGCGGAGCGCGCCGAGGAGCTGCACCGCCGGATCGCCGGGGCCCCGGCGCCGGGGACGGTCGCGGTGGTCGGCGGCGGCGCGACCGGCATCGAGCTGGCCACCGAGCTCGCCGAGGCGTACCCGGCCTGGCAGGTCCGGCTGGTCGCGGCGGGCCGGGTCGGCGGCTGGCTGTCGGAGCGCGGCCGGGCGCACGTGCTGGCGGTGCTCGGGCGGCTGGGCGCGCGGGTGGACGAGGAGCGGCCGGTCACCGCGGTGACCGCGGACGGGCTGGAGACCGCCGGCGGCGCGATCCCGGCCGACGTGGTGGTGTGGGCGGCCTCGCTGGCGGCGCACCCGCTGGCGGCGGAGGCCGGGCTGGCCGTCGCCGAGGACGGCCGGGCGCTGGTGGACGGCCACCTGCGCTCGCTCTCGCACCCCGAGGTGCACGTGGTCGGGGACGCCGCCGCGGTCGAGGTCCCCGGCATCGGTCGGCTGCGGATGGCCTGCGCGACCGCGCTGCCGCAGGGCCGCTACGTCGCCAAGCTGCTGACCGGCCGCACCGCCGAGCCGTTCGCCTTCCGGTACGCCACCCAGTGCATCAGCCTCGGGCGGGGCGAGGCGCTGGTGCAGCTGATCCACCCGGACGACTCGGTCCGGCCGCGGGTGGTGACGGGCGTGCTCGGGCGACTGGTCAAGGCGGGCATCGTCAAGGGCCTGCCGCTGTCGCTGCGCTGACGGGGCGTCGGCGGCCGGGAGGGCCCGGTGGCCGGGAGGACCCGGTGATCCTGCACGGCGACCGCGGCCACGACGAGGACGGTGGCCGCAACGGCGACGGGCCGGAGCCCCCTGGTGGGGACCCCGGCCCGTCGCGGCCGCCCGGTTCACGGGCGGCCGGGGAGAGCTACTTCTTCTCCTTGGGCGCCTCGGCGTCCGTCGACAGCGCGGCGATGAAGGCCTCCTGCGGGACCTCCACCCGGCCGACCATCTTCATCCGCTTCTTGCCCTCCTTCTGCTTCTCCAGCAGCTTGCGCTTGCGCGAGATGTCACCGCCGTAGCACTTGGCGAGGACGTCCTTGCGGATCGCGCGGACCGTCTCGCGGGCGATCACCCGGGAGCCGATCGCGGCCTGGATCGGCACCTCGAACTGCTGGCGCGGGATCAGCTTCTGCAGCTTGCCGGCCATCATCACGCCGTAGTTGTAGGCCTTGTCCTTGTGCACGATCGCGGAGAACGCGTCGACCGCGTCGCCGTGCAGCAGGATGTCGACCTTGACCAACTGGGCGGTCTGCTCGCCGATGGGTTCGTAGTCGAGCGAGGCGTAGCCGCGGGTCTTGGACTTCAGCTGGTCGAAGAAGTCGAAGACGATCTCGGCGAGCGGCAGCGTGTAGCGCAGCTCGACCCGGTCCTCGGAGAGGTAGTCCATGCCCTGCAGATTGCCGCGGCGGGCCTGGCAGAGCTCCATGATCGCGCCGACGAACTCGTTCGGCGCCAGGATGGTGCCGCGCACGACCGGCTCGTACACCTCGGCGATCTTGCCGGTCGGGAACTCGCTCGGGTTGGTGACGGTGTGCTCGCTGCCGTCCTCCATGATCACCCGGTAGATCACGTTCGGGGCGGTGGAGATCAGGTCGAGGTTGAACTCGCGCTCCAGGCGCTCCCGGATGATCTCCAGGTGCAGCAGGCCGAGGAAGCCGCAGCGGTAGCCGAAGCCGAGCGCGACCGAGGTCTCCGGCTCGTAGACCAGCGCGGCGTCGTTCAGGCGCAGCTTGTCGAGGGCGTCGCGGAGCAGCGGGTAGTCCGAGCCGTCCAGCGGGTAGAGGCCGGAGAACACCATCGGACGCGGGTCCTTGTAGCCGCCCAGGGCCTCGGTCGCGCCCTTGTGCATCGAGGTGATGGTGTCGCCGACCTTGGACTGCCGGACGTCCTTCACACCGGTGATGATGTAGCCGACCTCGCCGACGCCGAGGCCGTCGGCGACCTTCGGCTCGGGCGAGATGACGCCGATCTCCAGCAGCTCGTGGGTGGCGCCGGTGGACATCATGGCGATCCGCTCGCGCTTGGTGAGCTGGCCGTCCACCACTCGCACGTAGGTGACGACGCCCCGGTAGGAGTCGTACACCGAGTCGAAGATCATCGCGCGGGCCGGGGCGTCCTTGACGCCGATCGGGGCCGGGATCTTCTCGACCACGTGGTCGAGCAGGTCCTCGACGCCGAGGCCGGTCTTCGCGGAGACCTTCAGCACGTCGGCCGGGTCGCAGCCGATGATGTGCGCGATCTCGGCGGCGTACTTCTCCGGTTGGGCGGCCGGCAGGTCGATCTTGTTGAGCACCGGGATGATCGTGAGGTCGTTCTCCAGCGCCAGGTACAGGTTGGCGAGGGTCTGCGCCTCGATGCCCTGGGCCGCGTCGACGACCAGGATGGTCCCCTCGCAGGCCGCGAGGGAACGGGACACCTCGTACGTGAAGTCCACGTGGCCGGGGGTGTCGATCATGTTCAGGATGTGAGTCGTACCCGCGTGCTCGCCGGACCGCGGCGCCCACGGGAGGCGGACGGCCTGGGACTTGATGGTGATGCCGCGCTCGCGCTCGATGTCCATCCGGTCGAGGTACTGGGCGCGCATCTGCCGGGGGTCCACCACGCCGGTGATCTGCAGCATCCGGTCGGCGAGCGTCGACTTGCCGTGGTCGATGTGGGCGATGATGCAGAAGTTGCGAATCACCGCCGGGTCAGTACGGCTGGGCTCTGGCACGTTGCTGGGGGTCGCGGGCACCTTGGTCCGATTTCTGATCCGATCAATATGGTTCCGTCCATCCTCCCATGCCGAACGACCCGCGGGCCTTCCCGCCCGAGCGGGTGTGCGGAAGGATCTCCGCATGATCTTGGAAAGCGCCCTGCTCGACGTCCGCCCGGGCCAGGAGGAGTCCTTCCTCGCCGCCTTCGCCGAGGCCCGCCCGCTGATCGCGGCCCAGCGCGGTTTCCGCTCGCTGGAACTGCGCCGCTGCCTGGACGAGGGCGGCACCTCGCGGTTCCTGCTCCAGGTCGGCTGGGACGCGCTGGAGGACCACACCGAGGGCTTCCGCCGCTCCGCCGAGTACGGCCGCTGGCGCGAGCTGCTGCACCGCTACTACGACCCGTTCCCGGTCGTCGAGCACTACGGCGAACCGCTGCTGACCGCCTGACGGGACATCGGGCCGTCGGGCCCGGGCCGCGACGGGCGGTGGACGGACCCGGGACCGACGGGGGCGCGGTGCTCCGGTTTGGGCGGGCCGGGGCCGCACTGGTAGCGTGGGCCGCTGCACTCAGCCCTCGGCATGCCCTCTCAGCAGGTCCGGGCGGCGTTCCGGTGCAACCCGTCGTAGCAACGATTCACACAGACTGAGGCTCTTTCGTGGCGAACATCAAGTCCCAGATCAAGCGCAACAAGACCAACGAGAAGGCGCGCCTGCGCAACAAGGCCGTCAAGTCCTCGCTCAAGACCGCTCTGCGCAAGGCCCGCGAGGCCGCTGCCGCCGGCGAGACCGAGAAGGCCGTCGTGCTGGCCCGTGCCGCCTCCAAGGCGCTCGACAAGGCCGTGAGCAAGGGCGTCATCCACAAGAACCAGGCCGCCAACAAGAAGTCGGCGATCACCAAGCGCGTCAGCGCCGCTGCCTGATCCTGGTCCTTCTCGCACGGCCCGGCCGTGCACCCGGTGCCCCGGCACCGAACCGGACGGCGTGACCAGCGGCCCTCTACCCGCTACCGCCGACCACCGCTCCCGGAAAGCCCCGGCCCTCTACCCGGAGCCCGGCGAGCAGCACGACCCGTACCGCACGCGGCCTGCGTTCGCCACGCGGGTGCGGTACAACCAGCTTCACGGGAACGCCCGGCAACGGGACCTCCCTCCACTGCCCGCCCGGGTTGCCCGGGCGGGCAGTGTGCGTTCCGGCACCGCGCTGTGGCCTTGCAACAGGGTGACTCCCCGGCGGTCACAGGGCCGTCACAGCGCCCACGGTGCCGCCGGGGGCGTGGAAGCGTGTGCGTCATGCGTCTGAGACTCCTCGCGGCCGGCCTGACCGCCGCCACCGCCCTCCTGACCCTGACCGCCTGCAACGACGACACCGGCACCTCCACCAGCACCAGCAGCAGCGCCGCCGGCACCACGTCCGCCGCGCCCGTGCCCGCCCCCAGTTCGGCGGCCCCCAGCTCCAGCGCCCATGCGTCCGCCGCGCCGACGGCCCCGGGCGGACCGGGTGCCGCGAGCAGCGTCCCGTCGCCGAACGCGGCCCAGACCGCCGGCCTGCTCGCCGGGCTGAAGGCCCTCAACCCGGCGCTCGGCTCCGACCAGGGCAAGGCCGTCAGCGCGGCCCGCAGCGTCTGCCAGGAGCTCAAGGAGGGCAAGGAGGCGGCCACCGTCGCCACCAATGCCGCCCAGTACTTCAGCGGTGGCAGCGTCAAGTTGACCGCCGAGGACGGTGTCGCCATCGTCGCCGCGGTGAAGGTCTCCTTCTGCGCGTGACGCCCCACCCCCGCCTGTCGCCCCGCACCCGGCCGGTCCGGGTGCGGGCGGCAGGAGGGGTGCCGGGAAACAGGGCACCGGAAAATATAGGCACTGGAAAACCGTCGGGGCCGTGACCGGGGCCGGCCTTCCAGCCGATGACCGGTAAGGGCGGCCAGTACTAGTAAGGGCGGCCGGCCTTGGAGGCGCGGGCCACCGCGACCACGGCCCGTTCCAGCGCGTACGCGGGGTCGTCGGAGCCGCCCTTGACCGCGGCGTCGGCCTCGGCGACGGCGGTGAGCGCGGCGGCCACACCGTCGCCCGTCCAGCCGCGCATCTGCTGCCGGACCCGGTCCACCTTCCAGGGGGGCATGCCGAGTTCGCGGGCCAGGTCGCCCGGCCGCATGTTGCGCCCGGCGCCGGCGAGCCGGCCGATGCTGCGGACGCCGGAGGCGAGGGCGTAGGTGATGCCGGTCGGCGGCTGGCCGACCGCCAGGGCCCAGCGCAGCCGCTCCAGCGCCTCGGCGGCGCGGCCGGTGACGGCGAGGTCTGCCACTTCGAAACCCGTCGCCTCGGCCCGCCCGCTGTAGTACTTGGCGACCGCCGCCTCGTCGATCGGGCCCTCGACGTCCGCCGTCAACTGGCTGCACGCGGCGGCCAGTTCCCGCAGGTCGCTGCCGAGCGAGTCCAGCAGCGCCTGGCACGCCTCGGGGCTGGCGGCGCGGCCGATGGTGCGGAACTCGTTGCGGATGAACGCCAGTTTCTCGCTCGCCTTGGTGAGCTTGGCGCACTGGACCTCGCGGGCCCCCGCCTTCTTCGCCGCGTCCAGCAGGCCCTTGCCCTTGGCTCCGCCCGCGTGCACCAGCACCATGATCACTTCTTCGACGGGGGCGTCCAGGTAGGCCTTGACGTCCTTGACCGCGTCGGCCGCAAGGTCCTGGGCGGCCCTGACCACGATGACCTTCCGCTCGGCGAAGAGCGAGGGCGTGGTCAACTCGGCGAGCTGGCCCGCCTGCAGGGTGCCCGGGGCGAGGTCCCGGACGTCCGTCTCCGGGTCCGCCGCGCGGGCTGCGGCCACCACCTGGGCGACCGCGCGGTCGAGCAGCAACTCCTCCTGGCCGACCGCAACGGTCAGCGGGGCGAGCAGGTCGTCGGGTGCACTCTTCCTGGCCATCGCCTACCAGGATCGCACGCCGCGCCGACAGCTCCGGCCGGTGCCACCGCGCCCGGCCCCACCTGCCCGGCCTCACCTGCCCCGCGCCGCGCCGCCCCGCCCCGGACCGACTCGCCCCCGCTCGGCAGAATGATGGCGTGATCGAGAACAATGACCGCCAACTGCTCGTCCTGCCCGACCGCGACGCGGCGGAGGAGGTGGCCGAGGAGCTGAACGCGCGCTGGCCCGCGCTGGGCGACGTGGAGGTCCTCCGGGACGCCCTCGCGGGCGAGGACGATGCCGAGGACGCCCAGTGGCTGGTGGTGGTGGAGGCCCCCGAGGACGGCGGCTGGACCGCACGACTGCTGGCGGCGCTGGACCAGCTCGTCACCGAGCAGGACGGGTGGCGGGAGCAGGACTGACCATCACCCACCCGCCCTGTCCGGGCGGCCGTGCCGGGCGTTCAACCGCGGGCGGGGCGTACGTGGGTGGCCACCGCCAGGGTCCGGGCGTCGCCCAGGACGGCGATGTCGCCGACCAGGTCGGTACGGACCACCGTCGCCCCGAGGGCCTTCAGCCCGGCCACGGTCCGCGGCGCGGGGTGCCCGTACGGGTTGCCTTCGCCGCAGGAGACCAGTGCGAGTCTCGGCCGGAGCGACGCCATCAGCGACCAGTCCTGGTTCGCCGACCCGTGGTGGGCCACCTTGAGCACGTCGACCCGCCCGATGCCCGGGGGCGGGACCGGACCGCTCCGGGCTTCCCCATCCTCCGGTTTCACTGCACCATGTTCCTCTCCCTGCAGCATTTCTGATCTGTCGTCAGCCGACCAGGGCCGGCCCGGGAGGCCGGCCCTCGGTGGGGTTCCGAGGGTGAGCACCGCCGCTTGGGCCGGGGGTTCCAGGTCTCCGAGCAACGCCACCCGCAGAGCGGTCGCGGGCGGGCCGAGGGTGGCGAGCAGCGCGATGCTGGAGTTGTTCGGCCCCGAGGCGTCGGGGGCCGGGGACGGGGTCGGCCACAGGACCTGCCAGGCGAGTTGGCCCCATGCCGTGCGCTGCTCTCCGCGCCGGGCCCGGAGCACCGGGACCCCGCCGGCCTCCGCCCAGCGCAGCACCCTGGTTCGCTCGCCGTCCGGTTCGTCCGAGGTGGTCACCTCGATCGCCCCGACCGACCGGCCGCGCAGCACTCCGGGGACGCCCTCCACGTGGTCGGCGTGGAAGTGCGTCAGGATCAGCAGCGGCACCCTGGTCACCCCGAGGCCTCGCAGGCAGGCGTCGGCCGACCCGGCGTCCGGCCCTGCGTCCACCACCACGGCGGTACCGGGTTCGACCGGCAGCACGGTCATGTCCCCCTGACCGATGTCACACATCGCCAGGCGCCACCCGGCCACCGGCCAGCCGGTCGCCAGCCGTACGACGGACGGTGGGCGCAGCAGCACCAGTGGCAGGATGATCACGCCGGCGAGCGCGATCAGCATCCGGGTCCGCGGGTGCCCCGGCCGTCGCTGCCCGGCCCGCCGTGACGGGATCGCCCAGGCCAGCGACACGATCACCACGACCAGCAGTGCCGAACCGAACAGCCCGTCCGGCCAGGCGAGTTCGGCTCCGGGGAGTTCCGCTCCGCGTCGTGCGACGACCACCAGCCATCCCACGGGCAGCGCGGCGAGGTCCACCAGGAACTCGGCGGCGCCCTTCGAGAACGGGGCGACGGCCAGGGTGCCGAATCCGAGCAGGGTGGCGGGGGCGACGGCGATCTCGGCCAGCAGGTTGCAGGGAATCCCGACCAGGCTGACCCGCGGTGCCAGCAGGACGGTGACGGGCGAGCAGAAGGCCTGCGCCGCCGCGGTGGCGCCGACCGCCGAGGCCAGGTGGTGCGGCCAGCGGCGGGCCCGCAGGGCTGCCGTCCATCTGGGGCCGAGGAGGAGCAGTCCGGCGGTGGCCAGCGCCGAGAGCAGGAATCCGTAGGAGCGGGCGAGGGACGGGTCGGCCAGGACCAGGATCAGTACCGCACCGGCCAGGACGGGCACGCCCTGGCGCGGTCTGCCGGTGGCCAGGGCCAGCAGTCCGAGGAGTCCGGTGGCTGCGGCCCGGAGCACGCTCGGGTCCGGTCGGCAGATGGTGACGAAGGCCAGGGTGAGACCTGTTCCGATCAGCGCCGTCGTGCGGAAGGAGAGGCCCAGCATCCGGGCCAGACCGCCGCGGCCGGGCGCGTCGGGCTCGGTGGGGGTGCCGCCGATCAGGACCGCGAGGACGATCGCCAGGTTGGCTCCGCTGACCGCGACCAGGTGGCCCAGGTCGGTGGCCCGGAAGGCGTCCGACAGGTCGTCGGGGAGCCTGGACACATCGCCCACCACGAGCCCCGGGAGCAGCCCCCGGGTGTCCGATGGCAGGTGGTCACATGCGTCCCGGAGTCCTCTGCGGAGTTGGGCCGCGAGTCGCTGCGGCAGGTTGGGCGGGGCGATGACGAAGGGTTGCCCCTGTGGGGCGAGCAGGGCCGCTGTGTCGGTGTGGGAGCGTCGGCCGGCTCCGGTCTCCTGGTGTTCCGGCAGCACTTCCACTTCGACCGCGATCCTGGTCGAAGGGATCAACTGCCGCCATTGGTCGGTGTCCTGGGAGCGGATGAACAGGGTGACGGGCGTCCGGGTGGCAACGGACGGGGACGGCGCGTCCGACGGGAGGGAGGGTGGACGGACGCGGGTGACGAGGGCGGGAATGGTGAGGGTCGGCCGGGACAGGCCGCTGCCCCGGGTGTGCCCTCCGTGCGGTTCGGGGTCGCGGGTGACGGTCAGCTCGACGGCGACCCGGGGATTGGCGGGTTTCTCGTGCTCGGGTTTCTCCCGGTCGGGATTCTCATGGTCAGGATTCTCGGTCTCCGTGCCGGTGGTGGCCTCCAGCGACGGGTCGGCTCCCGGTGGTGTTCCGGGGCCTTCCCGGCTCTGTGCCGACGGGGGCCGTGCCAGCGCCGGAAGCGGCCCGCGGTGCAGGTCTGCGGTGTGGAGGACGGTCGTGGTCGTGGCCGCCGCAGCAGTCAGGAGGACGGCGGCAACCAGTCGGTGGGTGGAGGGTTGGTGGGTGGCGGCGTGTGTTCCTTTCGCGGCGAGGAGGGTGAGGCCGGTCGCTGCGCTCAGCAGCGCTGCCAGCAGCAACGAGGGGTGATGGCGCGGGTCGAGGCCGAGGACGGTGGCGGTCACCACCCATGCGGTGCAGGCGGGGAGGAGGAGCCGGTGGTCGGTTCGGCCCTGACCGGTCGTGGGCGTGGCGGACAACGCGGCACCTCCTCTCGTCTCTGGCCGGTGGTGCGGGTGGATACAGGCGGGGGGTGGTTCGGTGGCCTTGCCGGGAGCAAGGCCCTGACAGAGCGTCGGTTGCGAGCGGCCGGGCGCGGCCGGGCGGCGAGCCGCGAACGGCACGAGGTGATTCGGCGTTGGTGGTCGATGCCTCCAGAACGACGGGTCGGGCAGGTTCTCGCGCCGATACGGAACGGTCCGAGTCGGACGGAACAGCGGGGGCGGGGAGAAGAAGGAGGTCAGAGGGTCAGCAGTGCTTTGAGGTCTTCGTACTTGCGCGCTCCGATGCCGGGGACGTGGCGGAGGTCGTCGACGGACTGGAACGGGCCGTGGGTGAGGCGGTATTGGAGGATGCGTTGGGCCAGGGCGGGCCCGACGCCGGGCAGGGAGTCGAGTTGTTCGGCGCTGGCGCGGTTGAGGCTGACCGGTCCGGTCGGAGCTGCGGGGGCTCCGCCGGCCGGGGTGTCGGTACCCACGAGGATCTGTTCTCCGTCGGTGAGCGGGCGGGCGAGGTTGAGCAGGCTGGTGTCGGTCTCGGGCAGGGTGCCCCCTGCGGCGGCCAGGGCGTCGGCGACCCGCGAACCTGCGGGGAGGGTTCGCAGACCGGGGTGCTGGACCTTGCCCCCGACGTCGATCACGAGGGGCGGTCCGGAGAGACGGGAGGTGCGGGCTCCTTCCAGGGTCGGGCTCGTGGCGGATTCGGCCACGGAGATCGCTGGCACGGCGACCGGGTGCGGGCGCCCCAGCCAGAAGTGCTGGACGGCGTAGCCGATGGCGAGCACGAGCAGGACGGTGAGGCCGAGGACGGCTCGGCGGTCGAAGGCGAGAGCAGTGGGGAGGCGGAAGCGCAACGGGAGTCGTGGCTGGGTGGTCGGGGACACGGTGGCGGGTTTCGGAACTGATGGCGGATCAGCGGAGGAGGGGGCGGGGTTCGATCGCGGGTCGGCCCGATTGCCCATCGGGGTACCGGCGGTGGTCGACCGTTCTTCCGGCACGGTCGCGCCGTCTCGATGGGAAGGCTCGGCGGCGGGTACGGTGAGCCGATCAGCGGGTGAGCGGGCGGGCGGGTCCCGCTCCGGCACCGTGAACGGCGGGCGATGGTCGAAGTCCTGCCCGGTTTCCCCGACCGCTTCGGTGTCCGCAGCTCGGGCGGGTACCCCGTAGCCGGCGAGGATCTGCCGTGAGGAGAGTGCCGCGGGAAGGCCCCGGGCATCTTCAGCAGGCCGGGTGAGCCCATCGGGGTCGAAATCACCGTCGTCGGACGTGCCAGGGCAAGGCTCCGCCGGATCGTCGGGACCGATGTTCGGTTCGGCCTCGTGCGTGGGGTGCGGCAGGGCCGGAGGCGGGCTTTCGACCGCCGTACCGGCGGCGTCCGAACCGTCTGCGGAGGCGGGTGGGAACAGCAGGTCGAGTCGGGAGAGGGTGGTCAGCGCGAGCTGTCGTCGGCGGGCCTGGGGTGTGGTGATGGTCCTCATGGCGAGGACAGTAGAGCGATCCCGCAGAGGTGCCGGTAAATTTCTCCACCCCTGTGGACAACTCGGCCCTGTGGAAAACTCATGTCGCTCGGACGAGTGAGTTTGACGGCCCGTCAGCCGGTGAGGTCGACGACCGGAGCCACCACTACGGCCAGTAGGCCGGGGCCCACGTGGGCCCCGATGACGGCTCCCACTTCGCTGACGTAGAGCCGGTTCAGACCGGGCACTCGTTCCCGGAGCCGTTCGGCCAGCGGTTCGGCCCGCTGTTCGGCGACCAGGTGGTGCACGGTGATGTCCACCGGCAGCGTCCCTGCGCGCTCGACGGCGATCTCCTCCAGTCGGGCGATCGCCCGGGAGGCGGTGCGGACCTTCTCCAACGGCTCGATCCGGCCGCCAGCCAGGTGGAGCAGGGGCTTCACCGCGAGCGCGGAGCCGACGAGCGCCTGCGCGGTGCCGATCCGGCCACCGCGCCGCAGGTGCTCCAGGGTGTCGACGTAGAAGAAGCCGCTGGTGCCGGCCGCACGGCGAACCGCCGCCTCGACCACCTGGTCGAGGTCCGCCTCGGTACCACCAGGAACAGCATCGGAAGCGGCACCGGCCGCGCCCGCGCGGGCGCCGTCCAGGGCGTCGGCCAGTTCGGCGGCAGCCAGCACGCTGCTGCCCAGCGCCATGCCGACCAGCCTGCTGTCGACCACGCGGACCGGGATCGGCGCGTTGGCGGCGGCCAGCTGGGCGGCCTCCGCGGTGCCGGAGAGCTCTGCGGAGAGGTGGATCGAGACGACGCCGCGCGCGCCCGACTCGGCGGCGGCCCGGTAGGCGGCGGCGAAGGTCTCGGGGCTGGGTCGCGAGGTGGTCACCCGCTGCTTGGAGCGGAGGGCCTCGGCCACGTCCTTCGGGGAGATCTCGATGCCCTCGGCGAAGACCTCGTCACCCACCGCGACGCTGAGCGGCACCACGTGGATGCGGTGCCGCTCGACCGCCTCCGGGGGCAGGTACGCGGTGGAATCCGTGACAAGTGCGAGGTGGCCGGGCATGTGCCGGAGGTTACCCGGAGCGGGGCCGGGAGGACAGCGCCCGATCTTCGCTGGTTTGACCCCCGCAGGAGCGGGTAACCACTCTGCGCACGGACAGCGATCGCCTCGTGACGCGGGGTCAGGGGCGGTTGGGTCCCGCCGGGTTCGGCTTGCGGAGTCGTTCGGCCAGGCGGGCGAGCGGTTCGGCGGCCAGTCCGAGGATCTCCTCGGCGCTGTTCTGCCGACCGGGGCCCAGACCCTTCCGACGGTCGGCGGGGCCGTCGGCGGAGGCGGCCGCCCGCTGGTTGCCGGTACCCGTGGCGGAGCTCGGGGCGGACCGGTCGGCGGAGGCGGAGCCGCGGTCGGCGGCGGGTTCGGCCGGGGTCCAGTGCCGGAGCGCTCCGGCTTCGTCCTGGCACTCCTGACTGAGCCGGGAGAGCTCGTCGTCGGCGAAGCGGCGCATGCGGTCCTGGGCGGCCCAGCGCAGCGAGTCCGCGGCGTGCGTGATCCGCTCGGTGCGCTCGCGCAGCTCGGGGAGCTTGGCCGCGATCCGGTCGTTGGCCGGCTCGCGTTCGAGGAAGCGCAGCTCGGCGTCGAGTTCGGCGGCGTGCGAGTCGAGGCGGCCCAGCAGTTGGAGGGCGTCCCCGAGCTGGCCGTCCTGCGGGAGGCCGGACTGCAGGACCTGGCGGGTGGAGTCGAGCGCGGTGCGCAGGGAGAGCCGCAGGGCGGCGATCCGGCCCTGCTCGCCGGGCTTGGCGAAGCTCTTCGCCTTGAGGGTGGCGTTCTCCACCGCCCGCTGGGCGTTGGCTCCGTGCCGCTCCACCTTGGCGGCCACCGCCTTCGCCGCCTTGACCGTTCCGACCACCGCCATCACCAGCAGCGCCACCCCGAACAGCGCCACCAGCGCGACCACGACACCGAGCGCTTCCATCGGGAGCCCACCTTCCGCCCGTGACCGGACCGGGACCGCCCACCGCGATCCACTCCGTCCGCCGGATCTCCACCGTAGCCGGGCCCGGCCCCGGACTGGAGCCCTCGAACGCCCCTTCCGACCGAGATCAGGGAGAGCTCAGGGATTTCCCCCACGTCTGCTCCCCCGGATCACCTCGAAGAACGGAGCCACCTTGTTCGCGTTCCTCCGGAACACCTTCACCCGCCGCCCGCCCGCCGGAACGGCGCCGGGCCGGCCACCCCGTGACGGGGGCGACTGGCCCGGCGGGGCCGACGGTGCGTCGGCCGACGCGTCGTCAGCCCGTGACGATGTTCACCAGCTTCGGCGCGCGCGCGATGACCTTGCGCACCGGGGCACCGCCGACGGCGGCGACCACGGCGGGGTCCGCCAGGGCCAGCGTCTCCAGCTCGGCGTCCGAGATGGACGGCGCGACCTCCAGCCGGGCCTTCACCTTCCCCTTGATCTGCACGACGCAGGTGACGGTCTCGTCGACCACGTACGCCGGGTCGGCCACCGGGTAGTCCGCGAAGGCCAGCGACTGCTCGTGGCCCAGGCGGCGCCACAGCTCCTCGGCGATGTGCGGCGCCAGCGGGGCGATCAGCAGGACGATCTGCTCGGCGACCGACCGGGGCGTGGAGCCGCGCTTCACCAGGAAGTTGTTCAGCTCGATGGCCTTGGCCACCGCCGTGTTGAACCGCATGCCCGCCATGTCGCCGCGGATGCCGTCGATCGTCTTGTGCAGCGCGCGCAGCGTCGCCTCGTCCGGCTCCTCCTCGGTGACCACCAGCTCGCCGGTGACCTCCGAGACCACGTTGCGCCACAGGCGCTGCAGGAACCGGTAGGAACCGACCACGGCGCGGGTGTCCCAGGGACGGGAGACGTCCAGCGGGCCCATCGCCATCTCGTACAGGCGCAGCGTGTCCGCGCCGTACTCGTCGGCGATCTCGTCGGGGGCGACGGCGTTCTTCAGCGACTTGCCCATCTTGCCCGCCTCGCGGCGGACCGGCTCGCCCTGCCAGGAGTACTGGCCGTCGCGCTCCTCGACCTCCGCCGCCGGCACCGGGAAGCCCCGGTCGTCGCGGTAGACGTCGGCGGTGATCATGCCCTGGTTGAACAGCTTGTGGAACGGCTCGACCGAGGCGACGTGGCCCAGGTCGTGCAGCACCTTGTGCCAGAACCGGGCGTACAGCAGGTGCAGCACGGCGTGCTCGGCACCGCCGACGTACAGATCGACGCCGCCGGCGGGCTTCTCGGCGGTCGGGCCCATCCAGTAGGCCTCGTTGGCGGGGTCGACGACCTCGGAGGAGTTGACCGGGTCGATGTAGCGCAGCTCGTACCAGCAGGAACCCGCCCAGTTGGGCATGGTGTTGGTCTCGCGGCGGTAGGTCTTGACGCCGTCGCCCAGGTCCAGCTCGACGTTGACCCAGTCCTCGTTGCGGGACAGCGGGGTCTTCGGCGAGGACGCGGCGTCGTCGGGGTCGTAGGTGTGCGGCGAGTAGTCGTCCACCTCGGGGACCTCGACCGGCAGCATCGACTCGGGCAGCGCGTGCATCGCGCCGGTCTCGTCGTAGACGATCGGGAAGGGCTCGCCCCAGTACCGCTGACGGCTGAACAGCCAGTCGCGCAGACGGAAGTTGACGGTGCCTTCGCCGATGCCCTGCTCGGCCAGCCAGGCGGTGATCCGGGCCTTGGCGTCGACCACGGACAGGCCGTCCAGCGAGATGCCGTCGCGCTCGGAGTTGACCAGCACCGAGTCGTAGGTGTCGAAGGCGTCGTCCCAGCTGTGCGGGTCCTCGCCGCGGCCGTCGGTGGGCCGGACGACGCAGCGCATCGGCAGGTTGAACGCCTGCGCGAAGGCGAAGTCGCGGCTGTCGTGCGCCGGGACGGCCATGATCGCGCCGGTGCCGTAGCCCATCAGCACGTAGTCGGCGATGAACACCGGGATCTGCTCGCCACTGACCGGGTTGGTCGCGTAGGCGCCGGTGAACACACCGGTCTTGACCTTGGCGTCGGCCTGCCGCTCGACGTCGGACTTGGCGGCGGCGGCCGCCCGGTACGCGGCCACGGCGGCGGCCGGGTCGGCGGCGCCACCGGTCCACTCGTCGCGGGTGCCGGCCGGCCAGACGGCCGGGACGATGGTGTCGACCAGGGCGTGCTCGGGCGCCAGCACCATGTAGGTCGCGCCGAACAGGGTGTCGGGCCGGGTGGTGAAGACCGTGACGGTGTCGCCGCCGACGGCGAAGTCGACCCGGGCACCCTCGGAGCGGCCGATCCAGTTGCGCTGCTGCTGCTTGATCGCCTCGGGCCAGTCCAGCAGGTCCAGGCCGTTGATCAGGCGGTCCGCGTAGGCGGTGATCCGCATCATCCACTGCCGCAGGTTGGACTTGAACACCGGGAAGTTGCCGCGCTCGGACCGGCCGTCCGCGGTGACCTCCTCGTTGGCCAGCACGGTGCCCAGGCCGGGGCACCAGTTGACCGGCACCTCCTTGGAGTAGGCCAGCCGGTACTCGCCCAGCACCTCGTCGCGCTCGACGCCGGACAGCTCGGCCCAGGCCCGGCCGCCCGGCATCGCACGCTCGCCGGACTCGAACTGCGCGATCAGCTCGGTGATCGGGCGGGCCGCGGCGGCGTCCTCGTCGTACCAGGAGTTGAAGATCTGCAGGAAGATCCACTGGGTCCAGCGGTAGTACTCGGGGTCGATCGTGGAGATCGAGCGGCGCGAGTCGTGGCCCAGGCCCAGCCGGCGCAGCTGGCGGCGCATGTTGGCGATGTTGTCCTCGGTGGACACTCGCGGGTGGACGCCGTGCTGGACGGCGTACTGCTCGGCGGGCAGCCCGAACGCGTCGTAGCCCAGGGTGTGCAGGACGTTGTGGCCGTTCATCCGCTGGAAGCGGGCGTAGACGTCGGTGGCGATGTAGCCCAGCGGGTGGCCCACGTGCAGACCCGCGCCCGAGGGGTACGGGAACATGTCCATGATGAAGCTGTGCGGCTTCGTGGCGACGGCCGTTCCGTCGGCCAGCGGGCCGGTCGGGTTGGGGGCATCGAACGTCCCCTCCTTCTCCCACAGGTCCTGCCAGCGGGACTCGATCTCGGCGGCCAGCGCGGCGCCGTAGCGGAAAGGCTCGGTGGCGGCTTCGGCCGCGCCGGAAGCGGGGGTCGTCTCGCTCATGGTCCTTCAGGCTCCATCGTCATCAGTCAGCGAACAGGCCGAACAGGCCCCAGAAAGCAGAAAGCCCCTCCGCAGGAGGGGACGCCACGCCGACTCCGGCCGTCGGGCCGGTCCTGGTCAGCGCGGCCGGCTAAGAAGCAGGCTCACAGTTCGCATGGGCTCAGGGTACCGCACCCCTTCAACCCGCTTTCCCCGAACCGGCGGCAGCCCCTCCCCCGGCAGGCCCTCCCCCAGCACGCCGACCCGCCCCACGGCCCGCCCCACGATCTGATGCCCCCGGACCCGAACCAGGCGCGCGGCCGGGTCCCGGGCCGACGGCTACGCCTCGGCGCGCATCGCGGTGTCGAAGTCGCGCAGCGCCCGTGCCACCCGCGCGGACTGCATGCCGGCCGCGAGCAGTCGCGCGCGGTCCGCGGTGCGCTCCGCCTCCGCGCGCTCGCCCGTGCGGCGGTACGAGTCGGCCAGCCGCACCATCAACAGGGCCTTGGCGCGGGCGCGTTCCGCGGTGAGCGCGTCGATCGCGCCCAGCAGCAGGCCGCGGGCCTGCTCGTGCTCGCCGAGCAGCAAGTAGCCCTCGCCGATCATGCCCTCCAAGTCGGCCCGCTCCTGGGCGTGCCCCTCTTGGCCCTCCAGCACCCGGAAGGCCCGCTCGGCGACGGCCTCCGCGCTGATCTGCTCGCCCTTGCGGCCGTGGGCCCGGGCGATCCGCCCGAGTTGCAGCGCCCGCTCGCGGGGGGTCAGCACGCCGTCGGCCGCGCGCAGCGCGGTGGAGAGCATCGCCACCGGGTCGAGGCCGCGCCCGCCGGAGTTGTACGTCGCCTGCACGGCGAGGCAGCCGACCACGCCGACGCCCAGCCGCGGGTCGCCGGAGACGTGCGCGGCCCGCAGGGCGGCGACGAAGGCGCGCTGGGCGGCGGCGTCGTTGCCCATGTCGTAGTTGGCCCAGCCGACCAGCCGGGCCAGCCTGCTGGCCGCCCCGTACAGCTCGCGGCCGAGCGGCTCGTCGTAGCGGCCGAGCTCCAACAGCTTGCCGACCATGGTGAGTTCGGCCTTGGCCAGGTCGAGGATCAGGCCACCGCCGTAGGCGCGCTCCAGTCGCTGCTTGGAGTCGTAGGAGAGCCGCAGGTCGGCCAGCTGCTCGGGGGCGATCCGCAGCGCGCCCTCGCCGCCCGTGACGGGCGGCGGCGGCGAGGCCCAGTGCCGGGCCGCCTGCTCCAGCTCGTCACCGCGGAAGAGGTCGGTGAGGCGCACCGGTGCCGCGTCGGTGCCGGCCTCGTGCAGTGCGGTCTGCGCGGTGTGGGCCGTCCACGGGTCGGTCAGCAGCCGGGGCGAGAGCATCTTGGCCCCGCGGTGGGAGCCCATCTGCCCCCACAACTGCTCGTACGTGACGGCGATGCCGACGCTGCGGGCCAGCACCTCGCAGACGGTCTGGTCGTGCGGCGACCGCGGGACCATGCCCCGGTCGCGCCACTTGTACGGCGCGGTCGAGCTGATCGCCATGCCGGGCGGCAGCACCGCGTTCACCTCGCGGGCCAGCCGCTCCGGACTCCAACCCAGCTGGTGGAGTATCCGGGCGAGCTCGTCGTTGCGTTTTCGCGCCAGGTCGGCCATGCCACGACCGTAGCGGCCGGGCGCCCCCACCGGCACGGAACTTCCTCGAACGACCGGAGGCCGCCCCTCCTGGGACGGCCTCCGGACTGCTGTGGAGCTAAGGAGAATCGAACTCCTGACCTATTGCATGCCATGCAATCGCTCTACCAACTGAGCTATAGCCCCGTGCTGTTGTGCTGGTCACCTGCGGTTTCCCTCGGCGACATCGACAACTCTACACGGTCGGGAGTCCAGTCCCTAATCCGTTCCGGCGCCCACCCCCGGCGTCCAGCACCGCCCGCACCGACACCACCCGCACCGGCCCCACCCGCACCAGCACCGCCCACCCCGACAGCAGCACCGCCCCCGCCGGCGCGACGGCCGCCGGAAAGCACCGAAGGCCACCACCCTCTTCGGGTAGCGGCCTCGCGGAACTGCTGTGGAGCTAAGGAGAATCGAACTCCTGACCTATTGCATGCCATGCAATCGCTCTACCAACTGAGCTATAGCCCCGCGACACTGACGACCACTCACGGACCACCGGTGCGGAGTGGAGCTAAGGAGAATCGAACTCCTGACCTATTGCATGCCATGCAATCGCTCTACCAACTGAGCTATAGCCCCGCAGTTCCGCGACTCCCGCCCCCGGTTTCCCGTCTGCGTTCCTCGCTGCGAACGAGGAAGACTCTAGCTGGTCAGAGCCGGAACTGTGAAATCCGTGTCGGGCGGCCGTCAGGTCTCGTCGCCGATGACCGGCTGCGGCAGCGTGCCCGCGTTGTGCTCCAGCAGCCGCCAGCCGCGCGCGCCCTCCCCGAGCACCGACCAGCAGCAGTTCGAGAGGCCGCCGAAGCGCTCCCAGAGCTGCGGCTCCATGCCCAGCAACCGGCCGATCATGGTGCGGATGGTGCCGCCGTGGCTGACCACCACCAGGGTGCCGTCCTCGGGCAGCTTCTCCCAGGCCTCCAGCACCACGGGAACGGCCCGGTCGGCCACCTCGGTCGCCAGCTCGCCACCGCCGCGCCGGACCGGCTCGCCCCTCGCCCACGCCTCGTACTGCTCCGGGTAGCGCGCCCGGATCTCGGCGTTGGTGAGCCCCTGCCACTCGCCCGCGTAGGTCTCCCGCAGCCC
Organism: Kitasatospora sp. NPDC088134; assembly: GCF_044741705.1. Classification (NCBI taxonomy): domain Bacteria; kingdom Bacillati; phylum Actinomycetota; class Actinomycetes; order Kitasatosporales; family Streptomycetaceae; genus Kitasatospora; species Kitasatospora sp. NPDC088134. The sequence goes on along the minus strand of NZ_JBIUTD010000023.1, from coordinate 38,414 downwards.
CTCGTACTGATGCACCTCGAGGCCGGTGAGCGCGGCCAGCTCGGCGGCGGTGCGCCGGGCCCGCGTCAGGTCGGAGGAGATCAGCAGGTCGGGCCGGAGGCCGGCCAGCAGCCGGGCCGCCCGCCGGGCCTGGAAGATGCCCTGGTCCGTGAGGTCGATGTCGGTGGTGCCCTGGAACCGCGATTCGAGGTTCCAGGAGGTCTGGCCGTGCCGCCAGAGGACGAGGCGCGGCCCGGCCGCGGCGCGGCTCAGAGGTCGCCGCCGGAGACGGCGTTGCCGGCGGCGTCGGTGACGGCGTTCTCCGGCCGGTTGCGGGTGGCCAACGCGTCCTCGGGCAGCGGGAGTTCGGGGCAGTCCTTCCACAGGCGGTCGAGCGAGTAGAAGGAGCGCTCCTCGGAGTGCTGGACGTGGACCACGATGTCCAGGTAGTCGAGCAGGATCCAGCGGCCCTCGCGCTCGCCCTCTCGGCGCACCGGCTTGGCGTCCAGCTTCTCGCGCAACTGGTCCTCGATCTCCTCGGCGATCGCGCGGACCTGGCGGTCGTTGGCGGCCGAGGCGATCACGAAGGCGTCGGTGATCGACAGCACCTCGCTCACGTCGAAGGCGATGATGTCGTGCGCCAGCTTGTCGGCCGCCGCCTGCGCGGCGACGGTGATCAGTTCCTGGCTTCGGTCGGTGACGGTCACAGTGCTCTTCCGGATCGGCTGCGGGGATACCACTCCAGGATCTCACGAACGCGCCGGAGCCCCCGAGCGTTTTGCGCCCGGGGGCTCCGGAAGGCACCCGCGGCGGCGGGCCGACCACGGGTCAGGGCGTCTTCGCGCCGCCCTGGTAGTCCTTGCCGACCACCAGCACCAGGTCGGCGTTCTGCGCGTCCGCGACCTTCTTCAGCACGGAGTCCGGCAGCCCGAGGCTGGTGGCCAGGGCGAGCGCGGCCGGCTTCTTGGCGTCGTCGTTGTAGCGGATCTCGGAGGTCGCCTGGTCGGGAGCCTTGGCGGTGGAGGGCAGCGCGTCCATGCCCGCGTTGACCACCGCGACCTGCGCGGTGGTCGCCACGCCGTCGTTGCCGGAGGCGTTCACCACGGTGACGCGGGTGCTGCCGCCGGTGCCCTTGGCGCTGCTGACCGTGCCGCCCAGCACCTCCTTGACCTGCTTGCCCGCCGTGGCGTCGTCCAGAGTGCCGTCGGGCTTGGTGGTGAGCACCGCCGTGGCGAGGTGCCCGGCCTTCGCCTGCTCGGCGAGGTTGACCAGCACGCCGGCCAGCGCGCTCTCCGGCAGCGAGGGGTCGGCGACCGAGTTCATCCGGTGCACGTCGTCGGTGGCGTCGGCCAGCGTGGTCGGCATGGTGCTGATCACCGCCGCCATCACCTGCCCGAACCGGGCGAGCTGGGCGCCCCGGTTCTCGCCGGGCGCCTGCAGGGTGGCGTAGGCCACCGCGGCCTGGCCGTTCAGCAGGACGTCCTTGCCTGCGGGCGCGAGCACCTTGCCGTCCGCCTTGTTGCCCTCGCGGACCTCGGCGTTGGTGTCGACCTTGACCCCGCCGAGCTGGGAGACCAGCAGCAGCAGGTAGGGGGTGTCCAGCCGCCAGGTGCCGGCCACCTTCGCGCCGAGCACCGAGGAGAGGCCGTCACGGGTCGCGGAGGCGCCGATCGCGTCCAGCGACTGGCCGACGGTGGTGGTGGCGGAGTCGCCGTTGCTGGGCAGCTGCAGGGTGTCGGGCAGCAGCAGCACCGTCGCCTTCTTCCCGCCCCGGTCGTCGACCAGCAGCGCGGTGGTGACCTTGCCCTGCGGGTCGCGCAGGTGCACCACGTTGACGAACCGGCCACCCGCCGCCGCGGTCGCGTCGTTGCCGCCGCCGAACAGCTTGCCGCTCCACCACAGGTAGCCGACCGCGCCGGCCGCCAGCACGGCGAGCACCACCAGCAGCGCGACCAGCCGGTTCCGCAGCCGGCGCCGGCGCTCGGCCCGCACCTCGCTGCGCGACTCGGCGAACTTCAGCCAGTCGATGGCGTCCTCGGACTCGTCCGTCTGCTCGTCGACGAAGCTGAACTCGCCCGTGGGGTACGAGTCGCCGTTCCCGGCCTGGGCCTGGGCCTGGGCCTGGGCCCTCGCCCGGGCCGCGGCGGCCCGGCCGCCGACCGCCTCGGAGGGCTCGTCGGCCTCCTCGGCCGCCGGGGCGGCGGGCGCCGCGGCCTGCGGACGCACCCGGGGCGGCGGCACCGCGCCGGAGACCGCACCGGGCACCCCGGTCGCCCCGGTGCCCGTCCCGGCCACCCGCGTCACGACCGGGGCGGCCCCCGGCACGGCACCCGGCGTCACGGGCGCGCCCGACACGGTTCCCGGCGCGGCTCCCGCCACGACACGCGGCACGACGCCAGGTTCGGCGGCCGCCGCCCCGGCCCCGGCCCCGGCCCCGGCTGACGGTTGCGCCTGCTGCTGGTAGTACCCCTGCCCGGACTGCTGCTGCGGGAAGGAAGCGTCCCGGGACTGCTGCCCGTAGGAGTCCGCGGCCGGCCCCGCCGCCCCGCCCCGACCGTCGAACTGCTGGGCGTACCTGCCCTCTTGGCGGCCTTGCGCCGGGAAGCCCGCGGAGTCGTAGCCGGTCGCCTCGTAGCCCGTCGCCCCGTACCCGTTCGAGTCGTACCCGCTGGACCCGTACCCGTTCGGGTCGTAGCCCGCCGACTGGTACCCGTTCGACTCGTAGCCCGCCGACTCGTAGGCGGACTGCTGGTACCCGCGGGCCCGGTGGTCGGGCGCGGCCGGCGTGCCGCCGTACTGGTCCTGCGCGTAGCCGGACGGCTGTTGCTGCTGCCCGTACTGGTACTGCTGCGGCGGCTGCCCGGTCTGCCCGAACTGCTGGGCGCCGCCCGGGGCGTAGGACTGCCCGCCGTAACCCTGCTGCTGCCCGTACCCGTCCGACTGCCCGTGCCCGGGCTGCTCGTAGCCCCCGGGCCCGTACCCGCCCTGCTCGTACCCGCCGCCCTGCTCGTAGCCACCCTGCTCGTAGCCGCCCGCCGGGTGGCCCTGCGCCTGCGGGTCGTGGCCCGGCTGCTGCTGCTCGTACTCGTAGGGGTGCTGCTGGTAGGGCGGTCGGGGCTGCTGCGGCTGCCCGCCGTACCAGCGGTCGTCGTCGGACGTTCCGGTCACGCCGTCCCTCCCGGGGGTCAAGGGCGGGCCGACGCGTACAGCGCCCGCTTGTGGATGTATCGGACCACGCCGTCCGGCACCAGGTACCAGATGGGGTCGCCCTTGGCGACGCGCACGCGGCAGTCGGTGGAGGAGATGGCGAGGGCGGGCACCTCGACCAGCGAGACGCCGCCGACCGGCAGGCCGGTGTCGGAGAGAGTATGGCCCGGCCGGGTGCAGCCGATGAAGTGCGCGAGCTCGAAGAGCTCCTCGGAGCGGCGCCAGGACAGGATCTGGGCGAGCGCGTCGGCGCCGGTGATGAAGAACAGCTCGGCGTCGGGGTGGAGGCTGCGGAGCTCGCGCAGCGTGTCGACGGTGTAGGTGAGGCCGTCGCGGTCGATGTCGATCCGGCTGACCGAGAACTGCGGGTTCTCGGCGGTGGCGATCACCGTCATCAGGTAGCGGTCCTCGGCCGGGGAGACCTGCCGGTCAGTCTTCTGCCAGGGCTGCCCGGTCGGGACGAAGATCACTTCGTCGAGGTGGAACGCGCTGGCCACCTCGCTCGCGGCCACCAGGTGCCCGTGGTGGATGGGGTCGAAGGTGCCGCCCATCACGCCCAGCCGTCGCCTGCGCGGCGCACCGCCCGCAGTCCGGACATCCTCGGCCGGGCTGTTCACGGCCGGGGTGCCCGGCTCGGTGCTGCCCGGCACCGGGTCCGTCCCGGAGGTCTCGACCTGCTCTCTCATGGCGCCACACCTTACGCGACCCGGGTGTACCGGCGATTCCGCCCGGGTATCGGCCCCCTCCGACGCCCGACCCCTTACCGCCCCCGGTGCCCGCCGCCCCGAGGACGGCGGCACGGGTCGACGGTGACAAGGGCCGACGACGGCCGTCAGCGGTCGCGGTTGAAGCGGGTGGTGATGTACAGCATCAGCAGCAGGATGAACAGCGCGGCGCCGCCGGTCAGGTAGGGGTTGAGGCTGTCGTGGTTACCACCCTCCTCGGCGAGGCGGGCGAGGGCGGGCAGGGCGGAAGCGCTCATGATCGGCGGGACCTTCTCGGCTCGGTGTGAGGACCAGGCGGTCACGGACCGTGCGGCCCGCGCGCTCATCGTACGGGGGCCCGACACGCAACCGCGCGGCGGCCCACCGCGTCTGACCACCCGTGAGCCCCGTCGGCCACCAGGCCGCCACCGACCGACCCGACGACCCACCCACCGGCCAACAGCCGGCCGGCCGGCAACCGACCGACGACCGGTCGGCCGACGACAGCCGTCAGCTCCCGTCGGCCGTCGCGGCCCGCTCGCGCTCGGCGGCCCGTTCGGCGGCGCGCTGCGCGTCGCGCTTGGCCCCGTCCTTGCTCGCCCGGGCGAACGCCCAGACCAGCAGGCCGACTCCGACGAAGGAGGCGATCAGGATGATCCGCAGGAAGAGGCCGGGGCCCTTCTCGGTGGAGATCGGCCCGGCGAGCAGGACCAGGTCGGCAGGGGACATCACGGGGCTCCTTGTTCAGTGCGGCACAGCCAGGGTAGACCCGTTTACCACCGCCCCCGGACCGGGTCCGCGGGGACGAGTTCGCCCGCCGCGACGTTGAAGTGACAGCAGCGGGGGCCGGCCGGTGGGCCGGTGCCGGCGTCGATCCAGGAGAGGTACGCAATGACCGACATGACCAAGGGCTCCGCGCCGAGCCGTCGCCGCCAGCGCTTCCCGGAGATCTCCACCCGCGCCTGGGAGCACCCGGCGGACCGCTCGGGCCTGGTGGCGCTGCGCAAGCTCACCGGGTTCGACGACATCCTGAAGAAGCTGGCCGGGCTGGTGTCGGAACGCAGCGTGCGGCTGCTGTTCCTGGCCACGGCGGTGAAGACCTCGGAGCGCCAGTTCCCGGAGCTGTACGACATGGTGCGGGACGCCGCGTACGTGCTGGACCTGGAGAAGGTGCCGGACCTGTACGTCACCCAGGACCCGGTGGTGAACGCGTACTGCATCGGCATGGACTCCCCCGTGATCGTGGTGACCACCGGGCTGGTCGAGCTGATGGACGAGGAGGAGCTGCGCGCGGTGATCGGCCACGAGGTCGGTCACGCGATGTCGGGGCACGCCGTCTACCGGACGATGCTGCTGATCCTGACCAACCTGGCGGCCCGGATCGGCTGGCTGCCGCTGGGCAACCTGGCGATCACCGCGGTGATCACGGCGCTCAAGGAGTGGTTCCGCAAGGCGGAGCTGTCCAGCGACCGGGCCGGCCTGCTGGCCGGGCAGGACCTGCAGGCGTCGATGCGTTCGCTGATGAAGCTGGCCGGCGGCGCGCACATGGCCGAGATGAACGTGGACGCGTTCCTGGAGCAGGCCGCGGAGTACGACAAGGCCGGCGACCTGCGCGACAGCGTGCTGAAGCTGCTCCAGGTGCTGCCGCAGAGCCACCCGTTCGCGGTGGTGCGGGTGGCGCAGCTGAAGAAGTGGGCGGAGAGCGAGGAGTACCGCTCGATCCTGGCGGGGGCGTACCCGCGGCGCGGCGACGACCCGGACGCCTCGGTCGGGGCGCAGTGGAAGGCCGCGGCCGACTCGTACTCGCAGTCGGTGAAGGACAGCAAGGACCCGCTGATGGGCCTGCTGCGCGACCTGTCCAACGGCGTCGGCACGGTCGGCGGCAAGCTCCGCGACACCTTCACGGGCGCCGGCCGCAACAACAACGGCGGCGACTCCACCGACACCGACCGGGGCTGACCCCGCACCCGCACCCAAGCCCACACCCCTACCCGGGCCCACGCCGACGCCCGGGCCCGGGGCTCAGCCGGTGATCGACCCGAGCACCCCGCAGGACTGCCAGGCCGGCCGGGCGTGCTCGGCCGGGTCGACGGCGGGCGGGCTGCTCGGGCGGACGCCCGCCGTGGTGGCCAGCACCGGCTGCAGGTAGTCGCTCTGCGGGGTGCCGCAGCCGGTCGGCCCGGCCTGCTGGGCGGTGTCGACCAGCCGCAGCCGCCCGGTGTCCAGGTCGGCCCGGTCGAGTTCGACGCGCACCGCCCGGCGGACGGCGTACAGGGTGACCGCGGGGTCGCTGGTGGTCCCGGCCGGGCGGAGCGCGTAGACCAGGGTGTGGTCGGTGGTGATCTCCAGGGTGTCGGCGTCGAGTTCGCCGACCTGGACGGTGCCGCGGGCCTTGACGGTGCCGGCGGCGAGCGCGACCTGCCCGGGGTCGAAGCGGACCATCCAGCCGGTGGCGGCGTGGTGCTGGTCGTCCCGCGGCGCGTTCAGGCTGTCGTCGTACTGGGCGAGTTCGCCGGAGGTGAGCAGCGTGCGGACCCGGCCGGTCTCGTTGGCGGTCAGGGTGGCGGGGGTCAGCTCGGAGAGCACCAGGTACTGCTGGACGGTGTCCAGGGCGTGCTGCACCTCGGATCCGGTGAAGTGGGCGGTGGAGTGCGCGGCGGGCACCCCGAGTCCGGCCGGGCCGTCGGCGTAGCCGGCCGGGAGCCCGGCGAACGGGTTGGCGGGGTCGGCGACGGCGCTGACCGTGCCGGCCGGGGCGAGCGGGGTGAGGCTGACGGTCAGCTGGGTCCCGCTGGGCGCGGCGACCTGCCCGTGCGGGGAGGTGACCCCGAAGTAGACGGCCGCGGCGAAGGCCAGCGCGACCAGCAGCAGCAGGGCGATCGCCTGCCGGGGCAGGGTGAGCCAGCCCAGGCCGCGTGGCCGGGTGGCCCGGCCGAAGGCGCCCGACAGGCGTTCCCGGGCGGACAGTTCCTGGATCCGGGCAGCCCGGACGAACGATTCGTCGAAGACGACGGACCGGAACTCGTCATCGTTGGAACCACCCTCGGGCGTGCCCCCAGGAGGCTCGCGCGGGTCACCCATGACACCAGGGTAGACTCGCCCGCCGCCCGCGACGAGGGGGCGCGGGTAACGAGCCTGCGACGGCGTGTCACCCCCGGACCGATCGCCGTACCGGGCCGCCCGAGCCGCGTCCGGCCCGAACCACCCGTAAGCCTCGCCGCCCGTCAGCCGACCGGGACCGCGACCGCCGTCGAGGGCTGGGTCGGCACCGCCGACTGGAGCTCGGAGCGCACCGGCTGCCCGCCCGGGCCGCCCGCGCCGGGGCTGCTGCTGCCGCTGGCCGGCCGGGCGGGGGCCTCGGGCGCGCCGCCGACCCCGCGGTAGACCGCGGCGACCGACAGGGCGACCACGCCGACGCCCATCACCAGCGCCAGCACCCAGGCCACCGGCCGGTGCCAGCGCTGCTGGGCGACGGTGCCGCCGCGCAGCGGGTCGAGGGCGCGCACCCGGGCCCGGCGGGTGCGCCGTTCCTGGCGGTTGCCGCCCGACCACGGGTCCGGGTAGAAGCGGTCCTCGTCCAGGCCGCCGGGCAGCGGGCGCAGCTCCAGCGGCAGCCCCTCGGCCCCGACGGCCGGTCCGCCGGTCTCGGCGAACTCGGTGACGTCCCAGCTCCGGGCCGCGCCGGCCTGTTCCGGTTCGAGCCGGGCCTCGGCGGCGGCGAGTTGCCGCTCCAGGGCGCTCGGCTCGTGCACGGCGGCGGAGCGGACGAAGCTCTCGTCGAGGACCACGGTGGCGAACTCGTCGTCCGCATCACCGTGGTCGGCGCCGTCGGAGTACGGCGAGCCCCCCACATCCTCAGCCACGGATTCAATGTATTACCGGCCGGGGCGTTTGTCTGTGGGTCCGGCCGATCAGGCCCGTATGGGTTACCGCGTTCGGCCGCCGGGGCCCGCCGGGCCCGCGCGCTCAGCCGCCGACGGTCGGCCGGGCCTCGCCGCGGACGTGCCCGTCGCCGGTGACGATGTACTTGGTGCTGGTCAGCTCGGGCAGACCCATCGGGCCGCGGGCGTGCAGCTTCTGGGTGGAGATGCCGATCTCGGCGCCGAAGCCGAACTCGCCGCCGTCGGTGAACCGGGTGGAGGCGTTGACCGCGACGGTGGTGGAGTCGACGAGCCGGGTGAAGCGGCGGGCGGCGGCCTGCGAGGTGGTGACGATCGCCTCGGTGTGGCCGGAGGACCAGCGGCGGATGTGTTCGACGGCGGCGTCCAGCGAGGGCACCACGGCGGCGGCGAGGTCGAGCGAGAGGTACTCGGTGCCCCAGTCCTCCGCGGTGGCGGGGACGGCCGTGACGGCGCTGCCCTCGGCGGCCTTGAGCACCGCCTCGTCGCCGTACACGGTGACGCCGGCCTCGGCCAGCGCGGCCAGCGCGAGCGGCAGGAAGGCGTCCGCGACGTCCTGGTGGACCAGCAGCGTCTCGGCGGAGTTGCAGACGCTGACCCGCTGCGCCTTGGAGTTCAGCAGGATGCCGACGGCCATCGCCAGGTCGGTGTCGGCGTCCACGTAGACGTGGCAGTTGCCGGTGCCGGTCTCGATCACGGGGACGGTGGAGCCCTCGACCACGGTGCGGATCAGCGAGGCGCCGCCGCGCGGGATCAGCACGTCGACCAGGCCGCGGGCCCGCATCAGCTCCTGCACCGACTCGCGGCTCTCGCCGGGCACCAGCTGGACCGCGTCGGCCGGCAGGCCCGCGTCCGCCACCGCCGCGCGCACCACCTCGACCAGCGCGGTGTTGGAGCGGTAGGCCGAGCCGGAGCCGCGCAGCAGCACCGCGTTGCCGGACTTCAGGCAGAGCGCGGCGGCGTCCACCGTGACGTTCGGGCGGGCCTCGTAGATGATGCCGACCACGCCGAGCGGCACCCGGACCTGGCGGACGTCCAGCCCGTTCGGAAGGGTGTAGCCGCGCACCACCTCGCCGACCGGGTCGGGCAGGCCGACCACGCTGCGGACGTCGGCGGCGATCGCGGCGATCCGGTCCGGGGTGAGCGTCAGGCGGTCGATCACCGACTCGGCGGTGCCGGCCGCGCGGGCCCGGGCGACATCCTCCGCGTTGGCGGCGGTGATCTCCGCGGTGCGGGCGACCAGCGCGTCCGCGATCGCCAGCAGCGCGGCGTCCTTGACCGAACGCGGCACTGGCGCGAGGGCGGCGGCCGCCTCCCGGGCACGGCGCGCGGCGGCGAGGACGGGGCTGTCGGCGGTGGCGGTGAGGTCGCTCATGCCGTCCAGCCTAGCGATCCGGCCGGGCCGCCCCGCCGCGCATTTCGCCCGCTGAGACGGCGGACGGCGACGGACCCGCGAGCAACCGCGGTCAGTAGGGGTGCACCCCGCCGAGCTGCGGCGGCGGATCGCCGAAGCCCTCCGCGACCCGCTTGTGGTACGTCGGGCGGTCGACCACCTCCAGGCCGACGATCTCCCAGGCCGGGAGCTTGGCGCTGGCCTTGTGCTCGCCCCACAGCCGCAGCGCGATCGCGGCCGCGTCGTGCAGGTCCCGCGCCTCCTCCCAGTAGCGCACCTCGGCGTGGTCGGCGGCGTACCGGGCCGTCAGGAAGAAGGAGTGGTCGTGGGCCAGTTTCTCCAGTGCGGTGCGCAGTTCGGGCAGTGGCGTCGCCGCGCCCGCCACGCTCAGCACCACGTGCCACAGCCGGCCCTGTTCGGGTTCCGGCTCCCGCACGTCCTCGTGCTGCCCGTCGACGCCCCGGCCGCCCTCGATGCTGGTGAGCCGCCGCTCGGGCCTCTGCCCCGGCAGCGCTTCCTCCCGCCTGCGAACCACCGGCGGCCTCCTGTTCAGCGTGTCGCGCGGGCCCCCCGGCCCGCTGCTCCCACCCCCCGTACCGGCCCCGCCGCCCGTGCTCAGCCGCGCAGCACGACCAGGTCGTCGCGGTGGACGACCTCGCGTTCGTACGCGGCGCCGAGCTCCTGGGCCAGTTCTCGGGTGGACCGGCCGAGCAGACGGGGCAACTCCCTCGCATCAAAGTTGACCAGTCCGCGGGCGACGATGTGACCGTTTTCGCCAAGAAGGTCGACCGGATCACCCGCGACGAACTCCCCGTCCACCCGGGTCACTCCGGCCGGGAGCAGCGACTTCCCTCCGTGCACGACCGCGGCGACCGCCCCGTCGTCCAGGGTGAGCGCGCCGCGCGGCGAGGAGGCGTGCTCCAGCCAGAGCAGCCGGTCCGCGGAGCGGCTGCCGGTGCGGCGGAACAGCGTGCCGGTGGGGCGGCCGGCCAGCGCGTCGGCGGCCTGGCTGGCGGCGGTCAGCACCACGGGGATGCCCGCGCCGGTGGCGATCCGGGCCGCCTCGACCTTGGTCACCATGCCGCCGGTGCCGACGCCGGCCTTGCCGGCGCTGCCGATCTCGATCCCGGCCAGGTCCTCGGGGCCGTTCACCTCGGCGATCCGGCTGGTCCCGGGCCGGGCCGGGTCGCCGTCGTAGAGGCCGTCCACGTCGGAGAGCAGCACCAGCAGGTCGGCCCGGACCAGGTGGGCGACCAGCGCGGCCAGCCGGTCGTTGTCGCCGAACCGGATCTCGGCGGTGGCGACCGTGTCGTTCTCGTTGACGATCGGCATCGCGCCCATCACCAGCAGCTGGTCCAGCGTCCGGTAGGCGTTGCGGTAGTGCGCCCGCCGGCTGGCGTCCTCGGCGGTGAGCAGCACCTGGCCGACCCGGACCCCGTAGCGGGCGAACGAGGCGGTGTAGCGGGCCACCAGCAGGCCCTGCCCGACGCTGGCGGCGGCCTGCTGCCGGGCCAGGTCGGTCGGGCGCCTGGCCAGTCCGAGCGGGGCCAGGCCGGCGGCGATGGCGCCGGAGGAGACCAGCACGATCTCCGGCGCGTCCGGGCCCGTGCGGACCTTGGCCAGCGCGTCGACCAGGGCGTCCACCCGGTCCGCGTCCAGCCCGCCGGCGGCGGTGGTCAGCGAGGAGGAACCGACCTTCACCACGATCCGCCGTGCCGAGCGGACCTCCTCGCGGAGCAACTGACCCACCATCAGTCCCGATCCTTCCGACCAGACGTACCAGCCGTGCCAGACGCAGCTGTGCCACGCACAGTAGTCATTCGGCAGGCGGGTTACGAAATCGCCGACGAACCGCGGGACGCGGACCCGCGGCCTACTGGTCGAGTTCCTCGCGGCCGGAGCTGAGCGCCTCGAACTCCAGGTACTCGCGCTCGGCGGCGTCCCGGCCGCGCTGGCGCTCGCGGCGGCGGTCGACGGCGGGGCGCTGGGTCTCCATCCGGTGGTCCTCGCCGCGGCGGCCGAGCATCTCCGCGCCGGCCGCCATGGTGGGCTCCCAGTCGAAGACCACGGCGTTCTCGTCGGGGCCGATGATGACGGTGTCGCCCTCCTTGGCGCCGATCTTCCACAGCTGCTGCTCGACGCCGAGCCGGGCCAGCCGGTCGGCGAGGTAGCCGACCGCCTCGTCGTTGGCGAAGTCGGTCTGGCGGACCCAGCGTTCGGGCTTGCCGCCGCGGATGCGGTAGGCGCCGTCCTCCTCCTCGATGGTGAAGCCGGCGTCGTCGACGGCGGTGGGCCGGATGACGATGCGGGTGTTCTCCTGGACGGGCTTGGCGGCGCGCGCGGCGGCGACGATCTCGGCCAGCGCGTAGGAGAGTTCGCGCAGGCCCTTGTGGGCGAGCGCGGAGACCTCGAAGACCCGGTAGCCGCGCTCCTCCAGCGAGGCGCGGGTCAGGTCGGCGATGTCCTGGCCGTCCGGGACGTCGATCTTGTTGAGCGCGACCAGCCGCGGCCGGTCCTCCAGGCCGCCGTACTTGGCGAGCTCCTCCTCGATGGTCTCCAGGTCGGTGAGCGGGTCGCGGCCCGGCTCCAGGGTGGCGCAGTCCAGGACGTGCACCAGCACCTCGCAGCGCTCGACGTGCCGCAGGAACTCCAGGCCCAGGCCGCGGCCCTCGCTGGCGCCGGGGATCAGGCCGGGCACGTCGGCGATGGTGTAGACGGTCTCGCCGGCGGTGACCACGCCGAGGTTGGGGACCAGGGTGGTGAACGGGTAGTCCGCGATCTTCGGCTTGGCGGCGGAGAGCACCGAGATCAGCGAGGACTTGCCGGCGCTCGGGTAGCCGACCAGCGCGACGTCGGCGACGGACTTGAGCTCCATCACGATGTCGCGGGCCTCGCCGGGCTCGCCGAGCAGCGCGAAGCCGGGGGCCTTGCGGCGGGCCGAGGCCAGCGCGGAGTTGCCGAGGCCGCCGCGGCCGCCCTGGGCGGCGACGAAGGTGGTGCCGTGGCCGACCAGGTCGGCGAGCACGTTGCCCTGCCGGTCGAGCACCACGGTGCCGTCCGGGACGGGCAGCACGATGTCGGGGCCCACCGCGCCGGTGCGGTGGCCGCCGGCGCCCGGCTTGCCGTTGGCGGCCTTGCGCTTGGGCGAGTGGTGGTACTCCAGCAGGGTGGTGACCTGCGAGTCCACGACCAGGATCACCGAGCCGCCCTCGCCGCCGTTGCCCCCGTCGGGGCCGCCCAGCGGCTTGAACTTCTCCCGGTGCACGGAGGCGCAGCCGTGGCCTCCGTTACCCGCGGCGACGTGCAGTTCGACGCGGTCCACGAAGGTGGTCATGAGGTGTGCCTCTCGTACGAAGAAAAAGGGTGTCCTGCGGTAAAGCGGAAGGGTGGGTCCGGATCATCCCGGCCCCACCCTTCACAGCGAGTCTGTTCGGACTCAGGCCTCGACGGCCACGATGTTGACGACCTTGCGGCCGCGACGGTTGCCGAACTGGACGGCACCGGCGGTCAGCGCGAACAGGGTGTCGTCGCCACCACGGCCGACGTTGGCGCCCGGGTGGAAGTGGGTGCCGCGCTGGCGGACGATGATCTCGCCGGCGGAGACGACCTGGCCGCCGAAGCGCTTCACGCCGAGGCGCTGGGCGTTCGAGTCACGACCGTTGCGAGTAGAGCTTGCGCCCTTCTTGTGTGCCATCTGGCTATCCCCTTTCTAGGAAGACCGCAGGAAGTGTTACTTGCTGACCGAGTCGATGCTGGTGATGCGCACCGCGGTGTGCTTCTGGCGGTGGCCCTGACGACGGCGGTAGCCGGTCTTGTTCTTGTAGCGCAGGATGACGAGCTTGTCGCCCTTGGTCTGGTCGACGACCTCGGCGTGGGCCTTCACGCCGCCGAGCACCCACGGGTCGGAGGTGACGGAGTCACCGTCGACGACGAGGATGGTCGAGAGCTCGACCGAGTCACCCGGCTTGGCGTCGATGCGGTCGATCTCCAGCACGTCGCCCACGGCGACCTTGTGCTGGCGGCCGCCGGCGCGAACGATCGCGTACATGCGGTACCTACTTTCCTATAACTCGGTCGGAACTCCGGATGCCAGCCGCCTGGGTATGGACACAAGCGGCCTCCCCCGGAAGCGCCGGGAACGGCGCCCACCTGGGAGGTGAGGTGCTCAGGAGCATGGCGTCAACACGCCGAGGGTCAAGAATACGGACCCGTCCACCCGGGGGCAAACCGGGCCCGTCACGCGGCCGGGGCCGCCACCGCGCGCGGCGGTGGCGGCCCCGGCCGGGCGGTCACTCCGCGGCGCCGTCACCCTCGGCGGCCGCGGCCTTCTTGGCCGCCGCGCTCGTCCGCTTGGTGGCGGTCTTGCGGGCGGTGGTCTTCTTGGCGGCGGCTGCGGTGGTCTTCTTCGCCGCCGTCTTCTTGGCGGTGGCCTTCGCCGCGGTCTTGGTGGCCGTCTTGCGGGCAGCGCGCTTCTTCGGCGCCTCCTCCGCGGTGGCCTCCCCGTCCACCGGCTCCGCGGTCTCGACCAGGACGGCGACCTCGGCCTCCGGCTCCACCGCGGCCACGGCCTCGGCCGTCACCCCGGCGGCGGCCTCGACCGCCTCCGCGGACCCGGCGGCCTGCTCGGCGGCGGTCAGCGCGGCCTCCATCGCGGCCTCGGCCCGGGCCTGCAGCACCACGATCTCGGCGGCGCCGGACGCCCCGGCCGGAGCCGTCGCCTTCCGGACCGCGCGGCGGCGCGGACGGCCGCCGACCGCCGGGGCGGCCGGCTCCACGACCGGCTCGGCCACGGCTTCGGCCACCACGGCCTCGACCACCGGCTCGGTGACCTGCTCCGCCACGACCGCGGTCTCCACCGGCTCGGCCTCGACCACGAGCTCGACCGGCTCCTCGACCGCCTCGACCGGCTCGATCGCTTCGACCGCCTCGGTCTCCGCGCCCGCGCCGCCGCGGCCGCGCCGCCGGCGCTTGCCGCCGCCCTCGCCCGCCGGGGCGGCGGGGGTGTGCGCGCCGTTGCCGTGGTGGGTGTGGCTCGGCTGGTCCATGTGGACGATCACGCCGCGGCCGTTGCAGTGCACGCAGGGCTCGGAGAAGGACTCCAGCAGGCCCTGGCCGACCCGCTTGCGGGTCATCTGGACCAGGCCGAGCGAGGTGACCTCGGCCACCTGGTGCTTGGTCCGGTCCCGGCCCAGGCACTCCAGCAGGCGGCGCAGCACCAGGTCGCGGTTGGACTCCAGCACCATGTCGATGAAGTCGATCACGATGATGCCGCCGAGGTCGCGCAGCCGCAGCTGGCGGACGATCTCCTCGGCCGCCTCGATGTTGTTGCGGGTGACGGTCTCCTCCAGGTTGCCGCCCTGGCCGACGAACTTGCCGGTGTTGACGTCGACCACGACCATCGCCTCGGTCCGGTCGATCACCAGCGAACCGCCGGAGGGCAGCCAGACCTTGCGGTCCAGCGCCTTCATCAGCTGCTCGTCGATCCGGTAGGTGGCGAACACGTCGACGTCCGAGGTCCACCGCTGCAGGCGCTCGGTGAGGTCGGGGGCCACGTTGGAGACGTAGTCGTGGATGGTGTTCCACGCCTCGGCACCGCTGACGATGACCTTGGTGAAGTCCTCGTTGAAGATGTCGCGGACCACCCGGACCGTCATGTCGGGCTCGCCGTAGAGCAGCGCCGGGGCGTTGCCGGTGGCGGCCTTCTTCTGGATCTCCTCCCACTGCTGCTGCAGGCGCTGCACGTCGCGGGTGAGCTCCTCCTCGGAGGCGCCCTCGGCGGCGGTGCGGACGATCACGCCCGCGTCGTCCGGGACGATCTTCTTGAGGATCTGCTTCAGGCGGGTCCGCTCGTTCTCCGGCAGCTTGCGGGAGATGCCGGTCATCGAGCCCTCGGGCACGTACACCAGGTAGCGGCCGGGCAGCGAGATCTGGCTGGTCAGGCGGGCGCCCTTGTGGCCGATCGGGTCCTTGGAGACCTGCACCAGCACGGACTGGCCGGACTTCAGCACCGACTCGATCCGGCGCGGGCCGCCGTGGCCGAGCGCGCCGAAGTTCACCTCACCGGCGTACAGCACGGCGTTGCGGCCCTTGCCGATGTCGACGAACGCGGCCTCCATCGACGGCAGCACGTTCTGCACCTTGCCCAGGTACACGTTGCCGACGTAGCTGGTGGCCTGCTCCTTGTTGACGTAGTGCTCGACCAGCACGCCGTCCTCCAGGACGCCGATCTGGGTGCGGTTGCCGCTCTGGCGGACCACCATGACCCGCTCGACAGACTCGCGGCGGGCCAGGAACTCGGCCTCGGTGATGATCGGCACCCGGCGGCGGCCCAGCTCGCGGCCCTCGCGGCGGCGCTGCTTCTTGGCCTCCAGGCGGGTCGAGCCCTTGATCGACTGCACCTCGTCCGGGTCGAACGCGGGCTCGGTGGAGCGGCGGCGCGGCTCGCGGACCTTCACCACCGTGCGGACGCTGTCCTCGGTGCTCTCCACCGGGTCGGAGCCGCCCTCGCCGGAGCGGCGGCGGCGCCGGCGACGGCGGCGCGAGGAGGACAGGCCGGCGGCCAGCTCGTCGTCCTCGTCGTCGTCCTCGACCGCGTCCTGGGCCTCGGGCTCCTCGGGGGCGTCCTCGTCCTGCGCCTCGGTCTCGACGGCCTCGGCGCCCTCGTGGGCGTCGTCGGCCTCACCGCGGCGGCGGCGACGGCCACCGCGACGGCGGCGCCGGGACGGGCGGTCGTCCTCCCACTCGGCGTCCTGCTCCGGACCGGCGGCGGGCGCCTCGGGCTCGGCCGGGGCCTCCTCGACGGCCGGGGCGGCCTTGACGACCGGGGCGGCGGCGGCCTTGACGGCCTTGGCCGGGCGGGCGGGCTGCTGGACCCGCACCGCGGTGCGGGTCCGGCGGCGGCGGCCGACGCCGCTGTACTCGAACTCCTCGTCCTCCTCCGGCTCGGCCACCGGCGCGGCCGGGGCCGCCTTGGCGGCGGGCTCGGCCTTGGCGACCGGCTCGGCCTTCGGGGCGACGTAGGCGGCGGGCTCCTGGAAGACCGGGGCCTGGAAGATCGCGGTGGACGGGCGGACCGCGCGGCGGCGGGCCCGCGGGGCCTCCGGCTGCTCCTCGGCGGCGGGCGCGGGCTCCGGCTCGGCGGCCGGCTGCTCCTCCGCGACGGCCTCCGGCTCCTCCTCGGCCGCGGGCTCCTCGACGACCGGGCTCTGCACGGGGGCGGAGGCGCGCTTGCGGGTGCGGCGGGCCCGGGGGGCCGGCTCCTCGGCAGCAGCGGGCTCCTCGGCGGCGGGCTTCTCGGCTGCGGGCTCGGCGACCGGCTCGGCGGCGGGCGCGTCCTCGGCGGCGGGGCTCTGCACGGGGGCGGAGGCGCGCTTGCGGGTGCGGCGGGCCCGGGGGGCCGGCTCCTCGGCAGCGGGCTCCTCGACGGGGGCCTCGGCGGCCACCGGCTCGGCGGCGGGGGCCTCCGGCGCACCGACCGGGGACTCGACGCGCTTGCGGGTGCGGCGGGCCCGGGCGGGCTTCTCCTCGGCCACCGGCTCGGCGGCGGGCGCGGCCGGGGCCGCGGGCTCGCTCGCCGGGGCGGCCTCGGCGGCCGTCGCGGCGCTCTCGCCGGCGGCGGGCTGCGGGGAGCCGGCTGGGCGGGACACCGCGCGGCGCCGGCGGCGCGGCGGGGCGGCGGAGGCGCCGTCGGATTCGTTGTGGTCGGCCGCAGCGGACTGCGGTTCGGTGTTTTCGAGCATGCGGGTGTGTCTCCCGTCAGGCCCCCGGGCTCCGCATCGGGCACGACGCTCCACCGCGTTCACCAGCCGGCCGCGCTTCGGGCGGTTCCGGCTCCCACGGTGCCGTCGTGCGGACGCGAGGCCGCACAGGGGCTCGTAGTCTCGCTCGATCCTTCGCGGGGCGCGGAGGATCGAAAAGTCTTCTGGTCTGACCAGTCTTCTCAGTTTTCAAGGGCCGGGCCGAGGGGTGGCCGGGCCTGCGCGCGACGACGCTCGCTCCCCTGGGGAGCCGCGGGGGCCGGGGAGCCGCAGGCGCGGAGCTGGTCTCCGTGCCTGCGCTCCCGCCTCGCTCGGCGGACGGCGGATGCGCGCGGCGGGGCGGCCTACCGGCCGACCTCGGCCGCGGCGCGGTCGAGCGCCAGCGGGTCGGTCACCGTGCCGGTCTGCTCGTCGAGCGGCCCCTGCGCCAGCCTGGTCACCTCTGCGGGGACCGGCGGCGCGAGGTCGGCCGTCGAACGGAGACCGGACAATACGTCGTCGGGTCGTACGGCGGGTGTGGCGTGTCGTACTACCAGGCGCAGTATCGCACAGGGAGCACCCGTCCGAACATCGTCCGCACCGTCCGTGCCGGTGTCGTCACCGAACCCGACCGATTCGGACGCATCCGGGCGGACCTCCATCGCGGCGACGGCGCCGCGCGCGTCGAAGACCCGCAGGCCGTTCTTGGTCATCCGCTGGACCTCGACCCGGTCGGCGGCCAGGAACACCTCGGCGGCCTTCGCCGCCTCGGCGGGCTCGACGCCGGGCAGGCGCAGCAGCCACTCGGAGGCCTCCAGGCGCTCCACGAAGTTGCTCGTGGCGACCTCGACGGCCTCGGTGATGTCCAGGCCGGGGGGCAGCGACTCGTCCAGTTGGCGGCGGAGCGCCTCCGGGTCGCGGTGCTCGGCGAGGCCGATCTCCAGGTACTCGGCCTCGCTGGCGGTGCCGGTCGGGGCCGCGTTGGCGTAGGAGACCTTGGGGTGCGGGGTGAAGCCCGCGGAGTAGGCCATCGGGACGGCCGAGCGGCGGAGCGCGCGCTCGAACGCCCGCTGGAAGTCCCGGTGGCTGGTGAAGCGCAGACGGCCGCGCTTGGTGTAGCGGAGACGGATGCGCTGCACCGTCGGCGCGGGCGGCGGACCGTCGGGCGTGCGGCGTGCCAGGGAGCTCAGTCCTTCGTCAGTTGTCCCCGTCCGGCCTCGCACCGCTGGCGGCTCCGGCCGGACCCTGTCACCACCAAGGGTACCGGTGGCTCACCCCAGCAGCGCCCGCCGGACCGCCCGGGCCACCCGGCGGATCTCCGCCTTCACCGGCCACCAGACGTCCCGGCGCACCCAGCGGCAGGGGCGGACCACCGTGAAGCGCCAGATCCGGCCGCCGAGCCGCCAGGACCACAGGAACGCCAGCCCGAGCGCGCGCAGCACCGGGTACAGCACCGGCCGCCACAACCCGTGGTGGAAGCCCTTGCCGAGCGGCACCAGCACCCACCGCCACAGCGCCCGGACCGGCACCACCACCAGGTGGTACGCCAGCCAGCCGATCCCCTTGCCGAACCCGACCGCGAGGTACGCCGTGCCGAGCGCGAGCGGCACCAGCACGTAGCGCCACAGCCCCTTCAGGAACGGCCGCACCACCCACCGCCACAGCGCCCGGACCGGCACCACCACCAGCCACCGCCACAGCCAGGTCAGCGGGACGACGACCAGCCAGTGCACCAGCGGCCCCAGCACCCACTCCCAGAGGAACGCCAGCGGTACCACCACCGCCTTGTCCAGCACCCACCCGACCCCGCGGCCGACCAGCACCACCAGCTCCCACAGCAGCCGCAGCGGCACCACCACCGCCACCACCACCGGCCGCACCACCGCGACCAGGCACCCGTCGCCCGGCTGTCCCTGCTGCCCCTGTTGCTGAGCCATCGTCACTCCCCCGTGGATCGATCGGCCGATGGTACGACATGCCGACGCCCCCGCCGCGGGGTCGCGGCGGGGGCGGGCGGGGTGAGCGGGCGTCAGGTGTTGACGACCGTCAGGGGGAGGAGCTTCTTGCCGGTGGGACCGACCTGGATGTGGGTGTCCATCTGGGGGCAGACGCCGCAGTCGAAGCAGGGGGTCCAGCGGCAGTCCTCGACCTCGACCTCTTCGAGGGCGTCCTGCCAGTCCTCCCAGAGCCAGTCCTTGTCGAGGCCGCTGTCCAGGTGGTCCCAGGGGAGGACCTCCTCGTAGGTGCGCTCGCGGGTGGTGTACCAGTCGACGTCGACGCCGGTGCCGGCCAGGCCCTTCTCGGCGGAGGCCATCCAGCGGTCGTAGGAGAAGTGCTCGCGCCAGCCGTCGAAGCGGCCGCCGTCCTCGTAGACGGCGCGGATCACGGCGCCCAGGCGGCGGTCGCCGCGGGAGAGCAGGCCCTCGACGATGCCGGGCTTGCCGTCGTGGTAGCGGAAGCCGATGTTCTTGCCGAACTTGCGGTCGCCGCGGATCGAGTCGCGCAGCTTGGTCAGCCGCTCGTCGGTGGCCTCGGCGGACAGTTGCGGGGCCCACTGGAAGGGGGTGTGCGGCTTGGGGACGAAGCCGCCGATCGAGACGGTGCAGCGGATGTCGTTGGTGCCGGTGACCTCGCGGCCCTTGGCGATGACGTTCTTCGCCATCTCGCCGATCTGCAGGACGTCCTCGTCGGTCTCGGTGGGCAGGCCGCACATGAAGTACAGCTTCACCTGGCGCCAGCCGTTGCCGTACGCGGTGGCCACCGTGTTGATCAGGTCCTCCTCCGAGACCATCTTGTTGATGACCTTGCGGATCCGCTCGGAGCCGCCCTCGGGGGCGAAGGTGAGGCCGGAGCGGCGGCCGTTGCGGGACAGCTCGTTGGCCAGGTCGATGTTGAAGGCGTCGACCCGGGTGGAGGGCAGCGAGAGGCCGACCTTGTCCTCGGCGTAGCGGTCGGCGAGGCCCTTGGTGATGTCGGCGATCTCGGAGTGGTCGGCGGAGGACAGCGAGAGCAGGCCGACCTCCTCGAAGCCGGTGGCCTTCAGGCCCTTCTCCACCATCTCGCCGATGCCGGTGATGCTTCGCTCCCGCACGGGGCGCGTGATCATGCCGGCCTGGCAGAAGCGGCAGCCGCGGGTGCAGCCGCGGAAGATCTCCACCGACATCCGCTCGTGCACCGTCTCGGCGAGCGGGACGAGCGGCTGCTTGGGGTAGGGCCACTCGTCGAGGTCCATCACGGTGTGCTTGGAGACCCGCCACGGCACGCCGGGGCGGTTCGGGACGACGCGGCCGATCCGGCCGTCGGCCAGGTACTCGACGTCGTAGAACCGCGGGATGTAGACCCCGCCGGTCTTCGCCAGGCGCAGCAGCAGCTCGTCGCGGCCGCCGGGGCGGCCCTCGGCCTTCCAGGCCCGGACGATGTCGGTGATGTCGAGGACGGCCTGCTCGCCGTCGCCGATCACGGCGGCGTCGATGAAGTCGGCGATCGGCTCGGGGTTGAACGCGGCGTGGCCGCCCGCGAGGACGACCGGGTCGTCCATGGTGCGGTCGGCGGCGTTCAGCGGGATGCCGGCCAGGTCGAGCGCGGTCAGCATGTTGGTGTAGCCGAGCTCGGTGGAGAACGACAGGCCGAACACGTCGAACGCCTTGATCGGGCGGTGCGCGTCGACCGTGAACTGCGGGACGCCGTGCTCGCGCATCAGGGCTTCCAGGTCCGGCCAGACGCTGTAGCTGCGCTCGGCGAGGACGCCCTCGCGCTCGTTCAGCACCTCGTAGAGGATCATGGTGCCCTGGTTGGGCAGGCCGACCTCGTAGGCGTCGGGGTACATCAGCGCCCAGCGGACGTCGCAGGCGTCCCAGTCCTTGACGGTCGAGTTGAGCTCGCCACCGACGTACTGGATCGGCTTCTGGACGTGCGGGAGGAGGGCCTCCAGGCGTGGGAAGACCGATTCGACAGTCATGTGCGAGGACCTTTACGGCAGAAAAAGCAGTGACCCTTCAGGGTAGCCGAGCCCCGAGGGTCACTGTTTCCACACCGGTGCCGGCGCTAGATCCCTATCGGCCGCTGGGAGCGCACCGACTGGAGCAGGCCGACGGCGATCCAGACCGCGAACATCGAGGAGCCGCCGTAGGAGACGAAGGGCAGCGGGATGCCGGCCACCGGCATGATGCCGAGGTTCATCCCGATGTTCTCGAAGGCCTGGAAGGCGAACCAGCTGACCGCGCCGGCCGCCAGGATCGTGCCGTACAGGTCGCTGGCCTGGCGGGCGATCCGGCAGGCGCGCCAGAGGATGACGCCGAGCAGGCCGATCATCAGCAGGCCGCCGGCGAAGCCGAGTTCCTCGCCCGCGACCGAGAAGACGAAGTCGGTCTGCTGCTCGGGGACGAACTGGCCGGTGGTCTGGGTGCCGTGGAACAGGCCCATGCCGGTGAGGCCGCCGGAGCCGATCGCGATCCGGGCCTGGGCGGTGTTGTAGCCGACGCCGGACGGGTCGAGGGCCGGGTTGGCGAAGGCCGCGAAGCGGTCGATCTGGTACTGGCTGAGGATGCCGAGCTTCCAGACCGCGAGCGCCCCGGCGACACCGGCCCCGAGGATGCCGAACACCCAGCGGTTGGCGGCGCCGGAGGCCATCAGCACGCCGAGCATGGTGACCGCCATGACCATCACCGAGCCGAGGTCGGGCATCAGCATGACCACGCACATCGGGAAGGCCGCGACCGCCAGGCCCTGCAGCACGCTGCGGGTGGGCGGGTGCTCGCGCTCGCCGGCGTCGACCCGGGCGGAGAGCACCACGGCCATCCCGAGCACGATCGCCAGCTTGGCGAACTCGGCGGGCTGGATGGAGAAGCCGCCGCCGAACTGGATCCAGGAGTGCGCGCCGTTGATGGTCGAGCCGAGCGGGCTGAGCACCGCGAACAGCATCAGGATCACGGCGAGGTAGACGAACGGCACGGCGGTGCGCAGCCGGCGGGTGCCGAGCAGGGTCACCCCGACGCACAGGCCGACGCCGATCAGCAGGTTGGTCAGGTGCCGGTAGAGGAAGTACTGCGGGTCGCCGTGGGTGAGCGAGTCCCGGCCGCGGGTGGCGGACCAGACCAGCAGCGAGCCGACCAGGGAGAGCGCCAGCGCCGCCAGGACCATCACCCAGTCGAGCCGGCGCAGCGGGGAGTCCTTGGCCAGCGCCCGGGACAGCGAGGAGCGCTGCGGGGCCAGCCGGACGGTGCGGTAGGAGCCGTAGGAGGTCACGCCCTCCCCCTTCCGTACCCGCCGGACCGGGTGGGTTCGACGGCGGCCAGCAGCAGCGGGGCCCCGGGGGCGGTCCGCTGCGCCGGGGCCGGGGCGAGCAGGGCCGCGCCGTCCTGGTAGGTCCAGGCGGTCGGGACGATCGCGGTGCCGTCCGGGTTGAACTTGGGCAGCTGGGCCTGCGGCTGCGGCAGCAGCGCCTTGCCGTTGTCGATGCCGCCCTTGTCGTCCACGCCGTACAGCGCCTGGTAGATCCGGCGCACCGAGTCGCCGGAGCCGCCGGAGCCGGTGCCGCCCTGACTGATCGTCATGACGACGGCGTAGTCCTTGCTGTAGGTGGTCAGCCAGGAGGTGGTCTGCTTGCCGGCGACCTCGGCGGTGCCGGTCTTGGCGTGCAGCTCGATCTTGTTCTGCGGCCAGCCGGCGCCGGTGAACTTCCAGGCGGCGGTGCCCTGGGTGACGACGCCGGCGGTGGCCTGGTCGATGTACTCCAGCAGCTGCCCCTGGGCGGGGATCTTGCCGTCCTCGTGCGGGGCGATGTCGCGCACCAGGCTGCCGTCGGGGGCGACCACGGCCTTGCCGATGGTGGGCCGGTACAGGGTGCCGCCGTTGGCGAGCGCCGAGTAGATCCGGGCCATCTGGAGCGGGGTGACCAGGGTGTCGCCCTGGCCGATGGCGAAGTTGACCATGTCACCGGCGCGCATCTGGTTGCCGTCGGCGCAGTTCTCGCGGGCGATCTCGTCGCTCTCGCTGTGGCCGCCCTTGGCCGCCTGGTCGCACCAGGACTGCTTCATCGCGTCGTAGTAGGACTGCTTCCACTGCCGGTCGGGGACCCGGCCGGGCACCTCGCCGGGCAGGTCGACGCCGGTCTTGGCGCCGAGGCCGAACTGGTGGGCGGTCTTGAAGAACCAGTCGCCGGCGTCCTTCTTCGGCTTGAGGCCGCCGTCCTTCATCCACTGGTCGTAGGCCAGGCCGTAGAAGACGGTGTCGCAGGACACCTCCAGGGCCTTCTCCAGCGTGATGTCGCCGAAGTTCTCGGACTCGAAGTTCTTGAACTCGCGGCTGCCGATGGTCAGCGACTTCGGGCACGGGTAGCGGCCGTTGAGCGAGTACCCGGCCTGCACGGCCGCGGTGGTGGAGACCACCTTGAAGGTGGAGCCGGGGGCGGACTGACCCTGTATGGCCCGGTTGATCAGCGGGTAGTTCGAGTCCTTGTTGTTCAGCGACTCGTAGTCCTTGGCGGAGATGCCGCCGACCCACAGGTTGGGGTCGTAGGTGGGGGCGCTGGCCATCGCCACGATCCGGCCGGTGTGCACGTCCATCACCACGGCGGCGCCGGAGTCGGCGACGTAGTTGCGGCTGGTGACCTTGTCGTAGGTCTTGCGGGCCTCGGCCATCGCCAGCGCGAGCTGGTCCTCGACCACCTTCTGCACCCGGGCGTCGATCGAGGTGACCAGGTTGTTGCCGGGCTTGGCGGCGGTGGTGCCGGCGCTGCCGATCACCCGGCCGAGGTTGTCGACCTCCAGCCGGTCGACACCGGTGGTGCCGCGCAGGTCGTCGTCGTAGACCGACTCCAGGCCGGCCCGGCCGACCTGGTCGGAGGGCAGCCGGCGGGCCCGGCCGTCCTTCTGGGCGCTCTTGGTGACCTCGTCGTCGGTGACCGGCGACAGGTAGCCGAGCACCTGGGCGGCGCTGGCGCCCTCGGCGCCGGTGTAGCGGCGCAGCGCGGTGGGCTGGGCGGTGACGCCGGGGAAGTCCTCGCGGCGTTCCATTATCTGCATCGCCTGCTGGGTGGTGGCCTGCTGGGTGACCGGGATCGGCTGGTACGGGGAGCCGTTCCAGCACGGCTGCGGCGTCTTGGCGTCGCAGAGCCGGACCTTGTTCCTGACGTCGTCGGCGGGGACGCCGAGCACCTCGGCGAGCCGGTTCAGCACGGCCTTGCCGTGGTCCTTCTGCTGGAGCAGCGCGGTGCGGGACACCGACACCACCAGCTTGGTCTCGTTGCCGGCCAGGATGCGGCCGGAGGCGTCCAGGATCTCGCCGCGGACGGCGGGCTCCACCACCTCGCGGATGTGGTTGCCCTGGGCCTTGGCGGTGAACTCCTTGCCGTTGCGGATCTGCAGGTACCACAGCCGGCCGCCGAGGGTGGCGAGCAGCGACAGCACCAGCACCTGGAGGACGACCAGGCGGATCGTCACCCGCCGGGTCCGGCCGGTCTCGGGGATGTTGCTCACGTGCGCGGACTCCTTCCGGGATCAGGGGCGCTTGGCGAGGCCGAGCGTGCGCTTCTTCTTGTAGGGGCCGGGCGAGGGCTCGCGGGTGGTCCGGTAGCGGGCCAGCGAGCCGAGGCCGGAGCCGCCGTCCGCGCCGCGCACCGTCTCGTTGACCACCCGGTCGCCGTCGAAGCGGCGGGCCAGCAGCATCACCAGCGGCACCGTGAACGGGGCCAGCAGCACGTCGTACAGCAGGGCGCTGAACACCAGCCCGGTCAGGCCGACGTGCCGGGCCGCGGTGTCGCCGACCAGGGCGCCGACCGTGGCGTACAGCAGGGTGGAGACCACGGCGGCAACCGCGACCACGGCCAGCGCGGAGAACGCCGAGCGCTGCCGGCCGGCCTCCGGCTTGAGCAGTCCGGCGCCGTAGCCGACCAGGCAGAGCACCAGCGCGTAGCGGCCGACCGCGTGGTCGGACGGCGGGGCGAGGTCGGCGAGCAGGCCGGCCGCGAAGCCGACCAGGCAGCCGCCGGTCGGGCCGTAGACCAGGCCCAGGCCGACCACCACCAGCATCAGCAGGTCCGGGGTGGCGCCGGGGAGTTGGAGCCGGCCGAGGACGCTGACCTGGAGCACCAGGGCCAGCACCAGCAGGACGGCGGACAGCACGATCCGGATCGGACGCAACATCAGTTCCCCCGGGTGGCCGGCGGTGCGGCGGCGATCGGCGCCTGCGGGTTGCCCGCGGCGGTGGCGGCGGGGACCGGCGGGAGCACCGCGTCCCGCGGGTCGGTGCGCGGCGGCACGACCACCACGCCGACCAGGTCGAGTCGGGTGAACTGGACGTACGGCTCGACCAGGACGGTCTTGGTGAGCTGGCCCGGGGTGGCCTGCACCTCCTTGACGGTGCCGACCGGGACGCCCGGGACGAACGGGCGGCCGCTCTGCGAGCCGAAGGTGACCAGCCGGTCGCCGGCCTTGACCTGGGCGCGGCCGTTGAGCAGCTCGATCCGCATCGGGGCGGCGCCCTGGCCGGCCGCGAAGCCGATCTCGCCGCCGCCCTCCAGCCGGACGCCGGCGGTGAAGCCGGGGTCGGAGGCGAGCAGCACGGTGGCGGTGGTCGGGGCGACGGTGGTGATCCGGCCGACCAGGCCCTGGCCGTCGATGACGGTCATGTCGCGGGTCAGGCCGTCGTCGCTGCCGGCGTCGATGGTGACCGTCCAGGAGAAGCCCTGGGCGGCGCCGATCGCGATCACCTGGGCGGCCTTGATGGTGTAGCCGCCGGTGCCGGCGGTGCGCAGCAGGTCGTCGAGCTGCTTGCTGCGGCTGGCCGCGGCGTCCGAGGAGGCCAGCTTCTGGCGCAGTTCGGTGTTCTCGCGGGTGATCTGGTCGAGCCGCTGCTGGTGGGTGCCGGCGTCGCGGATCGCCCGGATGTAGCCGGCCACCGGGTCGACGGCGCCGGCCGCGGCGTTCTCCACCGGGCCGAGCACGGAGGCGGCGGCCCGGCGGGGGGCGCCGAGCGGGGAGTCCTGACCGCCCTTGATGTCCACGGTGATCAGTGCGAAGGCCGTCAGGACCAGCAGCACCAGCAGTAGTCGACTCTGTCGGGTGTCCCTCACGGTGCTGGTGCCGCCCCTTCGTGCTGAATGCTCATCAGCTGTATCTCGTGTTCAGTTGCCCTGCTCAACGACGCGGCTGCGCGTCCAGTACCTGCTGCAGCGCCTCGAACTCCTCGACGCACTTGCCCGCCCCCAGCGCCACCGAGTCCAGCGGGTTCTCCGCGATGTGCACCGGCATGCCGGTCTCCCGGCGCAGCCGCTCGTCCAGGCCGCGCAGCAGGGCGCCGCCGCCGGTGAGCACGATGCCGCGGTCCATCACGTCGCCGGCGAGTTCCGGCGGGCACTGGTCGAGGGTGGTCTTCACCGAGTCGATGATCGAGTTCACCGGCTCGTCGATGGCCTCGCGGACCTCGGCGGCCGAGATCACCACGGTCTTCGGCAGGCCGGAGACCAGGTCGCGGCCGCGGATCTCGGCGTGCTCGTCCTTCTCGCCCTCCAGGCCGAAGGCGCTGCCGATCGACATCTTGATCTGCTCGGCGGAGCGCTCGCCCAGCAGCAGGCTGTACTCCTTCTTGATGTGCTGGACGATCGCGTTGTCCAGCTCGTCGCCGGCCACCCGCAGCGACTGGGCGGTGACGATGCCGCCGAGCGAGATCACCGCGACCTCGGTGGTGCCGCCGCCGATGTCGACCACCATGTTGCCGGTCGGCTCGTGCACGGGCAGGCCCGCGCCGATCGCCGCGGCCATCGGCTCCTCGATGATGTGCACCTGGCGCGCGCCGGCCTGCATGCTGGCCTCGACCACCGCGCGGCGCTCCACCCCGGTGATGCCGGAGGGGACGCAGACCACGACCCGGGGGCGGGCCAGGTAGCGGCGGCGGTGGATCTTCAGGATGAAGTAGCGCAGCATCCGCTCGGTGATCTCGAAGTCGGCGATCACGCCGTCCTTCAGCGGGCGGATCGCCACGATGTTGCCCGGGGTGCGGCCGATCATCTTCTTGGCCTCGGCGCCCACCGCGAGGATGCCGCCGGTGTTGGTGTTCACCGCGACCACGGACGGCTCGTTCAGCACGATGCCCTTGCCCCGGACGTACACCAGTGTGTTCGCGGTGCCGAGGTCGATCGCCAGGTCCCGGCCGAGGAACGACAGGTTGTTCGCCATGGGATGTCGAGTGCCTTCCCGAATTCGGATCAAGGGCGGGGAGCGGGCCGTCCGTCCGGGCCCGGGCATGGGCCGACGGCGGCTGGGCAGCCGCTCCGGGCCCGTGAGGTGGGGTCCATCGTAGTCACGCCGGTCTGCGCGAGCGGCGGGTACGGCATGCCGCCCATTCTCCGGGGGTGGATCGGCTTCTCTTGGCATTGGGACGCCGTGTCGGAGGGTAGGGTTCCGTGATTTGACGATTAACGCCCAGAGGGAGCAACCCGGCCCTCGTCCGGCCGCTGAGCTGGCCGTTCTCCGCCGCGGGGCACCCCGCGCCCGTGTGGGGCCCGGGGTGCGGAATCGCTACGAAATCCTCACGCGTGCGCGGGGAAGAAGATCTTGATCTCGCGCTCCGCCGACTCCGGGGAGTCCGAGGCGTGGATCAGGTTCTCCCGGGTGATCGTCGCGTAGTCGCCGCGGATGGTGCCCGCGCCGGCCTGCAGCGGGTCGGTGGCGCCGGCCAGCGCCCGGATGCCGGGGACGACGTTCTCGCCCTCGACGATCAGCGCGATCGACGGGCCGGAGGTCATGAACTCCAGCAGCGGCTCGTAGAACGGACGGCCGACGTGCTCGGCGTAGTGCTGCTCCAGCGTGGCCCGGTCGAAGGTGCGGAGCTCGATGGCGGCGAAGCGCCAGCCGGCCTTGCGCTCGATCCGGCTGATGATCTCGCCGGCCAGGCCGCGCTCCACGGCGTCGGGCTTGAGCAGGACGAGAGTGCGCTGGGACACGGGGCGGCTCCTGGTGGGGTGTGCGGTGGACCGTCTGTGCCTCCGACACTACCCCGGCCGGGTGGCCGCCCCGGTGACCAGGCCGGTCAGGCCGCCGCCGGGGCCGCCGGGGCGGCGGCCGCGGCCCGCTGCGCCTTGATCGCGTCGATCTTGCGGCCGTAGTGCACCGAGCACCACCACAGGCCGCCGAAGACCACGCCGAACGCGTACATGGTGGGCAGCACCAGGCCGCTCGCCAGCACCGCCAGCTGCAGCGCCCAGCCCACGTACACCGCGCCGGGGCGGGTGATCACGCCGCAGAGCAGCACGCAGAGCAGCATCGCCACGGCGCTGACCGTCCAGATGGTGCCGGTGCCGACGTCGGTGAGCTTCATCGCGACCAGGCCGGCGAACATGATCAGCAGGGCCTCGCCGATCAGCGTGGAGGAGCACAGGGTCCGCATCGGCGGCTACTTCCTTCCGAACAACAGGCGGGCCTCGCCCACCGTGATGACCGAGCCGGTGACCAGGACGCCGGCGCCGCCGAGGTCCTCCTCCTCGGCCAGCGTGACCGCGGCGTCGATCGCGTCGTCCAGCCGCGGCTCGACCTGCACCCGGTCCTCGCCGAAGACCTCGACGGCGATCGCCGCCAGCTCGTCGACCGGCATCGCGCGGTGGGTGGAGTTCTGGGTGATCACCACCTCGGCCAGGATCGGCTCGAAGACCTCCAGCAGGCCGGTGACGTCCTTGTCGCCGCTGGTGGCGATCACGCCGACCAGCTTGGTGAAGCCGAACGCCTCGCCGATCGCGGCGGCGGCGGCCTGCGCGCCGTGCGGGTTGTGCGCGGCGTCCAGGATGACGGTGGGGCTGCGCCGGACCACCTCCAGCCGGCCCGGGGAGGAGACGCCGAACAGCGCCTGCCGGACCTTCTCCTCGTCCAGGTGCTCGGCGCCGCCCTGGCCGATGCCGAAGAACGCCTCGACGGCGGCCAGCGCCAGCGCGGCGTTCTGCGCCTGGTGGTCGCCGTGCAGCGGGATGAAGAGGTCCTGGTACTCGTGGCCGCCGAGGCCGCGCAGCGTGACCAGCTGGCCGCCGACCGCGACCTCCCGGCGCAGCACGCCGAACTCCATGCCCTCGCGGGCCACCGTGGCGTCCACCTCGACGGCCCGGCGGAGGATCTGCTCGGCGGCGTCCAGCTGCTGCTGGGCGACCACGGCGAGCGCGCCGGGCTTGATGATGCCGGACTTCTCGACCGCGATCTCGCCGGTGGTGCTGCCGAGCTTGTCGGTGTGGTCCAGCCCGATCGGGGTGATCACCGCGACCTGGGCGTCGATCACGTTGGTGGCGTCCCAGGAGCCGCCCATGCCGACCTCGACCACCGCGACGTCCACCGGGGCGTCGGCGAAGGCGGCGTAGGCCATGCCGGTCAGCACCTCGAAGAAGGACATCGCCACCGGCTGCGCGGCGTCCACCATCTGCACGTAGGGCGCGATGTCGCGGTACGTCTCGACGAACTTCTCCGGGTCGATCGGCGCGCCGTCCAGGCTGATCCGCTCGGTCACCGACTCCACGTGCGGGGAGGTGTAGCGGCCGGTGCGCAGCTCGAAGGCGCCGAGCAGCTGCTCGACCATCCGGGCGGTGGAGGTCTTGCCGTTGGTGCCGGTGATGTGGATCGACGGGTAGGCCCGCTGCGGCTGGCCGAGGATGTCCATCAGCGCCTCGATCCGGTCCAGCGAGGGCTCCAGCTTGTTCTCCGGCCAGCGGCCGGCCAGCTCGGCCTCGACGGCGCGCAGTTCGGAGTCGGTGCCGCCGGCGTCGGCGGGACGGACGGTGTAGGGGTTGGGCTCGGCCTTGTCGCTCACCCCGCCAGTCTAGGGACTCGCCGCCCGCTCCCCCTGACGGGCACCCCGCCGGGCGTCCCGGTGGGCGAACGGCCCGTCCGGGCGGGACCGAAGTCCCGGGCGGACGGGCCCGAGGACCACGGCCGGACGGCCCCCGGCCGGGCGAGGCTGGTCGGAGCCCCCGGACCACCCGCCAGGAGAACCCCCGATGACCGTGCACCCGCTGCCCCGGACGCCCCGCGAGCCCGCCCCCGAGAGCGTGGCGGTGGTCCTCGGCACCCGCCCCGAGCTGGTGAAGCTGGCCCCGCTGGTGCACGCCCTCGGCCCGGCCGCCCGGCTGGTGCACACCGGACAGCACTGGGACGAGGCGCTGTCCGGGCGGTTCCTGCGCGAGCTGGGCCTGCCCGCGCCGCAGTTGCTCACCGGGGTAGGCGGCCGCCCGCGGGCCGGTCAGATCGCCGTCTCGCTGGGCCAGTTGGACGCCGCCTTCGCCGACGACCGCCCGGCCGCCGTGGTGGTGCAGGGCGACACCAACGCCACCCTGGCCGGGGCGCTGGCCGCGAACGCCCGCGGCATCCCGCTGGTGCACGTGGAGGCGGGGCTGCGCAGCCACGACCGGGCGATGCCGGAGGAGCACAACCGGGTGATGGTCGACCACCTCGCCGACCTGCTGTGCGCCGCCACCCCGGAGAACGCCGCCGAACTGCGCGCCGAGGGCATCGCCGGGGACCGGATCGCGCTGACCGGCAACACCGTGGTCGAGGTGGTCCGGGACCGGCTGCCCGACGCCGCCGGGCGGGCCGCGCTGCTGGCCCGGTACGACTTGACCGCGGACGGCTACCTGCTGGCCACCGTGCACCGGCCGGAGAACACCGACACCGCCGGGTCGCTGGCCGCCGTGCTGGGCGCGCTGGCCGAGCTGGCCGCGGACGGCCGGCCGGTGCTGCTGCCGCTGCACCCGCGCACCCGGGCCGCCGCCGAACGCTTCGGCCTGGCCCCGCTGCTGGCCCGGCTGCGGGTGGTGGACCCGCTCGGGTACGCCGAGTTCCTCGGCCTGGCCCGGCACGCCGCGCTGCTGGTCTCGGACTCCGGCGGCGTGCAGGAGGAGTGCACGGTGCTGGGCCGCCCGCTGCTGGTGGTGCGCCGCTCCACCGAGCGCCCGGAGGCGGTGACGGCGGGCTTCGCCGCGCTGGTCTCCCCCGGCCCGGAGCTGGTGGCCGCGGCCCGGGCGAGGCTGGTCGAGGGCCCGGCGCTGCCGGCCCGGCTGGCCGCCACGCCGTCCCCGTACGGCGACGGTCGGGCGGCCGAGCGGATCGCCCGATTGATCCCGGGCCTGGTGTCCGCGCTGCCGCAGGCGGCCTGACGGGCCGTTGGCCCACGGACCGTCACCTCGCCCTCTTGACACCGGAATTGGTCTACTCCACCGTGTGAGTCGCTCCCCCGCTCCGACCCGCACCGCTCGCACCACCCGTACCGCTCCCCCGCTCCGACCCGTACCGCTCCCCCGCACTGCTCCCCGCACCGCACCCCCATCGACACTCCCCCACATGGAGATGGCATGCGTGCACCACAGAAGGACCCGCGCACCGCGCGGGCGCTGCTCGCCGGGCTGGTGGCGGCCTCGCTCGGGCTGGCCGGCCTGGTGATGGCCGGTTCCGGCACGGCCTCGGCCGCCCTGCCCAACGTCGACGTGGTCGCCAACGGCGACTTCTCGGCGGGCAACCACATCAGCCCGTGGACCTGCGGTCCGACCGTGGCCGCCGTCAACAACGCGGCCACCGGCTGGGACCTGCAGGGCAGCCCGGCCGGCTCGGACTACGCGAACTGCAGCCAGACCGTCACCGTCCAGCCGAACTCGACGTACACCCTGAGCGCCGTGGTGCAGGGCTCGTACGTGTTCGCGGGCGTCACCGGCACCGGCGGCACCGACCCGTCCACCTGGAGCTCCAACGCCGGGTGGAACACCCTGACCTCGACCTTCACCACCGGCGCCGCCACCCGGTCGGTGTCGGTCTGGTTCCACGGCTGGTACGGGCAGAGCCCGTTCCTGGTGGACAAGGTGTCGCTGGTCGGCCCGGGCACCGGCAGCCCGTCCCCCTCGGCGTCGAACACCGTGACCGTCACCCCGACGCCGTCCGGCTCGCCGTCGGGCTCCGCCTCGCCGTCCACCTCGGCCTCGCCGTCCACCTCGGCCTCGCCGTCCACCAGCAGTTCGCCGACCGCTCCCCCGCCCGGGCCGAAGCACAAGCTGACCGGCTACTGGCAGAACTTCTACAACGGCGCGACCCCGCAGCGGATCAGTGACGTGCCGGCCGCGTACGACATCATCGCGGTGGCCTTCGCGGACGCCACCAGCACCCAGGGCGCGATCTCCTTCACCCTGGACTCCGGGCTGTCGGGCAAGCTCGGCGGCTACACCGACGCCCAGTTCAAGGCCGACATCGCGGCCAAGCGGGCGGCCGGCAAGAAGGTGATCGTCTCGGTCGGCGGGCAGAACGGCACCGTCTCGGTGGCCAACTCCACCGCCGCGGCCAACTTCGCCGACTCGGCGTACGCCCTGATCCGGACCTACGGCTTCGACGGCATCGACATCGACCTGGAGAACGGCGTCAACGCCACCTACATGTCGCAGGCGCTGCACACCCTGGCCGCGAAGGTCGGCCCCGGCTTCGTGCTGACCATGGCGCCGGAGACCATCGGCATGCAGTCCACCGGCGGCGAGTACTTCAAGCTGGCGCTGGCCACCAAGGACATCCTGACCATCGTCAACATGCAGTACTACAACTCCGGCGCGATGCTCGGCTGCGACGGCGGCGTGTACGCGCAGGGCACCGAGAACTTCCTCACCGGGCTGGCCTGCATCCAGTTGCAGGGCGGGCTGCGCCCGGACCAGGTGGGCCTCGGCGTCCCGGCCTCGACCAGCGCGGCGGGCGGCGGCTACACCAGCCCGTCCGTGGTGAACGCGGCGCTGGACTGCCTGGCGGCGGGCACCAACTGCGGCAGCTTCAAGCCCGGTCAGACCTGGCCGGCCATCGGCGGCGCGATGACCTGGTCCACCAACTGGGACGCGCTGGCCGGGAACCCGATCGCCAACACGGTCGGCGCGCACCTGCACACGATGCCGTAACGCGGTGCCGCGGTGCGGCACGGCTGCCTCCCCCGGCGGGGAGGCAGCCGTGACGGGCCGTCAGACCGCAGCGCAGGCCCGGGGCGTGGGCAGCCGGCCGCCGTACCGGCGGCGCAGCTCGGCCGCGATCTCCTCGGCCTCGCCCTCGGGCAGCAGCGGCAGCATCATCGCGGCGGCCTGCACCAGGCCGCCGAGCAGGTAGGTGGTGTCGGGCGTCCCGGCGACCAGGCCGCGGACCCGCTCGATGTCGCCCGCGGCGACCGCCTCCAGCACCAGCGCGGCGCCGGCCGCCTCCTCGTCCACCGCGACCTGCGCGGTGTCGTGCGGGGCGCGCCGGGCCAGGCCGCGCAGCACCCGGTCGGCGACGCCGGGGGCGTAGGCCTTGCGGACCGCCTCGGCGGCGATCCACACCAGCAGGGTGACCACTTCGCGCTCGGCGTGCTCGGCGAGCAGCAGATCGAGCTCGGTGTCGAAGGCGAGCTGGTTTCCGTGCCGGAATGCCAGCAGCAGCGTCGCCGCCCGGGCCTTGGCCGCCTCCACCTCTTCCGCCGGGAGTTCGTCCGGGAGCTCGTCCGGAAGTTCGTCGGCCAACTCCCCGGTCGCCACCATGCGTGTACCCTCCGTCCGTCGCCCCGCCCGAATGGGAACTTCCGCCCACCGTACACATTCGGTGTGCGAAGTTCGCTGAACGCGCGGACCGGCACGGAATGCATTCCGACCGGTGCGCGCCGCCAATTGCCCGGTAATGACGCCGAATAGGCGGTGCGAAACCGGTACCGCGACGCGCGGCCAAGGGAATTGACAGCCCGTCCGGAACAGGTCGGGAAATGGCGGAGGGCCGCCGCTCCGTCGGAGCGGCGGCCCTCGGCCCGGGCGGTCAGCCCTGCGGCAGCGCCGCGAGCTGGGCGGTGATCCGCTCGATGTCGGCCTCGGCGGCCGTCAGCCGGGTGCGGATCTTGGCGACCACCTCGTCCGGTGCCTTGGCCAGGAAGGCCTCGTTGCCGAGCTTGCCGGTGGCCTGCGCCTTCTCCTTCTCGGCCGCCGCCAAGTCCTTCTGCAGGCGCTTGCGTTCGGCCGGGACGTCGATGGTGCCGGACAGGTCGAGCTCGACGGTGGCGCCGGCCACCGGGAGCGAGGCGGTGGCCGCGAAGCCCTCCTCCGGGACGGTCAGGCGCAGCAGCGAGCGGATCGCCGCCTCGTGCACCTCCAGCCGGTGGCCGGCCAGCTCCAGCCGGGCCGGGACCTTCTGGGTGTCGCGCAGGTTCTGGTCGTTGCGGAACCGGCGGATCTCGGTGACCAGTTGCTGGAGCTGGGCGATCTCCGACTCGGCGTCGGCGTCCCGGTAGCCGGAGTCCTTCGGCCACTCGGCGACCACCACCGACTCGGCGCCGGTGAGGGTCGTCCACAGCGCGTCGGTGACGAACGGGACGATCGGGTGCAGCAGGCGCAGGGTGACGTCCAGCACCTCGCCGAGGACCCGGCGAGCCGCGTCGGCCTGCGCGCCGCCCTTGTTGAGGGTGGTCTTGGAAAGCTCGACGTACCAGTCGAAGACCTCGTCCCAGGCGAAGTGGAACAAGGTGTCCGCGAGCTTGGCGAACTGGTAGTCGTCGTACAGCGCGTCGGCCTCGGTGACCGTGGCGTTCAGCCGGGACAGGACCCAGCGGTCCGCGGCGGTGAGCTCCTCCGGCGCAGGCAGCGGGCCCTCGACGTTGGCACCGTTCATCAGCGCGAACCGGACGGCGTTCCAGATCTTGTTGCAGAAGTTCCGCGAGCCCTGGACCCAGCTCTCGCCGATCGGCACGTCGGCACCGGGGTTGGCGCCGCGGGCCAGCGTGAAGCGGACCGCGTCGGCGCCGTAGGCGTCCATCCAGTCCAGCGGGTCGACGACGTTGCCGAAGGACTTCGACATCTTCTTGCCGAACTCGTCCCGGACCAGGCCGGTCAGCGCGATGGTGTGGAAGGGCGCCTGGCCGTCCATCGCGTACAGGCCGAACATCATCATCCGGGCGACCCAGAAGAAGATGATGTCGTGGCCGGTCAGCAGCACGTCGGTCGGGTAGAACTTCTCCAGGTCCGGGGTCTTCTCCGGCCAGCCGAGGGTGGAGAACGGCCACAGGCCGGAGGAGAACCAGGTGTCCAGGACGTCGGTGTCCTGGGTCCAGCCCTCGCCGGTGGGGGGCTGCTCGTCCGGGCCGACGCAGACGACCTCGCCGTCCGGGCCGTACCAGACCGGGATCCGGTGGCCCCACCAGAGCTGGCGCGAGATGCACCAGTCGTGCATGTTGTCGACCCAGTCGAAGTAGCGGCGCTCCAGCTCCTTCGGGTGGATCTGGACCCGGCCGTCCCGGACGGCGTCGCCCGCGGCCTTCGCCAGCGGCTCGACCTTGACCCACCACTGCAGCGACAGCCGCGGCTCGACCACGGTCTTGCAGCGCGAGCAGTGGCCGACCGCGTGCTCGTAGGGGCGCTTCTCGGCGACGATCCGCCCCTGTTCGCGCAGTGCGCCGACCACGGCGGCCCGGGCGTCCATCCGGTCCAGGCCGAGGAACGGGCCGTGCACCGTGATGGTGCCGCGCTCGTCCATCACCGTCAGGTTCGGCAGGTTGTGGCGTCGGCCGATGGCGAAGTCGTTCGGGTCGTGCGCGGGCGTCACCTTGACGGCGCCGGTGCCGAACTCCGGGTCGACGTGCTCGTCGGCGACGACCGGAATCTCCCGGTCCGTCAGCGGCAGCTTGACCGTCCGGCCGACCAGGTGCGCGTAGCGCTCGTCGGACGGGTGGACGGCGATCGCGGTGTCGCCGAGCAGGGTCTCGGCCCGGGTGGTGGCCACCACGATGGAGTCCGCGCCGTCGCCGTAGCGGATCGAGACCAGCTCACCGGGGACGTTCTCGTGCTCGACCTCGATGTCGGAGAGCGCGGTCAGGCAGCGCGGGCACCAGTTGATGATGCGCTCGGCACGGTAGATCAGGCCGTCGTCGAAGAGCTTCTTGAAGATGGTCTGGACGGCCTGCGACAGGCCCTCGTCCATGGTGAAGCGCTCGCGCGACCAGTCGACGCCGTCGCCGAGGCGGCGCATCTGGCCGAGGATCCGGCCGCCGTAGTTCTCCTTCCACTCCCAGACCTTCTCGACGAAGGCCTCCCGGCCCAGGTCGTGCCGGGACAGGCCGGCCTCGGCGAGCTGCTGCTCCACCTTGTTCTGGGTGGCGATGCCCGCGTGGTCCATGCCCGGGAGCCAGAGCGCCTCGAAGCCGAGCATCCGCTTGCGGCGGGTCAGCGCGTCCATCAGCGTGTGCTGGAAGGCGTGGCCCAGGTGCAGGGCGCCCGTGACGTTCGGCGGGGGGATGACGATGGTGTACGCCGGCTTCTCGCTCTTCGCGTCGGCCGTGAAGTAACCGCGCTCCACCCAGCGCTCGTACAGCTCGCCCTCTACCTCGGCCGGGGCGTAGGTCGTCGGGAGGGTGGCTGCGTCGTCCCCGGGCTCGGAGCTCGCGGGGCGCTGGTTCGTCGTGTCGGTCACGACGCACAGTTTACGGAAGGCCGGACCGCGGTTACGAACCGATTGTGCCCGGACCACTCGGGCGCGCCGGGAGGGCCGTACGGTAGCGTGCCCCGCATATATCGACCGGACGGGCCGCGGAGTCGAGCGGCGGGGGAGACGAAGACGATGTACGGCCAGGGCCAGGGACCGCAGCAGTATCCGCAGGGGCAGCCGCAGCAGCCGTACGGCGCTCCCCCGCCGCAGCCGGGTTACGGCGCGCCCCAACCCCCCGCCTACGGCGCCCCGCAGCAGCAGCCCCCGGCCTACGGCGCCCCGCAGCCCCCCGCGTACGGCGCGCCCCAGCCGCCCGCGTACGGCGCCCCGCAGCAGCCGGCGCCGCAGCCCGGGTACGGCTACCCCCAGCAGCCGCCCGCGCCGGGCCCGCAGCAGTGGGGCGGCGCCCCGGGCCAGCCCGGGCAGCCCGGCTACGGCGGCTACCCGCAGCCGCCGGCCCCCTCCAAGGGCAAGGGCGGGATCATCGCCCTGGTGGTGGTCGTGGTGGTGGCGCTGATCGCCGGTGTCGGCTGGTTCGTGCTGAGCGGGAACAAGGGGTCGGACACCGCGGGCAAGTTCAGGCTCAGCCCGCCGGACAGCGTCTCGGGCTACACCAAGAAGTCCTCCAACGAGAAGGGCACGCTGAAGGGCCTGGACGGCGTCGGCACCCTGGAGGGCTCGGTCACCGCGACCTACCAGAAGTCGATCACCGACGTGGTCAGCATCAGCGGCAGCTGGGGCAAGATCTCCGATCCCGCCAAGGGCATGTCGGTGGCGACCGACAAGCTGGAGAACGGCGACGGCTCGGACTCGGGGGCGGAGAAGCCGACGTGGAAGGAGAAGCTCACCTCCTTCGACGCCAACGACCCCAACGACGCGGGCTCCAAGCTGAGTTGCGGGGTGGCCACCTCGGAGGCCGGCAAGGCCCAGATGAGCATTCCGATCTGCGTCTTCGTCAGCCACTCGACCATCGGCATCGTGGTGCTCGGCGCCTCCGACGGCAAGGCGGTCAGCGCCAGCACCGCCGCCGACCGGGCCCGCCAGTTCCGCGACGCCGCCACCGTCGCCAAGTAGTCCCCACCTCACCGCAGTTCACCCCGAACGGAGTCACCCCGCCGTGTCCGACAACCAGTTCGGCCCGCCCTCCGGGTACGACAAGCCCCAGCCCGACGCCCCGATACCCCCGCAGGGCGCCCCCGCCCCGCAGCCCGGCTACGGCTACCCCGGCCAGGCCCCCCAGGAGCAGCCCTGGGGCGGCGGCGCGGTCCCCCCGCAGGGCGCCCCCGGCTACCCGGCCGGCTACCCCGGTTACCCGGCCCCGGCGAAGAAGTCCCGCAAGGGCCTGTGGATCACCCTCGCCGTGGTCGGCGTGGTGCTGCTCGGCGGCGCCGGCGCGATCGGCTACGTGGCCTGGGACACCGCCGAGAACACCGGCAAGAACAAGGTCGTGCTGCCGCAGTCCTTCCACGACATGACCTCCGACCCGGAGGACGAGACCACCAAGGCGCTCTCCAGCGAGCTGCAGAAGGGCTTCGACGGCGAGAAGTCCTCCTTCACCCACCCCGAGCCGGTCAGCACCATCTACCGCTCCGCCGAGGGCACCAAGATGCTGCTGGTCTCCGGGGCGACCGGCAACGTGCTGCTCCCCTCGCAGCAGGTGGACGCCGCCTTCAAGAGCTTCTCCGGCGAGGGCGGCGCGTCCGTCAGCGACCGCAGCGACATCGACCCGGGCCCGCAGGGCGGCAAGCTCTCCTGCGGCTCGATCGACCTGAGCGGCCAGAAGGGCGGCATCTGCGTCTGGGCCGACGGCTCCTCCGTGGTCGTGGTGCTGGAGATCGACGCCGACAAGGAGATCACCAAGGACGCCGTGGTGGCCGACACCAAGGAGCTCCGCAAAATCTCCGAGGTCCCGAAGTAGCCGACGCGGCCTCAAGTGCCGGGCGCCGCAAGGCGGTCGGAGCACGCGAAAGGGCCCCGCACCTCACGGGATGCCGTTGGCGAATTCGGGGTCTGATCGCTTCGCCCCGTCGGGTTGTTACCCGGCGGGGCGAAGCGCTGCCAGGTGCGATGTGCGGGTG
>NZ_JBIUTD010000022.1:0-129203 GCF_044741705.1 Kitasatospora sp. NPDC088134 | reverse complement strand
GTTGCGTTGTGAGGCGCACGGCGGGTTCGGGAGGCGGTTCGGGGAAACCCACCGACGGCAACGTCGGCAGGGCGCCCCGGACCGACCTCACTACGGCCGCGAGCTGATCGTCGTCGATCGCTGGTTCCCCAGTTCCAAGCTGTGCGGCAGTTGCGGAACCGTCCGCGCCGCCCTGCCGCTGGGCGTCCGCGGGTGGGAGTGCGCCTGCGGCGCCGTCCACGACCGGGACGTCAACGCGGCGCGCAACATCCTGGCCGCCGGGCTGGCGGTTGCCGCCTGTGGAGACGGTGTACGACCTCAACGGAGCACTCCGGGCGGGCAGTCGTCGATGAAGCAGGAAATCGTCCCGACCGCCGCGCTCGCGCCCGGCGGCCCGGCCGCGAGGCCGAGGGGACTTCCAGGTCAATCGGTGATCGTTCCTCGCAGGTAGGCGGCCGCGTGGCGGGCGCGCTCGCGGACGTCTTCGAGGTCGTCCCCGAAGACGTTGACGTGGCCGACCTTGCGGCCGGGCTTCACGTCCTTTCCGTACATGTGGATCTTGAGGCCGGGGTCGCGGGCCATGCAGTGCAGGAAGGCGCGGTACATGTCGGGGTAGTCGCCGCCGAGCACGTTGACCATGACGGTCCAGGGGGCCCGGGGGCGGGGGTCGCCGAGCGGGAGGTCGAGGACGGCGCGCAGGTGGTTCTCGAACTGGGAGGTGACGGCGCCGTCCTGGGTCCAGTGGCCGGAGTTGTGCGGGCGCATGGCGAGTTCGTTGACCAGGATCCGGCCGTCGCGGGTCTGGAACAGCTCGACGGCGAGGTGGCCGGTGATGTCGAGTTCGCCGGCGATCCGCAGGGCGAGCTGCTGGGCCTCGTCGGAGAGCGCGGGGTCGAGGCCGGGCGCGGGGGCGGTGACCTCGGCGCAGATGCCGTTCTCCTGGACGGACTCCACCACGGGGTAGGCGACGGCCTGGCCGCTGGGCGAGCGGACCACGTTGGCGGCGAGCTCGCGCAGGAAGTCGACCTTCTCCTCGGCGAGCACCGGGACGCCGGCCAGGAAGGGGGCGGCGGCCTCGCTCTCGTCCTTCACGACCCAGACGCCCTTGCCGTCGTAGCCGCCGCGGACGGTCTTCAGGACGACGGGGTAGCCCTCGCCCTCCTCGGCGAAGGCGGTGACGTCGGCCGGGTCGGCGACCAGCCGGTGCCGGGGGCAGGGGACGCCGATCGAGTCCAGCTTGGCCCGCATGATGCCCTTGTCCTGGGCGTTGACCAGCGCGTCGGGGCCGGGGCGGACGGCGATGCCCTCGGCCTGCAGGGTGCGCAGGTGCTCGGTGGGCACGTGCTCGTGGTCGAAGGTGATCACGTCGCAGTCGGCGGCGAAGGCCCGCAGCGTGTCGAGGTCGCGGTAGTCGCCGAGCACGGTGGTGCCGACCACCTGCGCGGCCGACTCCTGGGGGGTGTCAGCGAGGAGCTTGAAGCGGATGCCCAGCGGGATGCCCGCCTGGTGCATCATGCGGGCGAGCTGCCCGCCGCCGATGACTCCGACCACTGGAAAGTTCGCATTGCCCGCTACAGTCACGCGCCCCAGGATATCCGGGCCGGTCGGGGGCCAGGTCACCGGCGTGCGGGCGGTCCGCCCGCGCCCCGGCGGGGGCGGAGCACTCAGGAAGGGCGGGTAGCCTGGTGGGCCGGATTGCACGACACCTCTTATCCGATCATGTGAAGTAGACGTAGACGGAGACGGCCCGGATGACGAGCACCACCGCAACGCGCCCCACCCTGCTCCAGCGGCTCCGCGGAATGTCCCTGGAGGCGGTCGGCTTCGCCGTGATCGGCGTCTCCGGCGTCGTGGTGAACGCGGGCGTCTTCGCGCTCTGCCTCCAGGCCAGCGGCCTGGTCAACTCGGCGGCGGGCCTGATCTCCGGCGCGGTCTCCATCTTCACCAACTACCTCGGCTACCGCTACTGGCTCTACAAGGACCGGGACGCCAGCTCGCGCAAGCGCGAGATCACCCTCTTCCTGCTGTTCAGCGGCATCGGCCTGCTGATCGAGAACGGCATCCTGGCCTTCTCGGTGCACGTGCTCGGCTATCACTCGCACTTCAGCCAGTTGATCGCCAAGAACGTGGTCGGCCTGGCCGCGGGCACCGTGTTCCGGTTCGTCTCCTACCGCACCTGGGTGTTCAAGGCGATGCCGGAGCTGGCGGACCCCGAGGTGGTGGCCGAGGCCGAGCTGCTGCTGGCCGCCGAGGACGAGAAGAGCAGCCTGGCGTCCTGACGC
Organism: Kitasatospora sp. NPDC088134; assembly: GCF_044741705.1. NCBI lineage: Bacteria > Bacillati > Actinomycetota > Actinomycetes > Kitasatosporales > Streptomycetaceae > Kitasatospora > Kitasatospora sp. NPDC088134. The sequence goes on along the minus strand of NZ_JBIUTD010000022.1, from coordinate 126,942 downwards.
CGCGTCAGCCGTCCGCGTGGGCGAGGAAGAGCGCGAACACCGGCGGCCGGAGCGACAGCAGTTCGAGGCGGCCGCCGTCGGCCTCGGCGAGGTCGCGGGCCACGGCCAGGCCGATGCCGGTGGAGTTGCGGCCGCTGACGGCCCGCTCGAAGACCCGGTTGCCGAGTTCGCGCGGGACGCCCGCGCCCTCGTCCTGGACCTCGGCGACCACCGAGCTGCCGGAGCGGCGCACCCGCAGGGTGATGGTGCCGTCGCCGTGCATCAGCGAGTTCTCGATCAGGGTGGCGAGCACCTGGGAGACGGTGCCGGGGGTGGCCAGCACCCGGACGTCGCGCAGGCCCTCGACGGCCAGCCGGCGCCCGGCGTCGCGCAGGGTCGGGCCCCACTCCTCCAGCTGCTGCTTGAGCACCTCGTCGAGCGGGAAGGCCACCGCGGTCGGGTTGTTGGGGTCGCGCTGGTTGGTGAGCAGCCGCTGCACCACGTCGGTGAGCCGCTCGACCTGCTGGAGGCCGATCGCGGCCTCCTCCCGGACGGTGCCGGGGTCCTCGGCCAGCGCGGTGATCTCCTCCAGCCGCATGGAGAGCGCGGTGAGCGGGGTGCGCAGCTGGTGCGAGGCGTCGGCGGCGAGCCGGCGTTCGGCGGTGAGCATCCGGGCGATCCGCTCGGCGCTGGTGTCCAGCACCTCGGCGATCCGGTCGAGTTCGGGGACGCCGTAGCGGCGGCCCTGCGGCCGGGGGTCGCCGGAGCCGAGGCGTTCGGCGGTCTCGGCGAGTTCGGTGAGCGGCCGGGCCAGCCGCTTCGCCTGCCAGACCGCGAGCGCCACGGCGGCCTGGACGGCGAGCAGCGCGACCACGCCGAGCAGCAGCAGCATGTTGCCGATCTCGTGGTCGAGCGCCTTGCGGGACTGCGCGACGGTGACGGTCTCGCCGCTGGCGCCGGTCTCGGTGGCGGTGAGCGAGTCCCCCTCGACCGGGCGGCCGAGGGCGATCAGCGGCTGTTCGGGGATGTCCACGGTGACGTAGTAGTCGTCCCCGGAGACCACGGCGGCGAACTTCTCGCCGCTGACCGGCTCGCCGGCGGCGAGCCGGCTCTCGACCAGGCCGAGCACCCGGACCGCCACCGCGTCCACCCGGTCGTTGGCCGCGTTGACGATCGACTGCTTCTCGATCAGGGCCAGCGGGACGCAGAACACCGCGACCACCACCAGGACGACGCCCAGCAGCGAGTTGATCATCCTGCGTTTCACGCCGGGCGGACCTTCAGTTCTTCTCGAAGCGGAAGCCCACGCCGCGCACGGTGGCGATGTAGCGGGGGTTGGCCGCGTCGTCGCCGAGCTTCTTGCGCAGCCAGGAGATGTGCATGTCGAGGGTCTTGGTGGAGGTCCACCAGGTGGTGTCCCAGACCTGGCGCATGATCTCCTCGCGGGTGACGACCCGTCCGGCGTCCCGCACCAGGACCCGCAGCAGCTCGAACTCCTTGGCGGAGAGGGTGAGTTCCTCCTCGCCGAGCCAGGCGCGGTGCGACTCGATGTCGATCTTCACGCCGTGCGCGCCGGTGGTGAGCTGGTCGACGTTGCCGCGCCGGAGCAGGGCCCGGACCCGGGCGAGCAGTTCGGCCAGCCGGAACGGCTTGGTGACGTAGTCGTCGGCGCCGGCGTCCAGGCCGACCACGGTGTCCACCTCGTCGGCGCGGGCGGTGAGCACCAGGACCGGGAAGCTCTTGCCGTCGGCGCGCAGCCGCCGGCACACCTCCAGGCCGTCCATCTCGGGGAGCCCGAGGTCCAGCACGATCAGGTCGACGTCCTCGCTGAGGCCGGCGCCCAGGGCGGCCGGTCCGTCCTCGCGGACGAGCACCTCGTAGCCCTCGCGGCGCAGGGCGCGGGCCAGCGGTTCGGAGATTGCCGGGTCGTCCTCGGCCAGCAGCACACAGGTCATAGGGGCGATGGTAGACCGCGCCGGGGCCGCTGATCAGAGGGTCTTCGGGAGTGCGGACGGGGCTGTCAGGTGCACTGTGAACAGTGTCACAGCCGGTGATCATCGTCGGTTCGCGGGCATCTTCGAGAGCAACTGCGCTTTCACGGACATTCTTCGCACCGACCTTCGGATTGCAGGCTATTCTTTCGCCGCATCATCGAACTGCACAGTGCACAGCCCCCACGCTTTACCTTCCGCATACCATTCACGCTCCGCAGTCAACCGAATCCGCGACTTAGAGTGGTGGGGAACCCGAGAAAACAGGCAAGGAATCAGCATGGCTTCGACCACCCTGGAGACCGGGGTACGGCCCTCCGCCACCCCGGAGCGGACCTTCCTCGGCCACCCCCGCGGCCTGGCCACCCTCTTCATGACCGAGACCTGGGAGCGCTTCAGCTTCTACGGCATGCGCGCCCTGCTGGTGGTCTACATGTCCGCCAAGGCGTCCGAGGGCGGCCTCGGCATGCAGGTGGCCACCGCCACCGCCGTGTACTCGGTCTACAACGCGATGGTCTACCTGCTGGCGCTGCCCGGCGGCTGGATCGCCGACCGCCTGCTCGGCGCCCGGCGGACCGTGGCGCTCGGCGGCGCGGTCATCATGGCGGGACACTTCCTGCTGGCGGTGCCCGCCCGGGCGTCCTTCTTCGCCGGCCTGGTGCTGATCGCGGTGGGCTCCGGCCTGCTCAAGGCCAACATCTCGACCATGGTCGGCCAGCTCTACGAGAAGGGCGACGACGCGCGCCGCGACGGCGGCTTCACCATCTTCTACATGGGCATCAACCTCGGCGCCTTCCTGGCGCCGCTGGTGATCGGCACCGTCGGCCAGAAGGTGAACTGGCACCTGGGCTTCGCGCTGGCCGGCATCGGCATGGCGCTCGGCCTGATCCAGTACCTGCTGGGCACCCGCCACCTCAGCCCGCGCTCGGACGAGGTCTCCGCGCCGCTGACGCCCGACGAGCGCCGCGCGGTGCTGCGCAAGGGCGCGCTCTGGCTGGCCGCCGCCGCGCTGTTCTACGGCGTGGTCGCCGGCACCGGGCACTTCACCGTCTCCTGGGCGATCTGGCCGCTGTCGCTGGCCGGCCTCGCCGTTCCCGTCCTGGTGTTCACCCGCATCCGACGCGACCGCGACCTGACCGGAGCGGAGCGCTCCCGGATGGGCGGCTACGTCTGGTTCTTCGTCGCCGCCGCGGTGTTCTGGATGATCTACGACCAGTCCGGCTCGACGCTCAGCGTGTTCGCCGAGCGCAACACCGCCGGGAGCCTGTTCGGCTTCTCGTTCCCGTCCAGCTGGTTCCAGTCGCTGAACCCGCTCTACATCATGGCGCTGGCCCCGGTCTTCGCCTGGCTGTGGAACGCCGCCGCCCGCCGCGGCCGCAACCCCTCCACCACCGCGAAGTTCGCCTTCGGCCTGCTGATGATCGGCGCGTCCTTCCTGGTGATGATGCTGGCGATGGCCGCGGCCACCGGCGGCACCAAGGTCACCCCGCTCTGGCTGGCGGTGGTCTACCTGATCCAGACCACCGGCGAGCTGACCCTCTCCCCCGTCGGACTCTCCGTCACCACCAAGCTGGCCCCCGCGAAGTACGCCAGCCAGATGATGGGCGTCTGGTTCCTCGCCGTCACCGCGGGCGACTGCGTGGCCGCGCTGGCCCAGCTGCTGCTCGGCGACGACGTGGTCGGCTCGACCTGGTACTTCGCCGCCCAGGGCCTGCTGGCGGTGGCCGCGGGCGTCGGCCTGTTCGCCGCCCGCGGCCGGGTCGGGCGGCTGATGGGCGAGGCGCGCTGACGGCGGGTCAGACCCGGCGGACCCCGCCCTGCCAGACGGCGGCGGTCAGCGGGACGCCCGGGCGGTAGGCCAGGTGGACGTGCGAGGGCGCGTCCAGCAGCTGGAGGTCCGCCCGGGCCCCGGGGGCGATCCGGCCCACGTCGGTGCGGCGCAGCGCGAGCGCGCCGCCGGCGGTGGCGGCGTGCACCGCCTCGTCCGGGGTCATGCCCATCTCGCGGACGGCGACGGCCAGGCAGAACGGCATCGAACTGGTGAAGCTGGAGCCGGGGTTGCAGTCGGTGGACAGCGCGACCTTCGCGCCCGCGTCCAGCAGCCGGCGGGCGTCGGGGTAGGGCGCCCGGGTGGAGAACTCGGCGCCCGGCAGCAGGGTGGCGACGGTGTCGCCGCCGGCGAGCGCGGCCACGTCCGCGTCGCTCAGGTGGGTGCAGTGGTCGGCGGAGGCGGCGCCGAGTTCGACGGCGAGCTGCACGCCGGGGCCCCGGGTCAGCTGGTTGGCGTGGACGCGCGGCAGCAGCCCGGCGGCGATGCCGGCGGTGAGCACGGCCCGGGCCTGGTCGCCGTCGAAGGCCCCACGCTCGCAGAACACGTCGACCCAGCGGGCGTGCGGGGCGCAGGCCGCCAGCATCTCGCCGGTGACCAGCTCCACGTACCCGGCGGGGTCGTCCGCGTACTCGGGCCCCACCACGTGCGCGCCGAGGTAGGTGGTCTCCGCGGTGTGGCCGGACGCGATCCGCAGCGAGCGGGCCTCGTCGGCGGTGCTCAGCCCGTACCCGGACTTCACCTCGACGGTGGTGGTGCCCTGCCGCAGCATCTCGGCCAGGTACCGGGTCAGGTTGGCGTTCAGCTCGGCGTCGGAGGCGGCCCGGGTCGCCGCGACGGTGGTCCTGATGCCCCCGGCGCTGTACGACTGCCCCGACATCCGGGCGTTGAACTCGGCCGTCCGGTCCCCGGCGAACACCAGGTGCGAGTGGCTGTCCACGAACCCGGGCAGCAGCGCCCGCCCGCCCGCGTCCACCGACTCGTCGGCGGCGGGGGCGGCGGCCGCCTCGCCCACCCAGGCGATCCGGTCGCCCTCCACCACCACCGCGGCGTCGGCCAGCAGGCCGAGCGGGCCCGTGCCGAACGCCGGATCGTTGGTGACCAGGGACCCGATGTTACTGATGAGCAGGCTCATGAACGTCTCTGTCCTCGAACGGTTGTAGGTCCACGGAACTTCCGCGCCCCGCCGGGGGCGCGGGGAACTGCGGGGCGGAAGGCGAACGTCCGGCAGGTCGCCCCGGCTACCGCAGCGCGGAGATCGCCTCCGCCAGCGCCCGCCCGACGTCCGGTACGCCCAGGTGCACCCCGTCCTTGACGACGTGCCGGCCGCCGACCACCAGGTGCCGGACGTCGGCCGCGCCGGCCGCGAACACCGCGGTCTCGGCGCCGAGTTCGGGGCCGGGCCCGGCGGTGCGGACCGAGTCCAGGGCGATCACGCAGAAGTCGGCGAGGGCGCCGGGCTCCAGCCGGCCGGCCTCGGGCCAGCCGAGCGAGGCGTGGCCGTCCTCGGTGCCGGCCCGGAGCAGTTCGGCGGCGGTCCAGTGGCCGCGGGTGCGGGTGCGCAGGCGTTCGTCGAGTTCGAGGGCGCGAGCCTCCTCGAAGGGGTCGATCACGGCGTGGCTGTCGGAGCCGAGGCTGATCGGGCTGCCCAGCGAGGCGAGCCGGCGGGCCGGGCCGATGCCGTCGGCGAGGTCCCGTTCGGTGGTGGGGCACATGCAGACGGTGGTGCCGGAGCCGGCCAGCAGGTGCTGGTCCTCCTCGGTGAGGTGGGTGGCGTGCACGGCGGAGGTGCGCGGGCCCAGCACGCCGTGGTCGGCGAGCAGCCGGGTGGGGGTGACGCCGTGCGCGGCGAGGCAGGCCTCGTTCTCGGCGGTCTGCTCGGAGAGGTGGACGTGCAGCGGGGCGCGGCGGACTGCGGCCCAGTGCGCGACGGTGTCCAACTGCTCGGCGGGGACGGCCCGGACGCTGTGCACGGCGGCGCCGATCCGGGCGTGCGCGGTGTCCTTCAGGGCGTCGGCGCGGGCCGCCCAGGCGTCGGCGTCGCCGTCGGAGAACCGGAGCTGGGGTTCGGTGGGGGCGGCGCCGAAGCCGGCCGAGAGGTAGCAGGTGTCGAGCAGGGTGATCCGGAGGCCGGCCCGGGCGGCGGCCTCGACCAGGGCCGCGCCCATCGCGTTCGGGTCGGCGTAGCGGGCGCCGCCGGGCGCGTGGTGCAGGTAGTGGAACTCGCCGACGGCGGTGATCCCGGCGAGCGCCATCTCGGCGTAGACGGCGGTGGCGAGCGCCAGGTAGCGGTCGGGGTCGAGCGCGGCGGCGACCTGGTACATGGTGTCGCGCCAGGTCCAGAAGGTGCCGGAGCCGACCTGGACGGTGCCGCGCAGGGCGCGGTGGAAGGCGTGCGAGTGGGCGTTGGCCTGCCCGGGCAGGGTGAGCCCGGCGAGCCGGACGGCGCCCGCCGGGCAGGGGCCGCTGCGGGGGGTGACGGCGGTGATCCGCCCGTCGGCGCCAGCCTCGATCAGCACCTGGGGCGCGACCGCCGGACCCTCGGCCCCGGGCAGCCAGGCGTGTTCGGCCCAGTACGTCACGACGGCCGGCATGCGAGGTCCTCCAGTACGTCGGCGAGGGCGGCGACCCCGGCGTGGCAGTCGGCCTCCTCGGCGTGTTCGGCCGGGGAGTGCGAGACCCCGGTGGGGTTGCGCACGAACAGCATGGCGGTCGGGACGGCGGACGCCAGGATGCCGGCGTCGTGTCCGGCGCCGGTCGGCAGCACGGGGGCCTGCAGGCGTCCGGCGAGCCGGTCGCGCAGCGGTCCGTCGAAGTCGACCACGGGGGTGAAGGACTCCCGGGTGAGCGCGACCCGGACGCCGTCGCGTTCCCCGCGTTCCACGGCGGCCTGCTCGATGGCGTCGACCACCCGGTGGAGCGTCTCCTCGTCGGCGGCCCGGGAGTCGAGCCAGCCGCGCACCAGGGAGGCGATCGCGTTGGTGCCGTTGGGTTCGACGGCGACCTTGCCGAAGGTGGCGAGCGCCCCGGCGAGCCGGGCCTTCTTGCGGGCGGCGAGCACCGTGGTGGCGTAGGTGAGCATCGGGTCGCGGCGGTCGTCGAGCCGGGTGGTGCCGGCGTGGTTGGCCTCGCCGTGGAAGTCGAACCGCCACCGTCCGTGCGGCCAGATCGCGCCGGCCACGCCGACCGGCTGATCCTCCGTCAGGTAGCGGCCCTGCTCGATGTGGAGTTCGACGAACGCGCCGATCCGGCCGAGCAGTTCGGGGTCGGCGCCGATCAGCGCCGGGTCGTGCCCGGCCTTCTCCATGGCGTCGGGCAGCCGGACGCCGTCGGCGTCGCGCAGCGCGTACGCGGCCTCCCGGTCGAGCAGGCCGGCCGCCAGCCGGGAGCCGACGCAGGCGACGCCGAACCGGGCGCCCTCCTCGTCGCCGAAGTTGGCGATCGCCAGCGGGCGGGTGAACTCGGCGCCGCGGGCGCGGAGTTCGTCGAGCGCGGCGAAGGAGGAGACCACGCCGAGCGGGCCGTCGTAGGCGCCGCCGTCCGGGACGGAGTCCAGGTGCGAACCGGTGACCACGGCGTCGCCGGCGGCCGGGTCGCCGAGCCAGGCCCACTGGTTGCCGTTGCGGTCGGTCTCGTAGTGCAGGCCGCGGGACCGGGCCTGCTGCTCGAACCAGGCCCGGCACTCGGCGTCGGCGGAGTTCCAGGCGTGCCGCCGGTAGCCGCCGGAGGAGGCGGAGCGGCCCACGGGGAGCAGCTCCGCCCACATCGCCTCGAAACCGTCGGTCACAGCTCGTTCATCGGGACGCGCACCCCGCGCTCCTGCGCGACCTCGTCGGCCCGGTCGTAGCCGGCGTCGACGTGCCGGATGACGCCCATGCCGGGGTCGTTGGTGAGGACCCGGCGGATCTTCTCGCCGGCCAGCGCGGTGCCGTCGGCGACGGTGACCTGCCCGGCGTGGATGGAGCGGCCGATGCCGACGCCGCCGCCGTGGTGGATGGAGACCCAGGAGGCGCCGGAGGCGACGTTGACCATGGCGTTCAGCAGCGGCCAGTCGGCGATCGCGTCGGAGCCGTCCAGCATCGCCTCGGTCTCCCGGTACGGGGAGGCGACCGAGCCGCAGTCCAGGTGGTCACGGCCGATCACGATGGGGGCGGACAGCTCGCCGCTCGCCACCATGTCGTTGAACCGCTCGCCGGCCTTGTCGCGCTCGCCGTAGCCGAGCCAGCAGATCCGCGCGGGCAGGCCCTGGAAGTGCACCTTCTCCTGGGCCATCTTGATCCAGCGGTGCAGCGACTCGTTCTCCGGGAACAGGTCGAGGACGGCCTTGTCGGTCTTGTGGATGTCCTGCGGGTCGCCGGACAGCGCGGCCCAGCGGAACGGGCCCTTGCCCTCGCAGAACAGCGGCCGGATGTACGCCGGGACGAAGCCCGGGAACTCGAACGCCCGCTCGTAGCCCGCGAGTTGCGCCTCGCCGCGGATCGAGTTGCCGTAGTCGAAGACCTCGGCGCCGCGGTCCTGGAAGCCGACCATCGCCTCCACGTGCCGGGCCATCGCCTCGCGGGCCCGGACGGTGAACTCGGCGGGCTTCTCGGCCGCGTAGGAGGCCATGTCCTCGAAGGCGACGCCGATCGGCAGGTAGGCCAGCGGGTCGTGCGCGCTGGTCTGGTCGGTGACGATGTCGATCGGGGCGTCCATCGCCAGCAGTTGCGGCACCAGTTCGGCCGCGTTGCCGAGCACGCCGATCGACAGCGGCTGCCGCTTGTCGCGGGCCTCGGTGGCCAACTGCAGGGCGTGGTCGAGGTTCTTCGCCTCGACGTCCAGGTAGCGGTGCTCGATCCGGCGGGCGATCCGGGACGGGTCGCAGTCGATGCAGATCGCCACGCCGCCGTTCATGGTGACGGCCAGCGGCTGGGCGCCGCCCATGCCGCCGAGGCCGGCGGTGAGCGTGATCGTGCCCTCCAGGGTGCCGCCGAAGCGCTTGTCGGCGACGGCCGAGAAGGTCTCGTAGGTGCCCTGCAGGATGCCCTGGGTGCCGATGTAGATCCACGAACCGGCGGTCATCTGGCCGTACATGGTGAGGCCGAGCGACTCCAGGCGGCGGAACTCCTCCCAGTTCGCCCAGTCGCCGACCAGGTTGGAGTTGGCGATCAGCACCCGGGGCGCCCACTCGTGGGTCTGCATCACGCCGACCGGGCGGCCGGACTGGACCAGCATGGTCTCGTCCTGCTTCAGCCCCTGCAGGGTCTTCACCATCGCGTCGAAGGAGCGCCAGTCCCGGGCCGCCTTGCCGGTGCCGCCGTAGACCACCAGCTTCGACGGGTGCTCGGCGACCTCCGGGTCCAGGTTGTTCATCAGCATCCGCAGGGCGGCCTCCTGCTGCCAGCCCTGCGTGCTCAGCCCGGTGCCGCGCGCCGCGCGGACCTCGCGCGGGCCGTTCGCCTGCTCTGCCATGGACCAGCCTCCTTGCGGATGTTTTCATTCACCTTCAACAGGACTGAATATATCCAAACAGTCGGAGGCTGGCCAGAGCCCACGCCCACCCCGCCGGAACACCGAACGCCGCCCACCGGGGGCGGCGTTCGGGAGCACGGGCCGGAAACGGTCAGGCCGGAACCAGGACGGGCGCTCCCCCGGAGAAGTCGTAGACCTTCACCTCGGTGTCGGTGACGACGGCGAGCCGGTCGGGGCCCGTCCAGCGCGCGGAGGTGAACGCCCCTGCGCCGGGCCAGACGCCGTCCGCGTCGAGCAGCGTCCAGCGGCGGCCGGCCCAACCGGAGCCGCTCTCCACCTGGACCACCCACTCCTGGACCTCGGTCTCGGTGCTCGGGGGGCCGCGGTGCACCACCGTCAGCACGCGGTCGGCACCGCCCGGCGCGGCCGTGCGGACCACCTCGGTGTGCGGGTTCCCCCCGAAGAACGTGCCCGGCACGGCAAGACCGCACAGGACCAGGGCGAGCAGCAGTCCGCCCGCCGAGAACCGCCGGGCGACGGCGTCGCCGAGCAGGACGCCCGCGAGGAACACCAGCGCCAGGGCTGCGAGCCCCAGCAGCCACGGGTGTCCGAGCCGGTCGGCGAGCAGGGAGCGCCCGCCCGAGCGGGTCTCGTACTGCCCCCAGGCGGAGACCGCCGCCACCAGGAGCGCGGCGGCGACACTCGACCACCCCGCGATTGCGCGTGTCCTCACGAGACCCCCCTCGGTTTTCCGGCCACCCTAACGCCCGACGGGCCGTCAGGCCGCCTCGTCGCCGTCCCAGTCGATGCCGATCTCGGCCAGCCAGCGGCGGTCCGCCGCGTCGGGCTCGGGGGTGGGCTGGCCGGGGCGGGCCGGCGGGCGCGGGACGTGCTGGACCGGGCCGACGCCGTAGCGGGCGGCGGCCTCGTCCGCGGCGGCGGAGGCGTCGCTGCCGGGCTCCAGGACGCCGATGTGCACGGCCTCCTCGTCGCCCGGGTCGAGCACGGTGAGTTCGGGGTGCGGTGGGCGGCGCAGCGCGATGCGGCGGCCGCAGAGCGGGCAGGACCATTCGTCGGCCCCGGACCCGAGTCGTCCGGTCAGTCTCATCCGGTGGATCGGCGGTGGCATTGGACTTCCCCCGTCCAAGCTGTCGTTTCCCTCGTGGAAGGGATGCCCGCTCAGCCCCCGTCGTCAACCCGACGAAAAGGGGTCTTTGGCGAAACAACGGGTGTCATTCCAAGAACAGTTGACGGGCCGTCGCGGACTGCTCGATCGCCTCCAGCCGGGCCTCCGCGCCCGGGATCTCGTCGCACATGGTCTGCAGCAGGACCCGGCCGAGCATCATCGGCGCGCACGCGGTGTCGAAGACCAGCCCGGTGCCGACGGCGGCGGGCAGCAGCACGTCGGAGAGCTTGGCGACCGGCGCGAACGCCGAGTCGGCGACGGTCAGCACCGTCAGCCCGCACTCGCGGGCCACCGCGAGCGCGTCCATCAGCTCGCGCGGGTAGCGCGGCAGCGCGAAGCAGAGCAGCGCACTGGCCCCGGCGGCGGCGACCTGCTCCAGCCGGTCGGTGAGCATCGAGCCGCCCTCGTCGAGCAGCCGGACGTCGGGGTGCACCTTGCCGGCGAAGTACGCGAAGCCGCGGGCCTGCGCGGACGCCGCCCGCAGACCGAGCACCGGCAGCGGGCGGGAGGCGGCCAGGACGCGGGCGGCCCGGACGATCGGCGCCGGGTCGGCGAGCAGTTCGGCGAGGTGCCGCAGGTGCTCGATCTCGGCGAGCACGGCCTGCTGGTGCTCGTTGCGCACCACCTCGTGGTGGCTCTCGGGGACGGCGGCCTCCCCCACCCCGAGCTCGCGCAGCTGCTTGCGCAGCGCCGGGTAGCCGTCGTAGCCGAGCGCGACCGCGAAGCGCGTCACGGACGGCTGGCTGACCCCGGCGAGTTCGGCCACCTCGACGCTGGACAGGAACGGCGCCTCGGTGGCGTGCCGGACCAGCGCGTGGGCGATCCGCCGCTGGGTCGGCGTCAGCCGGTGGCCCTCGAAGAGCTGGAGCAACCGGGCGGAGGGCCCGGCGGCCGTGCCGGTCTCGTCCAGGGCGGTCATCTGCGGTACCTCCGGGCTTCGGTGGGGCGTTCGCCGATGGCTTCGACGGTGGGACGACTGTGGCGCAGCCCCGGCGGCCCGGCAATCGAGTATCGCCTGCCGGGACGGGCGGGTCCGGAGCGCGGGTCCGCCCGTCCGGCTGCTGCCGAACGGCCGGGCCCGGCCGGTCCGGTGGGTGCGCCCGCCCGTCCCGGCAGGGGGCTCAGGCGAGCGGGCCGGTGACCCGCTCGACGGCCTCGACCAGGGCGCCGGAGGCGACCAGGGCGGCGGCGGCCTCCAGGTCCGGGGAGAGGAAGCGGTCCCGGCCGGGGCCCTCGACGCCGGCCGCGCGGGCGGCGGCGACCGCGGCGGCGGTGGCCGGGGCGAGCACGCCGGTCTGCTCGGCGGCCTGCTCCCGGATCTCCAACGCCCGGGCGGAGGCGACGAGTTCCACCGCCAGCACCCGGCCCAGGTTGGCCACCGACTGGCGCAGCTTGCGGGCCGCGGACCAGCCCATCGAGACGTGGTCCTCCTGCATCGCCGAGGACGGGATGGAGTCCACCGAGGCGGGCACCGCGAGCCGCTTGTTCTCGCTGACCAGCGCGGCCTGGGTGTACTGGGCGATCATCAGGCCGGAGTCCACGCCCGGGTCGTCGGCGAGGAACGCGGGCAGGCCGTGCGAGCGGGCCTTGTCGAGCAGCCGGTCGGTGCGCCGCTCGGAGATCGAGGCCAGGTCGGCGGCGGCGATCGCCAGGAAGTCCAGCACGTACCCGACCGGGGCGCCGTGGAAGTTGCCGTTCGACTCGACCCGGCCGTCCGGCAGCACCACCGGGTTGTCCACGGACGCGGCCAGCTCGCGGTCGGCGACCAGACGGGCGTGCGCCAGGGTGTCCCGGCCGGCGCCGGCCACCTGCGGGGCGCAGCGGATCGAGTACGCGTCCTGGACCCGCGGCGCGTCGTCCTGGTGGTGGCCGGTCAGGCCGGAGCCGCGCAGCACCGCGAGCATGTTGGCGGCGGCGGCGGCCTGGCCGGGGTGCGGGCGGATCGGGCCGTGCAGCTCGGGGGCGAGCACCTTGTCGGTGCCGAGCAGCGCCTCCAGGCTCATCGCGGCGGTGATGTCGGCGGTGGTGTAGAGCCGGGCCAGGTCGGCGAGGGCCATCACCAGCATGCCGAGCATGCCGTCGGTGCCGTTGATGAGGGCCAGGCCCTCCTTCTCCAGCAGCTCGACCGGCTCGATGCCGGCGGCGGCCAGCAGCTCGGCGGCGGGCTTCTCCACCCCGTCCGGGCCGAACGCGGTGCCCTCGCCCATCAGCACCAGCGCGCAGTGCGAGAGCGGCGCGAGGTCGCCGGAGCAGCCGAGCGAGCCGAACTCCCGCACCACCGGGGTGATCCCGGCGTTCAGCAGGGCGGCCATCGTCTCGGCGACCAGCGGGCGGACGCCCGTCCGGCCGGAGGCCAGCGTCTTCATCCGCAGGAACACCAGTGCCCGGACCACCTCGGTCTCCACCACCGGGCCCATGCCGGCGGCGTGCGAGCGCACCAGCGAGCGCTGCAGCTGGGCCCGCAGCTCGGGGCTGATGTGGCGCACCGCCAGCGCGCCGAAGCCGGTCGACACGCCGTACACCGGGCGGGGCTCGGCGGCGAGGGCGTCGATCCGGGCCCGGGCCGCGGCCATCTCGGCGAGCGCGTCCGGCCCGATCTCCACCCGGGCCCCGCCGCGGGCGACGGCGAGGACGTCCTCGGCGCTGACGTCGGCCTTGCCGACCTGGACGACGACACTGTGCATATCCATATGCACAATCAGATCAGGTGAATGGAGATGTGACAAGCAAGGGTGGCAACCGTTCCGGACCGGCCGCCGGTGGTTGACTGGCCCACGGAGGTGCGACACCCATGGCACGGGCGACGGAACGACGACGAGTGGTGCGGCTGCGCGGGGACGAACGGACGGCGCGGCCCGACAGCCTCGCCGCCGAGGAGCCGCTGGAGATCCGGATCGGCGGCGAGGCGCTGACCGTCACCATGCGCACCCCCGGCCACGACTTCGACCTGGTCGCCGGGTTCCTGGTCGGCGAGGGGCTGGTCGGCGCCACCGAGGAGCTGGCCGCCCTCCGCTACTGCGCGGGCACCGACGCGGACGGCGCCAACACCTACAACGTGGTCGACGCCACCGTCCGCGGCGCCCGGCCCGCGCTCTCCGCCCACCGCAACCTGCTCACCACCAGCGCGTGCGGCCTCTGCGGCCGCGACACCGTCGACGCCGTCCGCACCCGCTCCCGCTGGGACGTCTCCACCGACCCGCTCACCGTCCCGGCCGGGACGCTGTACGAACTCCCCGAGCGGCTGCGCGCCGCGCAACGGGCGTTCGACAGCACCGGCGGCCTGCACGCGGCCGGGCTGTTCGCCGCGGACGGGACGCTGCTGTGCGTCCGCGAGGACGTCGGCCGGCACAACGCGGTCGACAAGGTGGTCGGCTGGGCCCTCCGCGAAGGCCTCCTCCCGCTCACCGGCCACCTCCTCCTGGTCTCCGGCCGGGCCTCCTTCGAACTCACCCAGAAAGCCGCCCTGGCCGGCCTCCCCCTGCTCGCCGCCGTCTCCGCCCCCTCCTCCCTCGCCGTCGACCTCGCCGAAGAACTGGGCCTCACCTTGATCGGCTTCCTCCGCGACCGCACCGCGAACGTCTACACCCGCCCGGACCGGATCTCCTGACGCTCCGTCCTGGGCCCGCTGGGAGCGAAGCTCCAGGGGCCCGGGGAACGGCGGCGCCGAGGGGCTGGTGACCGACGGGCCGCTGGGCGCCACCCCGTTTCGGGTCGAAGGTCTTTGGCGAAAGCCCCGTTGCGCCCCACTGTGTCCCAGCGCATCGCCCCTCGGCTCCGCCGTTCCCCGGGCCCCTGATGTGTTCCCCTGCGTCTGCCGAAAAGTTGTGCCTAGGCCGGCGGCGGCGAGCAGGGGCCGGAGAGGGCCACGGCGACGAGGGTGCGGAGGGCCGGGGCGATCTGGCCGAGGGGGAGGGTGGATTCGTCGGCGAAGAGTTCGAGGAGCCAGCCGCCGGCGGCGTTGGCTCCGCCGGCGGCGACCATGGCGCGGTAGCCGGAGACGACCATGACGGCTTCCTCGGCGGCGTCGTTGCCGGGTGTGCCGACCCGGAGGGCGAAGGAGCCGCCGGTGACGGCGCGCCCGGTGAGGGGGTAGTGGCGGAGGTCGAAGACCGCGTCGGGGGCCTCGATCTGGGCCCGCTGGGTCTGCGCGCGGGCGCTCGCGGGGCCGCCGGTCATCCGGTAGACGGCGTGCCGGCTGGTGCGCATCAGGTGCGAGCCGGGCGGGACGTAGGAGATCCACCAGCCGACGGCGTCGAGCAGCCGGGAGGCGCTCTCGGCGACGACGGCGAGCCGCCCGAGGGTGTCGGCGGGGTGGGTGGCGGAGCCCTGGAGGCCGCCCTGGTCGAGGGCGGCGAGGACGGCGGCGAGGAGCTGCCCGGGGTCGGCGCTGTGCGCGGCGCCGCGGATCCGCCGCCGGTCCCCGTTGGAGCGGCCGCCGGCCGGCCGGCGGCGCTGCGGGTCGCCGGTGTCGGCGGTGTCCGCGAGCAGCACGGTCGGGTCGGGCGCCCAGCCTGGGCCGTGGCTGCGGCCGGCCACCACGGGGTGGGCGGCGCGGGAGGCCTTGGCCCGGTACTGGGCGGCGTCGGCGAGCCGGAGCAGCCGGTCGGGGGTGGTGACGGGGCCGATCGGGTCGCCGGTGGAGGCGACGCCGCAGGCGACGCCCTCACCGTCCGTCAGTTCCAGCGCGCGGGCGCAGAGTTCCTCGGCGACGGCGACCACCTCGTCGGCGGACTGGCCCTCGGCGAGCAGGCAGAACTCGTCGCCGCCGAGCCGGGCGGCCAGGCTGCCGGGGAGCTTGGCGGCGGACAGCGAGAGCTGGTGGGCGAAGCGTTCGAGCAGCCGGTCGCCCATCTCGTGGCCGAGCTGGTCGTTGACCCGTTTGAGGCCGTTGACGTCGCAGACCACCAGGGAGACCACGGCGCCGTCCCGGGTGTGGGACTTGAGCGCGGCGTCGAGGCGGGCGTCGACGGAGCGGCGGTTGGCGAGGCCGGTCAGGGCGTCGGTGAAGGCGAGGCGGCGCAGGTCGGCGACGCGTTCGGTCTGGGCCAGGCCGGCCGAGATCTGGGCGGCGAGCAGGGTGGCGTAGTCGGCGTCGGCGGCGTCGAAGACCGGCATGCCGATGCCGCGGGCGAGGTACAGCTCGCCCCAGGCCTGGCCGTGCAGCACGATCGGGGCGACCAGGCAGCAGCCCCGGCCGCGGCGGCGCAGGCCGGCCGCCCGCTGGCGGCAGAACGCGCCGGCGCCGGGGTGCTGGTGGCCGGTGTGCGGGCCTGGGTCCTCGGCGGTCTGGACCCAGGCGCGGGGCAGCCGGCCGGTGGTCCAGTGCTCCTCCAGGTAGCTGAGGATCTCGGGGAAGTCCGCGACGGGGTAGGACTCGTCCTCGGGCAGCTCCTCCTCGCCGGGGGACAGCTCGCCGTGGTTGACCAGCACCCGCAGTCGGCCGGACTCGCGGTCCCAGACCGAGACGGCCGCCATCGTCGCCCCGAGGGCGCGGGTGGCCCGGGCCGCGGCGGCGCCCACCGCCTCCAGCGGGGTCATCGCCCCGGCCATGGCCTGGGCGAGCTCCACCACCGCCTGCAGGCGCAGGTCCGGCGCCGCCGCCTCGAACGCGGCCTGCTCGGTCATGGTCGCCTCACTCACCGCTCGCCGTCCTCCTGCCCGTGGCCTTTCACCCAGCCTAGGCCGATCCACCCGGTTTTCGGCCGAAGCGCGGTGTTACGGGCGGTGCTGGGAGGCTACGGGGCGGTGCTGGGGATTACGGGGCGGTGGTGGGGGTGCGGGTGAGCAGCCAGGGCTCGACCAGGCCGAGGCCGCGGACCGGGCGGCGCCACATCGGCTGGAGGTGGAAGCGGTGGGCCGGGTCGGGCGCGGTCTCGGGGAGGCCCGCGGTGCCGAGCTGTTCGAGGGCCGCGGCGAGTTCGCCGTCGACCAGGACGGCGTCCTTGGGGGCGATCGAGGTGAGCCGGGAGGCCAGGTTGACGGTGGTGCCGAAGACGTCGCCCATCCGCGAGGTGACGGTGCCGAAAGCCATGCCGACCCGGAGGGCGGGCATGTTGTCCTCCTTGGCGAGCGTCTCGACCAGCGAGAGGGCGATCTCGGCGACGGTGGCCGGGTCCTCGGAGACGAACAGGATCTCGTCGCCGAGGGTCTTGACGACCCGTCCGCCCTGACCGGCGATCAGGTCGGAGCAGGTGTTCTCGAAGCCCTCGACCAGCGAGCCGAGTTCCTCCTCCTCCAGCCGACGGGAGAGCCGGGTGAAGCCGACCAGGTCGGCGAAGGCGACGGCGAGCCGGCCGGAGGTGACCTCGTGGTCCTCGGCGGCGGCGACCACCCGGCCGGTGACGGCGGCGAGTTGGCGGCGCCACACGTACACCAGGAACTGCTCCAGTTCGGGCAGCAGCAGTTCGACCAGCGGGTAGGCGACGTCGGAGCGGGTCATGCCGGGCTCGACGGGCTGGGTCAGATTGTCGAGGAAGGTGTCCATCTGCCAGCCGGCCAGCCGCGAGGTGGTCTGGCCGGTGGAGCGGGCGACCTGGATCGCCATCGGCTCGCTGAGCAGCCCGGACTCGATCAGGCCGGCCAGCCGGCGCAGCGCGATCACGTCGTTGTCGGTGAGGGCCCGGGACTGGCCGATGTCGGGGAAGCCCATGGCGCGCCAGAACCGGGTGGCGAGCTCCATCGGGACCTCGGCGGCGCGCGCCGCCTGGTAGGGGGTGTACTTGCGCGGGGCGTCGAGGATGAGCCGCTCCAGGTCGGCCGAGACGGTGCTCCCGTCGTCCGTCGCGCCGTGCCCGGAGCCCGTCGTGGCGCCGCCGTTGTCTGTCACCGGTCCGTCCCCGTGCGGTCGCCGCACTCGTCTTCTGCCGTCCTGGAGGTCTGCGGCGCGCGACCACCGCGAGGGTAGTGGCGAGCCTCACACCGCTGCCAGGTGGAATGTTCGCACGGAATCGCGTAATCCGGGGCATCCACCCGGCAGCCGGTCCGCCGGTCCCGCCCGTTGAGACCGCGGGGGCCGGCCGTCAGTCCTGCGGGCGGACGTGCACCACGTCGCCGGCCGCGACGGGGTGCCGGGCGCCGTCGGGGGTGCGCACCACCAGCCGGCCGTCGCCGTCCACCGCCACGGCCTGCCCCAGCAGCTCGCGGTCGCCCGGGAGTTGGACCTTCACCGGCCGGTTCAGGGTGGTGCAGCGGGCGGTGTACGCGGGCAGCAGGCCGCTGGCGTGCGGGTCGCCCGCGGCGGCCGTCCACTCGCCGTACAGTTCGGCGAACTCGCGCAGCAGCGCCCGCAGCAGGGTGGCCCGGTCGGTGACCTCGGCGCCGGCCAGCAGCAGCGAGGCCGCGGTGGGGACGGGGAGTTCGTCCTCCCGGAGCGAGACGTTCAGGCCGAGGCCGGCCACCACGGCGCCGCCGGAGAGCTCGGTGAGGATGCCGCCGAGCTTGCGCTCCCGGCCGTCGATCTCGGCCTGCAGGTCGTTGGGCCACTTCAGGCCGGTGCGCACCCCGGCGATCCGGTCGAGGGTGGCGGAGACCGCGGTGCCGACCAGGATCGGCAGCCAGCCGTAGCGCTCCACCGGCACGCCCTGCGGGCGCAGCAGCACCGACAGGAACAGCCCGGAGCGCGGCGGCGCGGACCACCGGCGGTCCAGCCGGCCCCGGCCGGAGCTCTGCGACTCGGCGACCAGCACCGCGCCCTCGGGCGCGCCGTCCTTCGCCCGGGCGGCCAGGTCGGAGTTGGTGGAGCCGGTCCCGCTCACCACATCGAGTGAGGTCCAGAGCGACCCGGGGCGCAGCAGGTCGAGCCGCAGCGCCCGTTCGTCCAGCGGCGGCCGGTCCAGGTCGGTCCACGGGGAGGGGCCGTCGTGGCCGAAGCCGCGCAGGCCGGAGCGGCGGGGACGGGGGCTGTCGGGTGTCGTCACCGGGCCAGCCTAGAACGGCGCGCGGAACGCCGGAGCGTACCCGCAGGCCGCTTCATCGTCCCGCAGAACGGGCAGTGGCACGATGTGTCGATGGCCATAGCCGCGGAGCGCTCCGCGCTGGCTACGCTACTCAACGGTAGACCGCAGCGCCGCCCTGCCCAGCAACCCTCACGTCCCGGGCCGGCGGCAGAGGACGCAGGGAGAGCCACCGGAATGACCGAGGCACCGCAGGACGCGCACACCACTGCCGGGAAGCTCGCCGACCTGCGCCGGCGGATCGACGAGGCGGTGCACTCCGGCTCGGCCGCGGCGGTCGAGAAGCAGCACGCCAAGGGCAAGCTGACGGCCCGTGAGCGGATCCTCGAACTGCTCGACGAGGACTCCTTCGTGGAGTTCGACGAGTTCGCCCGGCACCGCTCCACCAACTTCGGCCAGGAGAAGAACCGCCCGTACGGCGACGGCGTGATCACCGGCTACGGCACCGTGGACGGCCGCCAGGTCGCGGTGTTCGCCCAGGACTTCACGGTGTTCGGCGGCTCGCTCGGCGAGGTGTTCGGCGAGAAGATCGTCAAGGTGATGGACTTCGCGCTGAAGACCGGCTGCCCGATGATCGGCATCAACGACTCCGGCGGCGCGCGGATCCAGGAGGGCGTGGTCTCGCTCGGCCTGTACGGCGAGATCTTCCGCCGCAACGTGCACGCCTCCGGCGTGATCCCGCAGATCTCGCTGATCATGGGCCCGTGCGCGGGCGGCGCGGTCTACTCCCCCGCCGTCACCGACTTCGTGGTGATGGCCGACAAGACCTCGCACATGTTCATCACCGGCCCCGACGTGATCAAGACCGTCACCGGCGAGACCGTCGACATGGAGGAGCTGGGCGGCGCCCGCACCCACAACACCAAGTCCGGCAACGCGCACTACCTGGCCGCCGACGAGAAGGAGGCCGTCGAGTACGTCAAGAGCCTGCTCTCGTACCTGCCCTCCAACAACCTCTCCGACCCGCCGGCCTACCCCGAGCAGGCCGACCTGACGATCACCGCCGAGGACCTCGAACTCGACTCGATCGTCCCGGACTCGGCGAACCAGCCGTACGACATCCGCCGGGTGATCGAGCACGTGCTGGACGACGGCGACTTCCTGGAGGTCCAGCCGCTGTACGCGGGCAACATCGTGATCGGCTTCGGCCGGGTCGAGGGCCACCCGGTCGGCGTGGTCGGCAACCAGCCGATGGACCTGGCCGGCTGCCTGGACATCGCCGCCAGCGAGAAGGCCGCCCGCTTCGTCCGCACCTGCGACGCCTTCAACATCCCGGTGCTGACCTTCGTCGACGTCCCCGGCTTCCTGCCCGGCACCGGCCAGGAGTGGGACGGCATCATCCGGCGCGGCGCCAAGCTGATCTTCGCCTACGCCGAGGCCACCGTGCCGCTGATCACCGTGATCACCCGCAAGGCGTTCGGCGGCGCGTACGACGTGATGGGCTCCAAGCACCTCGGCGCCGACCTCAACCTGGCCTGGCCGACCGCGCAGATCGCCGTGATGGGCGCGCAGGGCGCGGTCAACATCCTGCACCGCCGCGAGCTCGCCGCCGCCGAGGCGGAGGGGCGCGGCGAGGAGCGGCGCGCCGAGCTCCTCGCCTCCTACGAGGACACCCTGCTCAACCCGTACCTCGCCGCCGAGCGCGGCTACGTCGACGCCGTCATCGCGCCCAGCGAGACCCGTCGGCACATCGTCCGCGGCCTGCGGGCGCTGCGCGGCAAGCGGGAGGCGCTGCCGCCGAAGAAGCACGGCAACATCCCGCTCTGACCCCCGAAGGGAGCTCCGCACCATGACGCCCATTCAGGTGCTGCACGGGCAGCCGACCCCCGAGGAGCTGGCCACCGTCCTGGCGGTGGTCCATTCCCGGGCCGCGACCCGGGCCGCGACCGGCCCCGCCCGCGGCCCGGCCACCGCCTGGACCACCCGCACCCCGCGCCCCGTCCCGCCCCCGGGCCCGCACGCGTGGCGCACCAGCCTCTGGCCCCGGTAGCGACCGCGTCTCCCGGGCCCGCGGGGCTTCGCGGGAGCGAAGCTCCAGGGGCCCGGGGAACGGCGGTGCCGAGGGGCGGGTGACCGACGGGCCGCGAAGCGCCACCCCGTTTCGGGCCGGAGGTCCTCGGCCGACGCCCCGTAGCGCCCCGATGGGTTCCGGCGCATCGCCCCTCGGCCCCGCCGTTCCCCGGGCCCCTGAATACCTCGTCTGCCTAAGAGCTCTGCGATCTGCCGAAGAGGACGCCGTCCAGGGCGAAGCTGCCCGGGCCCAGGACGGCGATCAGGAGGAAGGCCCAGCAGAAGAGGACGGAGGCTTCGCCGCCGTTCTGGAGGGGGAAGAGCGCGTTCTCCTGGTGGACGGTGAAGTAGGCGTAGGCCATCGAGCCGGAGGCGAGCAGCGCGGCTCCGCGGGTGCCGAGGCCGAGCAGGACGAGGCCGCCGCAGACGAGTTGGATGACGGCCGCGTACCAGCCGGGCCAGGTGCCGGCCTTGAGGGTGCCGCCGCCGTACGCGCCGCCGAGGACGCCGAACAGGGAGGCGGCGCCGTGGCAGGCGAAGAGCAGGCCGACGACGGCGCGGTGGAGCGCGACGAGGTGGGGGCGGACCGCGGCGGTGGTGGTTCTCGCGGTGGTGACGATCGACGACGACATGGGTGGGCTTCTCCTCAGCCGGGACCAGTGGGGTGGTTCGGTGCTGTGCGTGCCCTGACCTGGGTGTGCCGGTCGGTCGGGTTCGAGGGTGGTCGCGGCCCGCACGCCGTCGATCATGAACCCGACAAGTTGGTTGCTCCATTGCAGGGATTCGACGGCTCCGCGTCAAGCGGGCACCCGAACCAACTCCGGCGCACCGCGCTTGAGTACGGATACTCAAGCGCCGTCCGGCCCCGCCGTTGCAGGGTGGGGGGATGCTCTGGTCGGACCCCCGCGACGAACCCTCGCCCGAGGCCCGTGCGGTGCAGCGCAGGCTGCGCCGGACGGCACTGCTCCTCGCGCTGACGGCCCTGCTGGGGGTGGTCCTGGTACTGGGGTAGCGGCGGGACGGGGGCGGCTAGGCTGGGGGCATGACCGCTCGCCGCCCGCTGGTTCTCGCGTCCGCCTCCCCCGCCCGGCTGGGCCTGCTGCGGCAGGCGGGCCTGGACCCGCTGGTGCGGGTGAGCGGGGTGGACGAGGACGCGCTGTCCGCGCCGACGCCGGGCGAGCTGGCGCTGGTGCTGGCCGTGGCGAAGGCCGCGAAGGTGGCCGGGGAGCTGGCCGCCGAGCCGGGCGAGCCGCCGCTGGTGATCGGCTGCGACTCGGTGCTGGAGCTGGACGGCCGCGCGCTGGGCAAGCCGGCCGACGCGGCGGAGGCGGTGGCCCGCTGGCAGGCGATGCGCGGCCGGGAGGGCGTGCTGCGGACCGGCCACTGCGTGATCGACACCGCGACCGGGCGGCGGGCGAGCGCCACCGCGTCCACCACCGTCCGGTTCGGCACGCCGGACGACGCCGAGGTCGCCGCCTACGTCGCCTCCGGCGAACCGCTGCACGTGGCCGGGGCGTTCACCCTGGACGGCCGTTCGGCACCGTTCGTGACGGGGATCGACGGCGACCCCGGCAACGTGATCGGGCTGTCGCTGCCGCTGCTGCGCACGCTGCTCGCCGAGCTGGACGTGCGCATCACCGACCTGTGGGCCTGACGGCCCGTCAGCCCGCCGCGGGGGCGTGCTTCGCCAGGTAGGCCAGCACGTCGGGCAGCGCGCCGTCCTTGAGCAGCGGGGCGCCGTGGTTGCCGCCGGGGTAGATCTTCAGCTGCTTGTCCTCGGCGGCCGAGGCCTCGTACAGCGCCTTGGCGGCGGCGTTGAACGGGGGGTCGAACTCCTCGGCGGCGAAGTAGCAGGGGGTCTTCACCGTCCGGACCGCGACCGCCGGGTTGTACTGGCCGTACGCCTCGGGCGAGGAGAGCGAGACCACGGCCTTCACCGGCAGCGGGTTGTCGAGCCGGGCGGCGACCAGCGAGGCGGCCGCGCCCTTGGAGGCGCCGACCAGGGCGAGCGCGCCGACGCCCTTGCCCTGGTAATAGGTGGCGGCGGCCTTGATGCCTTCGGTGACGTCGCCCTCGGAGGTGAAGGCGAGCACCGCGTAGCCGGCCCTGGTGAAGTCGTCGAGGACCGGGGCCCATTCGCAGAGCGAGCCCTGCAGCTGGTGCGAGAAGACCACGCCGACCTTGGCGTTCCCCGCGTCGGAGTCCCGGTAGTAGGCGTCCAGGTCGGTGCCGCCGGTGGTGCCGGCGTCGAGGGTGAAGGAGCCCTTGGCGGCCTGGTCCTTGGTGAGGCAGCCGTAGGTCTTCGGGGTCGGGGCGGCCGCGGCGGTGGTCTTCGCGGCGGTGCCGCCGGAGCCGGAGGTGCAGGCAGTGAGGAGCAGGACGGCCGCGGCGAGCGCGACCGGCAGCGCTGAACGTTTCACGTTTCCCCCGTGAATCGTGCGGAGTGGTGCCGATGACGGCTGTGACGCTAGGGACCGCCCCGATCATGGTCAATGGTCTGAACCATTGCGTTATGGCCACGAACGGACCCGGACGGATCCGGGCGGTCCCGGACGGACCGGTGGCACGGATTCCGGATCGCGGGTGCGGAAACGGACAGAACCGGGCCCGCACATCTGTTGCCCTGTTCCACCCCCGGTCCGGGCGGGCCGCCGTTAGGCTGGCGCAGCCGGACCGGAAAGGGGCGACGGGGAGCGGAAGATGACCGATGGTGTGCTCAACGTCGTGCTGGGACTGATCGCTTCGGCGATCAGCGCCGGCCTGGGCTGGCTGGCCCAGACGCTCCGCCGGCGCCGCCGACTGGAGCGGGAGCGCGCCTTCTTCGGCCTGCCGGGCGACGGCGAGGCACTGCTGGTGGTCAACCAGCACCCGGCGTCGCCGAGCTCCAAGAGCGTCTCGCGCAACGACGTGTACGCCCTGATGGAGCTGGCCGCCCTGGTCCGGGGCTGCGGCGCCCGGGCCACCCTGACCGGGCACGACCAGGTCCGCCAGGGCCTGGGCGACAAGACCGAGTTCTGCGTGGGCGGCCCGGCCAGCAACCTGCGCACCGCGGCCCACCTGGCGTCCTGGCTGCCCGGGGTGTCGTTCGTCCCGCCGCCCGCCGGGTCGGCCGGCCCGGCGCCGTCCCTGCGGGTCGGGGAGCGCGAGTTCGGGCACCCGGACGGGGAGTCCGGCGGGAGTTCGTACGTGCTGCTGGCCCGGCTGCACCTCAGGCCCGGCAGCCGGCCGGTGTTCCTGATCGCCGGCCAGACCTCGGTCTCCAACCACGCGGCGGTGCGCTACCTGGCCGCCCACCACCGGGCGCTGGCCCGCCGGCACGGCTCGGACGGCGCCTTCGCGGTGGTGCTGCGGGTGGTGAACACCGACGCGTACGGGCCGGACGTGGTCGAGTTCGAGGCCGACCTGACGGCCGCGGCGACGGCCCGTCCGGAACCGGTGGCGGCCTGAGCCCAGCCTCCGTGTGGCGAAGGCCACCCGCTCTCCACGGCCGCCCCAGCGGGCCGGGGGAAGATCGGTCCGGCCTCCCGGCCTGCGGCGCGCCGTCAACGGCGGCCACCCGTACGGGAGTCCGGACACCGAGCGTGTGAGCACGCTCACCACCAGGGACTACTCGCCGGTAGCGCCCTCCAATCCATAGACTCGACGGGGTTCGAGAAGGGAGCCACTGTGCGCAAGGTGCTCATCGCCAATCGCGGGGAGATCGCTGTTCGTGTTGCCCGGGCGTGTCGGGACGCGGGGATCGGCAGTGTTGCGGTGTACGCGGAGCCGGACCGGGACGCGTTGCATGTGCGGGCGGCCGACGAGGCGTACGCGCTGGGCGGCGACACCCCCGCGACGAGTTACCTCGACATCGCGAAGGTGCTGAAGGCCGCGGCGGACTCGGGGGCGGACGCCGTCCACCCGGGCTACGGCTTCCTGTCGGAGAACGCCGACTTCGCGCAGGCCGTCCTGGACGCGGGTCTGACCTGGATCGGCCCGCCGCCGCAGGCGATCCGGGACCTGGGCGACAAGGTCACCGCCCGGCACGTGGCCCAGCGGGCCGGCGCGCCGCTGGTGGCGGGCACGCCCGAGCCGGTCACCGGGGCGCAGGAGGTGGTGGCGTTCGCCGCCGAGCACGGCCTGCCGGTGGCGATCAAGGCCGCCTACGGCGGCGGCGGGCGCGGCCTGAAGGTCGCCCGCACCCTGGAGGAGATCCCCGAGCTGTACGACTCGGCGGTCCGCGAGGCGGTGGCGGCGTTCGGGCGCGGGGAGTGCTTCGTCGAGCAGTACCTCGACAAGCCCCGCCACGTGGAGACCCAGTGCCTGGCCGACACCCACGGCAACGTCGTGGTCGTCTCCACCCGCGACTGCTCGCTGCAGCGCCGCCACCAGAAGCTCGTCGAGGAGGCCCCCGCGCCGTTCCTCACGCCCGAGCAGAACGCCGAGCTGTACCGGGCCTCGAAGGCGATCCTGCGCGAGGCCGGCTACGTCGGCGCCGGGACCTGCGAGTTCCTGGTCTCCCAGGACGGCCTGATCTCCTTCCTGGAGGTCAACACCCGCCTGCAGGTCGAGCACCCCGTCTCCGAGGAGGTCACCGGCCTCGACCTGGTCCGCGAGATGTTCCGCATCGCCGACGGCGAGCCGCTGGGCTACGACGACCCCGAGGTCCGCGGCCACTCCATCGAGTTCCGGATCAACGGCGAGGACCCGGGCCGCAACTTCCTGCCCGCCCCCGGCACCGTCACCCTCTTCGCCCCGCCCTCGGGACCCGGCGTGCGGCTGGACGCGGGCGTCGAGTCCGGCTCCGTGATCGGCCCCGCCTGGGACTCCCTGCTCGCCAAGCTCATCGTCACCGGCACCGACCGCAAGCAGGCCCTCCAGCGCGCCCACCGCGCCCTGGAGGAGTTCAAGGTCGAGGGCATGGCCACCGCCATCCCCTTCCACCAGGCCGTCGTCACCGACCCCGCCTTCGCCCCCGAGGTGCACGGCTCGGACGCGCCGTTCCAGGTCTTCACCCGGTGGATCGAGACCGAGTTCAACAACACCATCCCCGCCTTCACCGGCGCGGGCGGCGACGGCGACGAGCCCGAGGGCCGGGAGACCGTGGTGGTCGAGGTCGGCGGCAAGCGGATCGAGGTCTCGCTGCCCTCCTCGCTGGGCGTCGCCTCGGCCCCGGCCGCCGCCGGCGCGGGCAAGGCCAAGCGCCGGGTCGGCGCCAAGAAGGCCTCCGCCGCCGCGTCCGGCGACACGCTGGCCTCGCCGATGCAGGGCACCATCGTCAAGGTCGCCGTCGAGGAGGGCCAGGTCGTCGCCGAGGGCGAGCTGATCGTCGTCCTGGAGGCGATGAAGATGGAGCAGCCCCTCAACGCCCACAAGGCCGGCACCGTCACCGGCCTCAAGGCCGAGGTCGGCGCCTCGGTCTCCAGCGGCGCCGCGCTCTGCGAGATCAAGGACGTCTGAGTCCGGTCCGAAGGGGCGGGCCGGGTCCGTGGACCCGGCCCGCCCCTTCGGCGTTCAGCGGGCCGCTTCGAGCACCAACTCCTCGACCCCGCACAGGAACTGGGCCATCCGCTCGCGGTCCAGCAGGGCGCTGTCGGCGACCATCAGCAGCTCGATCGCGCCGGGCACCGCCACCACGTCGACCGCAACGCTCACCCCGGGGCGCAGCGGGAAGGTGTCGGGGAAGGTCAACTCGCGCCGCACGGCGGGCGGTTCGGCGGAGCCGTCGGGCATCGCGGCGGCCAGCGGGTCCCGGGTGTCGTTCCAGAACACCGAGTGGTCGGCCAACTCGACACCGCTCGACCGCAGTTCGGCCAGCTCGGCCGCCAACTGCGGCTTGTCGTAACCGGAGTGGCGGTAGGCGCTGAGCGCCGGGCCCTGGCAGCGGCGGACCGTCTCGGCGAACTCCCCGGCGAGTTCCGGGAGGTGGAACAGGCCCTCCTGGGCGAGCGTGGTGACGGCCTCGGCGGCCTGCTCGGTGAACCGGTTGCCGACCACCACCTGGAACAGGAGCTCGCGCCGCCCGGCCAGCAGCCCGAGCCGGGTGGCGGCGGCGGCCAGCAGCACGGTGGCGTCGCTGGTGCGCAGCCGGGCGGCGGCCGCGGGGAGCGCGGCGACCAGCTCCGGGGAGCGGAGCACCGCGAGCGGGAACCGCCGTTCGGGGTCGGCGTCGGCGGGCGGGGGCGGCAGCAGGGTGCGCGGGCCGGTGCGGAGCTTGTCCCGCCAGTGCCGGCGGGCGGCGGCGTCCCGGCGGCGGCCGCGCGGCGAGCACTGCTCGGCGGCCTCGTCCAGCGGCTGGGCGAACCCCCGGGCGGCGCGCAGCTGTTCGAGGGTGGTGCCGGTGGCCAGCAGCACCAGGTCGCGGACCAGCCGGCGCATCCCCCAGCCGTCCGCGGCGGTGTGCGAGAGCACCAGGACGGCCTGCCGGACCAGGCCGTCGACCAGCACCAGGCCGAGCCGGACCGGCCAGCCGTCGGCGGGGTCGAACGGGACGGCGGCGTAGGCGGCGAGCAGTTCGGCGGCGGCCTCGGCGGCCTGCTCGGGCGTGTCGCGGTGCAGCAGCCCGACCGGGAGCGCGCCGTCCGGGTCGAGCACCTGGACCAGTTCGCCGTCCTCGACCAGCAGCCGGGTGCGCAGCGCCTCGTGCAGGTGCAGCAGGTCGGTGAAGGCGCGCCGCACCTGGTCCAGCGGCAGGCCGGGTTCGACGGGGGCGGCCAGCCGGACGTTGTAGCGGTGGGCCTCGGGGCCGAGCGCGACCAGGGCGGAGTGGATGGCGCGCTGGCCCCAGGTCGCGGGGCCGCGTCCGCCACGGGCCCCACGCACCGTCAATTCGGTTCTGCCGTCGGGTGTTTCGCTCGCTGCGTCCATGGGGCCAGACGCTACAAGCGGGGCTGCCGGGGCGGCCAGAGCCCGGTGCCGGGGCTGCCGGAACCGGTCACCGCGGCGC
Source organism: Kitasatospora sp. NPDC088134 (assembly GCF_044741705.1). Classification (NCBI taxonomy): domain Bacteria; kingdom Bacillati; phylum Actinomycetota; class Actinomycetes; order Kitasatosporales; family Streptomycetaceae; genus Kitasatospora; species Kitasatospora sp. NPDC088134. The sequence continues at coordinate 99,620 of NZ_JBIUTD010000022.1, read as the reverse complement.
CCCGGGCGGGCGGGACGGGGGGTGCCGCGGTCAGCGGATGCGCTCGGCCAGCCGGGCGGCGGGCGGCAGCCCGGGATGCGGGGCGGGGCGGCGCGGCCCGGGCAGCGGGGCGCCGGGGGCGGCCAGGCCGGGCGGCGGGGCCGGGCGGCGCGGGCCGGGCGGCTGGTGCGCCGGGCCGGAGTCGACGGCCAGGCCCAGCCGGGCGACCTCGATCCGCACCCCGCAGTCGGCGAGCGCGTCCAGCTCCCGGGCGGTCGGGTCCTCGGCGGCGGCGTGCTCGTCGGTGACCAGCCGGGTGATCGCCTCGGTGGCGACGGTCTGGAACATGCTGTCCGCGCCGAGCTTGGTGTGGTCGGCCAGCACGATCACCTCGTTGGCGGCCTGCACCAGCGCCCGGTCGACCGAGGCCGAGAGCATGTTGGCGGTGGACAGGCCGCGTTCGGCGGTCAGTCCGCTGCCGGACAGGAAGGCCTTGGTGACCCGCAGCCCGGCCAGCGACTGCTCGGCCCCGCTGCCCACCAGGGCGTAGTTGGAGCCGCGCAGGGTGCCGCCGGTCATCACCACCTCGACCCGGTTGGCGTGCGCCAGCGCCTGGGCGACCAGCAGCGAGTTGGTGACCACCGTCAGCCCCGGCACCCGGGCCAGCCGGCGGGCCAGCTCCTGGGTGGTGGTGCCGGCGCCGACCACGATGGCGTCGCCCTCCTCGACCAGACTGGCGGCGAGGTCGGCGATGGCGCTCTTCTCGACGGCGGCGAGGTGGGTCTTCTGCGGATAGCCGGGCTCCCGGCTGAAGCCGCCGGGGAGCACCGCGCCGCCGTGGCGGCGGTCGAGCAGCCCCTCGGCCTCCAGCGCCCGGACGTCCCGGCGGACGGTGACTTCGGAGGTCTGGACGACGCGGGCCAGTTCTCGGAGCGACACGGCTCCGTTGGCGCGCACCATCTCAAGGATCAACTGGCGACGTTCTGCTGCAAACACAGAACCGACGGTAACCCGAGTGACCGTCTGCTTTCAGGCGTTTGCACCTGGTAACGGGATTTGCTCACGTCGGAACGGCGCATGACCCTACAATGCGCGCTCCGCCACCCGGGTGACGCCGGCGGCGCACGCCCGGCTCCCGCCCGGGAACCGGCGCGCCGCCGCGCGGAGGACCGGACGGCGGCGGGGGGAACCGGGCAGGAGCCGGGCCGGAAGCGGGCGCGGACGGTCAGGAAGCGGCGTTCTCCCGCTTGCGGATGTGCAGCTGGCGGGCCGCCTCCGCGGTGGAGCCGGAGAGCGACGGGTAGACCGTGAACGCGCCGGCCACCTGTTCGACCGTCAGATTGTTGTCCACGGCCAGCGAGATCGAGTGGATCAGCTCGGAGGCCCGCGGGGCGACCACCACGCCGCCGACCACGATGCCGGTGCCGGGGCGGGCGAACAGCTTCACGAAGCCGTCCCGGATGCCCTGCATCTTGGCCCGCGGGTTGCCGCGCAGCGGGAGCTTGACCTCGACGGCGTCCATCTTCCCGCAGGAGACGTCGGCGTGGGTGTAGCCGACGGTGGCGATCTCCGGGTCGGTGAACACGTTGGACGCCACGGTCTTCAGGTTCAGCGGCTGCACCGCGTCGCCGAGCGCGTGGTACATGGCGATCCGGCCCTGCATGGCGGCCACCGAGGCCAGCATGAAGACGCCGGTGCAGTCGCCGGCCGCGTACACGCCGGGGGCGGAGGTGCGGGAGACCCGGTCCACCTTGATCTGGCCCCAGTCGTTGACCGCGACGCCGGCCTCCTCCAGGCCCAGCTCCTCGGTGTTGGGGAGCGAGCCGACCGCCATCAGGCAGTGCGTGCCGGTGATCACCTTGCCGTCGGCCAGCGCGACCTCGACCCGGTCGCCGACCCGCTTGGCGCTCTCCGCCCGGCTGCGGCTCATCACGTTCATGCCGCGGCGGCGGAACACGTCCTCCAGCACCTCGGCGGCGTCCGGGTCCTCGCCCGGCAGCACCCGGTCGCGGGAGGAGACCAGCGTGACGTTCGAGCCGAGCGCCTGGTAGGCGCCGGCGAACTCGGCGCCGGTGACGCCGGAGCCGACCACGATCAGCTCGCGCGGCAGCTCCTCCAGGTCGTAGACCTGCGTCCAGGCCAGGATCCGCTCGCCGTCCGGCTTGGCGTCCGGCAGCTCGCGCGGACGGACGCCGGTGGCCAGCAGCACCGCGTCGGCGCGCAGCGACTCGGTGCCGCCGTCGGCGAGGTCGACCAGCACCTCGCGGGAGCCGTCGATGGCCTGCCCGCCCGAGCCCAGCCGGCCGCGGCCGCGCAGCACCGTGACGCCGGCCCGGGTGACCGCCTGGGTGATGTCGTGCGACTGGGCGATCGCCAGCCGCTTCACCCGTCGGTTCACCTTGCCGAGGTCGACGCCGACCACCCGGGCCGCCTGCTCCAGCGGCGGGGTGTCGTCGGCGACGATGATGCCGAGCTCCTCGTAGGAGCTGTCGAAGGTGGTCATCACCTCGGCGGTGGCGATCAGCGTCTTGGACGGCACGCAGTCCGTCAGCACCGCCGATCCGCCCAGGCCGTCGCGGTCGACGACGGTCACCTCCGCGCCGAGCTGGGCGGCCACGAGGGCCGCCTCGTATCCGCCAGGTCCGCCACCGATGATCACGATCCGAGTCACGTGCCCCATTGTCCCGCACGCCGGAACCGATTCCGCGCCGGGGCCGCCGTTGTTCACCCCGCGCCACCCGACCCGTCGCTTCCGCGCCCCGTCCGGCGGGCGGGCGGGCGCCCTCGGCCGCCGGGCGGCTCCCGTAGGCTGGCGGCCATGTCGCTCTACGCCGCCTACGCCACCAACCTCGACGCCCGGCAGATGTCCCGGCGCGCCCCGCACTCCCCGCTGCGCGGCACCGGCTGGCTGCCCGGCTGGCGGCTGACCTTCGGCGGGGAGCACCTGGGCTGGGAGGGCTCGCTGGCCACCGTGGTCGAGGACGAGAAGGAGCAGGTCTTCGTCTCGCTCTACGACGTGGCGCCGATGGACGAGGAGGGCCTGGACCGCTGGGAGGGCGTGCAGCTCGGCATCTACCGCAAGGTGAAGCTGCGGGCGCAGACCCTGGACGGCGAGGTCGCGGTCTGGACGTACGTGCTGAACGACTACGAGGGCGGTCTGCCCGCCGCCCGCTACCTGGGCCTGGTCGCGGACGCCGCGGAGAGCGCGGGCGCGCCCGACGACTACGTGCTGGACCTGCGCCGCCGCCCCTGCTGAGCGCCCCCGTGCGTTCCGCCGAACGGCCGGGCCGGGCGGCGGCTCCGGGCTGTGGTTTCGGCCAATCGGGGTAACGATCCGGCATGGCCCGGGCGCGTTGTCTACGCGCGTAGGCATCTGTGACCTATCCTCGACGGCGTGAACGCATCTCCTCAGACGGCCGTCTCCGCCGACCCCTACGCCGCCGCCCGGGCCGCCGCCGCCCGGCTGCGCGACCTCACCGGTGCCGAGCGCCACGACGTCGCCCTGGTGATGGGCTCCGGCTGGGTGCCCGCCGCCGACGCGCTCGGCGAGACCCTGGCCGAGTTCCCGGTCACCGACCTGCCCGGCTTCCCCGCCCCCGCGGTGGCCGGCCACGCCGGCACGATCCGCTCGGTGCGGATTCCCGGCGAGCGCCGCGCCCTGGTCTTCCTCGGCCGCAACCACTACTACGAGGGCCACGGCGTGGCCACCGTGGTGCACGGCGTGCGCACCGCCGCCGCGGCCGGCTGCGGGACGATCGTGCTCACCAACGGCTGCGGCGGCCTGCGCGAGGGCTGGGTGCCCGGCCAGCCGGTGCTGATCAGCGACCACATCAACCTGACCGCGGACTCCCCGATCGTCGGCGCCAACTTCGTCGACCTCACCGACCTGTACTCCAAGCGGCTGCGCACGCTCTGCCGCGAGGTCGACCCCTCCCTGGACGAGGCGGTCTACGTGCAGTTCCGCGGCCCGCACTACGAGACCCCGGCCGAGGTCAACATGGCCCGGGTGATCGGCGGCGAGCTGGTCGGCATGTCGACCACCCTGGAGGCGATCGCCGCCCGCGAGGCCGGCGCCGAGGTGCTGGGCATCTCGCTGGTCACCAACCTGGCCGCGGGCATCACCGGCGAGCCGCTCAACCACGCCGAGGTGCTGGAGGCCGGCAAGGCGTCCGCCGAGCGGATGGGCGCCCTGCTGGCGAAGGTCCTGGAGCGGATCTGACACCCCGGCGGGGGCCGGACTCCCCCGCCGCGGCGCACCGCTGACGGAGAATCAGGGGCGCGGGAGGCCCGCGCGAGCGGGACGCCCCGCGCCCCTGCCGCGCACCGCGCGTCGCCTCTCGCCACCTCTCGTCCTCACACCTCTCGTCCTCACCCCAGGGAGCGGGCCGCATGCCGAAGGAATCCACCACCGACCTCCTCGACCGGGCCCGGGCCTGGCTGGCCGAGGACCCCGACCCGCAGACCCGGGCGGAGCTGACCGCGCTGCTGGCCGCCGCCGAAGGCCCCGGGGCCGAGGCGGAGGAGCGGATCGCCTGGTCCCGGCTGGCCGAGCGGTTCGCCGGACGGCTCCAGTTCGGCACCGCCGGCCTGCGCGGCGAGCTGGGCGCGGGCCCGATGCGGATGAACCGCGCCGTGGTGCTGCGGGCCGCCGCCGGCCTGGCCGGGTACCTGCGGAAGCACCCGGAGCTGGGCGACCTGGTGGTGATCGGCTACGACGCCCGGCACAAGTCGTACGACTTCGCCGTGGACACCGCCGCCGTGGTGGTCGGCGCCGGGCTGCGCGCCGCGCTGCTGCCGCGCGCGCTGCCGACGCCGGTGCTGGCGTTCGCCATCCGGCACCTGGGCGCGGCCGCGGGCGTGGTGGTGACGGCCAGTCACAACCCGCCGCAGGACAACGGCTACAAGGTGTACCTGGGCGACGGCTCGCAGATCGTGCCGCCCGCGGACGCCGACATCGCCGCCGAGATCGACGCGCTGGGCGCGCTGGCCGACGTGCCGCGCGCCGAGGGCGGCTGGGAGGTGCTCGGCGAGGAGGTGCTCGACGCCTACCTGGACCGGGCGGTGTCCGTGCTGGACGCCGGCGGGCCGCGCGCGCTCAGCACCGTCTACACCCCGCTGCACGGCGTCGGCCGGGACGTGCTGCTGGCGGCCTTCGAACGGGCCGGGTTCCCGGCGCCCGCCGTGGTCGCCGAGCAGGCCGAGCCGGACCCGGACTTCCCCACCGTCGCGTTCCCCAACCCGGAGGAGCCCGGCGCGATGGACCTCGCCTTCGCGGCGGCCCGCACCGCCCGCCCGGACCTGGTGATCGCCAACGACCCGGACGCCGACCGCTGCGCCGTCGCCGTGCCCACCGCCGAGGGCGACTGGCGGATGCTCAGCGGCGACGAGGTCGGCGCGCTGCTCGGCGCGGCGCTGGCCGCCAAGGGCGCGAGCGGCGTCTTCGCCACCACCATCGTCTCCTCCACCCTGCTCGGGAAGATCGCCGCCGCGGCCGGGCTCGGCTACGCCGAGACGCTGACCGGCTTCAAGTGGATCTCCCGCACCGAGGGCATCCGCTACGGCTACGAGGAGGCGCTCGGCTACTGCGTCGACCCGGACGGCGTCCGCGACAAGGACGGCGTCACCGCGGCCCTGCAGATCGCCGAGCTGGCCGCCGGGCTCAAGCGGGACGGCCGCACCCTGACCGACCTGCTGGACGAGCTGGCGCTGGCGCACGGCCTGCACGCCACCGGGCAGCTCTCGGTCCGGGTCGAGGACCTCGCGGTGATCGCCGACGCGATGGCCGCGCTGCGCGAGAAGCCCCCGGTCGAGCTGGCCGGGCTGGGCGTGGTCCGGGCCGACGACCTGACGGCCGGCAGCCCCGAACTGCCGCCCACCGACGGCCTGCGCTACGTCCTGGCCGGTCCGGCCGTCGGCTCCGCCCGGGTGGTGGTCCGCCCGTCCGGCACCGAGCCCAAGCTCAAGTGCTACCTGGAGGTCGTCCTCCCGGTCGCCGCCGCGTCCGGCCTGCCCGCCGCCCGCGCGCAGGCCCGCGACCTGCTGGACGTGATCAAGCAGGACCTGGCCGCCGCGGCGGGCCTGTCCTGACCGGCGAGTGACCCGACCGTACGAGGGGCCGTCCTGCGGGACGGCCCCTTCGTCGTGCCCCGGGGTTCATACCCCGGTGCTCATGCCGTGGCGCGGTACGCGGCGAGGACGGTGGCCAGTAGGCCGGGGAAGCGTTCTTCGAGGTCGGCGGCGCGCAGCGTGGTCAGCCGGCGGTTGCCGTCCTCCCGCTGGCGGATCAGGCCGGACTCGCGCAGCACCTTGAAGTGGTGGCTGAGGGTGGACGGCGCGACGTCCACCGGGAAGGTGCCGCAGGCGCGTTCGGGGGTGCCGTCGAGGGTGTCGACGATGGTCATCCGGGTCGGGTCGGAGAGCGCGTGCAGCACGTCCAGCAGGTCGATCTCGGCGACGTCCGGGTACGCGGGGCCCTCGCGGCGGCGGCTGGTGCGGGACACGGCCGATTCCTCCTGGAACTCCCGGCGGGCTTGGGGAATCATGGTAGCGACTTCGATGTTCGTCGAACATAGAATATCGAACAACGTAGCAGCACCGACCGTCCAGGGGAACCACCATGCGCGCACTCGTCATGACCGAGCCCGGCGGGGCCGAGCACAGCCACGTCCTCGACCTGCCCGCCCCGGAGCCCGGCCCGGGGCAGGTGGCCGTCCGGGTCGCCGTGGCCGGTCTCAACTTCGTCGACGTGATGGCCAGGCGCGGCGACGCCGCCTACGCCCCGAGCTGGCCGCACCGGCCCGGCAAGGAGATCGCCGGGACGGTGCTCGCCACCGGCCCGGGCGTCACCGGTCTCGCTCCCGGTGACCGGGTGGTCGCCGCCACCCACGGCGGCGGGCTCGCCGAGATCGCGCTCGCCGACGCCGCGCTGACCGTCCCGGTGCCCGCGGGCGTCCCGCTGGAGGTCGCCGCCACCGCCCCGCTCGGGCTGGCCACCGCACTGCTGCTGCTCACCGACGCGGGGCGGTTCACCCCCGGCGACCGCGTGCTGGTGCACTCGGCGGGCGGCGGCATCGGCGGCGCGGTCGCCCGGCTGCTGCCGCTGCTCGGCGGCGGCCTCGCGGTCGGCACCGTCGGCCGGGCGGCGAAGGCCGCGGCGGCCCGGGAGGCCGGCTACGCGGCGGTCTTCGCCCGGGACGCCGAGCTCCCGGACCGGCTGCGCGAGGCCACCGGCGGCCGGGGCTTCGACCTGGTCCTCGACCCGCTCGGCACCACCGCGCTCGACCTGGACCTGGACCACCTGGCGGCAGGCGGCCGGATCGTCCTCTACGGCAACCCGGGCGGCGGGGCGCCCGCCGGACTGCCGCCGTTCGGGCGGCTGCTGGGCGCCAACGCGACGCTCACCGGGTTCAGCCACGCCGGACTGCTGGCCGCCGCCCCGGCGAAGGTCGCCGACGCGGTCCGCCGCGCCCTCGACCTGCTCGCCACCGGCGCGCTGGCCGCCCCGGTCACCACCGTGCCCGGCCTGGCCGCCGTCCCGGCCGCGCACGACCTGCTGGCCGCCGGGCACGCCGAGGGCAAGTACGCGGCCGTGCTCTGACCGATCGTCAGTTCGCCAGGATCACACCGACCAGGGCGACCAGGCCGACCAGGGTCGGGGCGATCACCCACCAGCACCAGGCGACCCGGACCTCGCCGGCCGCACCGGGCTGGTGGGCGTTGCGCTCGGCCTGCTCCTGGAGCGAGGCCACCACGGCGTCGGACCAGGCGCGCGAGGGGTCGAGGCCGTGCTCGCGGTGGCCGCGGCTGCGGCCCGCCCCGGTGCGCGGGTCGCCCTCGGCCACGGCGCGGGTGGCCCGCCGGTGGGCGCGCTTGCGCTGGCGGATCGAGACCGGCACCGCCCAGACCTGGAACTTGCGCCCGCCGGCGAAGAGTTCGACCGAGTACCCGGCCTTGAGGCCCTCGACCGCCGCCCAGGGGGCGACGATCGTGCGCAGCGGGTTGCGGACCAGCAGCCGCCGGTCGTTCGCCTTCACGGCGGGCCGCAGGGTGTACGCGGCGACGGGGAGGGCGAAGACGGGCGCGGCGCAGAGGGCCACCCACGGGGTGGCGCCGGTGCCGTTCAGCACCGCGTCGACGATCAGCCAGCCGGCGATTCCGAGCAGCATGACGCCCGCGATGAGGCCGGGGACGGAGCGGTAGACGCGGTCGGCGTACTGCGGCCCGTCGGCGGCGGACCCCTGGTCGGGTGTCCGGTCGGATTCGGTCATGCCGTCGATTCTGCCCCAGCCGGGCGCCGGTCCCAATGGCGACCCGGGCACGGGACGGTCACGAATGACCGCCCCGTGACCTGCGCGGTCGGCCCGCGCGGTCGGCTCGCGCGGCCGTCCCGAGCGGCCGTCCCGAGCGGCCGTCCCGCGGTCAGGCGGTGCGGCGGCGCAGGGTGGCCGCGCCGAGGGCGAGCGCGAGCAGTCCGCAGCCGGCCACCACGGCGAGGTCGGCGAGCACGGCGCCGCCGATCCCGGACTCGGTGGTGAGGCGGGCCATCGCGTCGACGGCGTAGGAGAGCGGCAGCACGTCGGAGAGCAGCCGCAGCGGTCCGGCCATGTCGGCGCGCGGCACGAACAGCCCGCAGAGCAGCAGTTGGGGCAGCAGCACGGCGGGCAGGAACTGGACGGCCTGGAACTCGGTGGCGGCGAAGGCGGAGACCAGCAGCCCGAGCGCCATGCCGAGCAGCCCGTCGGCGACCGCGACGGCGAACAGCGCCCAGGTGGGCCCGGCGACGTGCAGGCCGAGCGCGCCGAGGGTGAGCGCGGAGGCCAGCGCGGCCTGGAGCAGGGTGACGGCGCCGAAGGCGAGGGCGTAGCCGAGCAGCAGGTCGAGCCGGCCGAGCGGCATGGTGAGCAGCCGCTCCAGGGTGCCGCTGGTGCGCTCCCGGAGCATGGCGACCGAGGTGACCAGGAACATCACCAGCAGCGGGAAGACGCCGAGCAGTTCGGGGCCGATCCGGTCGAAGGCGGCGGGCTGCCCGTCGTACACGTACCGGAGCAGGAGCAGCAGGACGCAGGGCACCAGCAGCAGCATCGCCACGGTGCGCGGGTCGTGGCGGAGCTGGGCCAGCACCCGGCGGGCGGTGGCGAGGGTGCGGCGGGCGGAGATCACGCGGTCCCTCCCGGGTGCGGGGCGGGGACGCTGCGGACCAGGTCGAGGAAGGCGGCCTCGATGTCGGCGGCGCCGGTGGCGGCGAGCAGCGCGGCGGGGGTGTCGTGGGCGAGCAGGCGGCCGTCGCGCATCAGCAGCAGGCGGTCGCAGCGGGTGGCCTCGTCCATCACGTGGCTGGAGATCAGCAGGGTGGCGCCCTCCTCGGCGAGTCGCCGGAACAGCTGCCAGAGCTCCTGGCGCAGCACCGGGTCGAGGCCGACGGTGGGTTCGTCGAGGACCAGCAGCTCGGGCCGGCCGAGCAGGGCGGCGGCGAGCGAGACCCGGGCGCGCTGGCCGCCGGAGAGCCGGGCGACGGGGGTGCGCCGGTGCTCGTCCAGGCCGACCAGGGCGGTGACCCGGGCCGGGTCGCCGGCGGGGGCGCCGAGGACGGCGGCGAAGTGGTCGAGGTTCTCCCCGACCGTCAGGTCGCCGTACACGGACGGGGCCTGGGTGACGTAGCCGACCCGGTCGCGCAGCGCGGCGCTGCCGGCCGGGCGGCCGAGGACGGTGACGGTGCCGGCGGTGGTCCGCTGCACGCCGACGACGCTGCGCAGCAGGGTGGTCTTGCCGCAGCCGCTGGGGCCGAGCAGGCCGGTGACGCTGCCGCGCGGGACGTCGAGGTCGAGGCCGGGGAGGACGGGGCGGCCGCCGCGTTCGACGACCAGTCCGGCGATCCGGATCGCGGGGCCGGTGTCCGGCCCCGCCATGGAATTCATCATGTGATGAGTTTTGCGCGGCGGCTCCGCCCCGTCAACCCTCCGGACCGCCCGCCGGATGAGCTGCGTCACACCGTGCCAACCGGGGCGGGCCCGCCGCTCGTGATCACCGCAGACCCGGCGACCCGGCGACCGGTGGCCGGAAACGGCAAGCAGCCCGTCGGCCGCCGCGCCCCGGGCGACACTGTTCTGCGACCTGCCGCCCGACCGGACCACCACCGGGACCGGAACCACGGCCCCCACCGACCAGGAGCCCCGATGCCGCCCACCACGCCGGCTGCCCTGCCGCACCCCACCCGCTCCGGGCGGTCCGGCCGGACCGCCCGGACCGCCGCCACGGGGTCCGGGGGCCGGGCACCGCTCCCGCTCCGGGCCTGGCGCGCCGTCGGGCCCGCGCTCGGCGTGTACGCGGGCGCGCTGGCCCTGCACCTGTGGCTGCTGGACGCGCTGGCCCGGCCCGGGACGCCACTCACCGACCGGCTGACCGCCTGGGACGGCAAGCACTTCCTGGAGATCGCCGCCGACGGCTACCCGGCGGCCTTCAGCCACGACGCCTCCGGCGCGCTCACCGGCAACAACCTGGCGTTCTTCCCGCTCTACCCGATGCTGGTCCGCCTGGTGCACGCCCTGACCGGCCTCGACCCGGCCCCGGCCGCGATCCTCACCGCCCACCTCGCCACCCTGGCCGCGCTGGTGCTGGTGCACCGGTTGGTCGAGGAGCTGTACGCGCGGACCGCCGCCACCGCCGTCCTGGTGCTGCTGGCCGCCGCGCAGCCGATGTCGCTGGTCTTCTTCATGGGCTACAGCGAGTCGCTGTTCCTCGCGCTGGCGGCCGGCACCCTGCTGGCCGCGCACCGCCGGGCCTGGAGCTGGGCCGGGCCGTGCGCCTTCCTGGCCGGGCTGACCCGGCCGGCGGGCGTCGCGGTGGTCGCCGCGCTGGCCGTCGCCGCCCTGCTGGAGCTGCGCCGCGAGCGCCGCTGGTCCGCCCCGCCGCTGCTGGCCACCGCGCTCGCCTGCACCGGCACCCCGCTCTACCTGTGCTGGGTGGGCGCCCGGCTCGGCACCGCCGACGCCTGGTTCACCGTCCAGGGGGCCGGCTGGGGCACCCGCTGGGACTGGGGCGCCTCGCTGTGGACGTTCCTCACCGGCGCCCTGGAGCGCGGCGACGGCTGGGTCCCGGTCAGCGTGGCCCTGCTGGTCCTGGCCCACCTGCTCGCCCTCGGGCTGGCCGTCCGGCGCACCACCTGGCCGCCGCTGCTGGTCTACGGGGCGCTGGTGGTCGTCCTGACGCTCTGTCAGAGCAACTACTACCACTCCAAGCCCCGTCTGCTGGCCCCGGCGCTGGTCGTGCTGGTGCCGATCGCCCTCGCCCTGGCCCGGGCCCGGACCTCCACCCGGATCGCGGTGCTGGCCGCCGCCGCCCTGTTCGGCTGCTGGTACGGCGCGCACCTGCTCGCCGTCTGGCCCTACACCGTCTGACACCCGTCGGCCGTACAGCGTCCGACGCCCGTCGGCCGGGCACCGTCCGACGCCCGCCCGGTCGACGGGCCCGGCCGGTGGGCTTGACAGCCCGGGGATGAGCGGTACGGCCGCGGCACCCCGGTTCGGTACGATTGCGGCGGCCGGACGGCAGCCTCGACGCGCCGCGACCGGCCTCTCGACAATCCGCCCGCGGGCGCCCCCGGGCACCCGCCGGAGAGCATCGGAGTTCCCCAGGATGACTCGGCAGTTGATCACCAGCGCGCTTCCCTACATCAACGGGATCAAGCACCTGGGCAACATGGTCGGGTCGATGCTCCCGGCGGACGTCTACGCCCGGTACCTGCGCCAGCGCGGCCACGAGGTGCTGTACATCTGCGCCACCGACGAGCACGGCACCCCCGCCGAGCTGGCCGCCCAGGAGGCCGGGCTGCCGGTCGCCGAGTTCTGCGCCCGCGCGCACGACCAGCAGAAGGCGATCTACGACGGTTTCCGGCTGTCCTTCGACCACTTCGGCCGCTCCTCCTCGCCGCAGAACCGCGAGATCACCCAGGAGATCGCCCGCGAGCTGCACGCCAACGGCTTCATCGAGGAGCGGGCGATCCGCCAGGTCTACTCGATCGCCGACGGCCGCTTCCTGCCGGACCGCTACATCGTCGGCACCTGCCCGCACTGCGGCTACGACAAGGCCCGCGGCGACCAGTGCGAGAACTGCACCCGGGTGCTGGACCCGACCGACCTGCTGGAGCCGCGCTCCGCGATCAGCGGCAGCTCGGAGCTGGAGGTCCGGGAGACCAAGCACCTGTTCCTGCTCCAGTCGAAGCTGACCGACGAGGTCGAGGGCTGGATCGCCGCCAACGGCGACTCCTGGCCCGTGCTGGCCTCCTCGATCGCCCGCAAGTGGCTCACCGAGGGCCTGCAGGACCGCGCGATCACCCGCGACCTCGAATGGGGCGTCCCCGTCCCGGCCGACACCTGGCCCGAACTGGCCGCCGAGGGCAAGGTGTTCTACGTCTGGTTCGACGCCCCGATCGAGTACATCGGCGCCACCAAGGAGTGGGCCGACGCCACCGGCAACGACTGGCGCTCCTGGTGGTACGAGGCCGACGACACCGTCCGCTACACCGAGTTCATGGCCAAGGACAACGTCCCGTTCCACACGGTGATGTTCCCCGCCACGCTGCTCGGCTCCCGGCAGCCCTGGAAGAAGGTCGACTACGTCAAGGCCTTCAACTGGCTGACGTACTACGGCGGCAAGTTCTCCACCAGCCAGAAGCTCGGCATCTTCACCGACACCGCGCTCGAACTGCTGCCCGCCGACTACTGGCGCTACTACCTGATGGCGAACGCCCCCGAGTCCGACGACTCCAGCTTCACCTGGGACCTGTTCGCGGCCACCGTCAACAAGGACCTCGCCGACACCCTCGGCAACTTCGTCAACCGGGTGCTCTCCTTCAGCCGCAAGCGCTTCGGCGACGAGGTCCCGGCCGGCGCCGAGAACGGCGAGCACGAGACGGCGCTCGGCGCGCAGATCGCCGAACTGCTCGCCGAGTACGAGGCCCAGCTGGACGCGCTCAACTTCCGCAAGGCCGCGCAGGCGCTGCGCGCCCTGTGGTCGGCGGGCAACTCCTACCTGGACGTCACCGCGCCCTGGACGCAGATCAAGACCGACCCGGAGGCCGCGGCCCGCACCCTGCGCACCGCGATCAACCTGATCCACCTCTACTCGGTGGTCTCCGAGCCGTTCATCCCGACGGCGGCCAAGGCGATCCGGGAGTCCTTCACCCTCGCCGACGACACCCGCACCTGGGTCACCGCCGACGAGGCCCGCGCCCTGGACCTCGTCCCGGCCGGCACCCCGTTCACCGTCCCGCCGGTGCTCTTCGCCAAGATCACCGACGAGGACCTCGCCACCTGGAGCGAGCGCTTCGGCGGCGGCGCCGCCTGACGGCCCGTCACCCCGCCAGGTACCCCTGGACGGTGCGTCCCAGCAACGGGACCAGCACCTCCGGGGGTGCCGAGGCGAGCGGCTCCACCCCGATCACGTAGCGGGCCATCGCCAGCCCGACCACCTGCGACATCACCAGCTCCACCCGCAGCTCCGGGTCCGGCACCTCCAGCCCCGCCGCGACCCGCCCCACCAGCTCGGCCACCATGAAGTCGCGCATCAGCCCCGCGACCTCCTCGCTCGCCGCCGCCGTCCGCACCAGCGCCAGCAACCGCTCCCGCACCGCCGGCTGCTCCCACAGCCCCACCACGAACCCCGCCACCCGCTCGCCGACCGTCTCCCGGTCCCCCCCGAACACGGTCTCCACCACGGCCCGCGGATCGAACGGGAACTCCAGCGAGGCCATGAACAGCCGGTCCTTGGTCCCGAAGTAGTGGTGCAGCAACGCCGCGTCCACCCCCGCCGCCCGGGCGATCGCCCGCATGCTCGCCTTCTGGTACCCCCGCGCCGCGAACTCCGCCCGCGCCGCCCCCAGCACCACCCCCCGCGTGTCCCCACCCCCGGGCCGCCGCCCCCGCACCTTCGCTCCGCCACTCATCCCGCCATTGTGCTGGGACGGTGACACGCCACGCGAAACCGGACCCTGTCGGTCCTCGAAGAACCGCACCGGTGGGTTTCCCGCAGCAGGAAACCCACTGAAACAGGGTGGCTCCGATCACTTTCATCGGTTTCCAACTGCAGGAAACCATATCTCATGGGAAACCTTTCCCTTATCGTGCAATCCTTCCAGTATGAAGACACCCGCCCCCTCGGGCAGGGCGCTCCTGGAGAGCGGCCTCGAAGTACTGCGCGGACTCCTGGGCCCGGACTGGCGGGTCAGCACGCTGCCCGAAGCGGCGGGCCAGGGAGACACCGGCGCCGACGCGATCGTCCAGATCACGGCGGAGGCGGACAACACCACAGCCCAGTTGCTGGTCGACGCCAAGCCCTCGCTCACCCCCCTCGCCGTTCGGGAGCAGCTCGCCCCGAAGGCCGCACTGGTCCGGCGGCTGCAGCACCACACCCAGCCGTTCGTGATCACCGAATCGCTCACCGAGCGCACCAAGCAGGAGCTCCGCCAACACGGCATCGGCTACATGGACCTGCACGGAAACGTGTGCCTGCGCGTCTCCCGACCCGCCGTGGTGATCCTGGCCGACACCCCGCAGCGGGCCCTCCGCGCCACTCCCGCCGTCCGCGCCGCACCGACGCGCCGGCCGAAGCTCGCAGGACCCCGCGCGGGGCAGCTGGTGCGGTTCCTCGCGGACGTCGCACCCCCGTACACGGCCTCCGAGCTGACCGCGGCCACGGGGATCAGCAAGGGGTACATGTCCAAACTGCTGAACACCCTGGAGGACCTCCTCCTGATCCGGCGCGAAGGCCACACGGTGGTGAAGGTCGACTGGCCGGGCCTGCTGCGCGAGCGGGCGGCGCAGTTGTCCGTCCTGCGGCACAACCCGTTCGTCGGCATGATCGCTCCGAACGGTCCCGGGCCGCTGCTGGAATCGGTGCGCGCGCTCCAGCAGCGCGGCGAGCGGATCGTGCTCACCGGCTCGTACGCGGCACGGAAGATCGCGCCACTGGCCGTCGGCGGCCAGGTGATGCTCTACGTCCCCCACTCCGTCCGGGGCCCCTACGAGATCGGGGAGGAGTTGGGGCTGCTCCCCACCGACCAGGGCGCCGACACCTTGCTGCTGCGCGCGCACGACGACGTGGTCTTCGACCGCACCCTGGTCATCGACGGGGTGGAACAGGTCGCACCGAGCCAGCTCGTACTGGACTGCCTGTCAGGCCCGGGGCGAATGCCCGCCGAAGGCGAAGCCGTCCTGGCGCGGATGATCGACGACGAACAGGAGTGGAGGCTTCCAGAACTGTCCGCACCCCACCGCGGCCGTCACCATTAGCATCCGGTTCGCCACCTTCTGTCATCGCGCATGGAGTGAAGAATGTCGAAAGTCCCGAACGGCGTCGACCCCGAGCAGTTGACCGTGGTCGCTCGGCGAGTGCTGCTGGACGGACTCGAAGCCCTGCGGGACCACCGTGAGGCCATCACCGTCGTCGGCGCCCAGGCCGTCCACCTGCGCACGCCCGACGCCGCGATCCGGTCGGCAGCACACACCTCCGACGGCGACCTGACCCTGGACCCCGCGCGCCTGCCCGACCGGCCGCTGCTCGACGAGGCGCTGCGCGCCGGCGGGTTCGAGCTGCTCCAGGACGACCAGCCCGGCCTGTGGGGGCGCTCCGAGCAGGTGGGAGAACGGACCGTACTGGTGGAACTCGACCTGCTCGTACCCGAAACCCTGGTGCAGCGCGGTCGACGCAGCGCGAAGCTCCCCCCGCACGGCACGATGAGCGCACGGTGGATCCGCGGCCTCGAAGTCGCGGTGGAGGACCGGTCCCCACTTACGATCAGCTCCCTGGAGGACGGTGACCGGCGGGAAGTGACCGTGCACGTCGCCGGCATTGTCGCCCTGCTGGTCGCCAAGGCGTTCAAGATCAGCGATCGGCTCGCGGACGAGATCCGCCGCCCGGACAGGCTGACCGACAAGGATGCGGCGGACGTGTTGCGCCTGTTCATGAGCGCCGCACCGACCCGGGCCGCTGCCGATGCGGCACGCCTGCGTGCGAGCGAACGCGTCGGGGCGGTCGCCACGGAGGGCCTGGAGCTGGTCGCCGAACTCTTCGGACGCCCCGGTGCCCGCGGGGTGGAAATGGCCGTGCAGGCCCTGGCCGCAGACGTCCCGGAGGCGCGCATCCGGGCGCTGGCCCCCGCTTTCACCGCCGCGCTCCGCCCCACGGCCCACAGCGGCTGACGTCACCCGGCCCGCCCTGCCGTCCGGGCCGGGCAAGTGCGGGTGCTTCCGGCGGGTGGGCACATTTTGGTCAGGACTCGAAACCGCCCCGCCCTACCGGCTTCCTACGCGCGTAGATATGCTGGTCTGGTGACTATGTCCACTCTTGCAGCCAATGCCCCCGGCGCTGCGGGCGGCGGCCTCTCGGACGTCGCGGCGTCCGAGGCCACCTTGCGCCGTTTCCTGCACGGCCTGCCCGGGGTCGATCAGGTCGGTCTGGAGTCGCGCGCAGCGACTCTCGGTACGCGGTCGATCAAGACCACCGCGAAGGCCTTCGCCATCGATCTCGCCATCTCGATGATCGACCTGACCACGCTGGAGGGCGCGGACACGGTCGGCAAGGTCCGCTCGCTCTGCGCGAAGGGCCTGAGCCCGGACCCCTCCGACCGGACGGCGCCGCAGGTCGCGGCGATCTGCGTCTACCCGGACATGGTCGCGACCGCGAAGGAGGCGCTGGGTTCCAGCGGCATCCAGGTCGCCTCGGTGGCCACCGCGTTCCCGTCCGGCCGGGCCGGGATGCCGGTGAAGCTGGCGGACACCGCGGAGGCGGTCGCCGCGGGCGCCGACGAGATCGACATGGTGATCGACCGGGGGGCGTTCCTCTCCGGCCGGTACCTGGAGGTCTTCGAGGAGATCCGGGTCGTCAAGGAGGCGTGCCGCCGCCCGGACGGGACGTCCGCCCACCTGAAGGTGATCTTCGAGACGGGCGAGCTGCAGACGTACGACAACGTCCGCCGGGCGTCCTGGCTGGCGATGATCGCGGGCGCGGACTTCATCAAGACGTCCACCGGCAAGGTCGCGGTGAACGCGACTCCCCCGGTGACGCTGCTGATGCTGGAGGCGGTGCGGGACTTCCGCGCGGCGACCGGCGTCCAGGTGGGCGTGAAGCCGGCCGGCGGCATCCGGGCCACCAAGGACGCGATGAAGTACCTGGTGATGGTGAACGAGACGCTGGGCGACGACTGGCTGAGCCCGCACTGGTTCCGCTTCGGCGCGTCCAGCCTGCTGAACGACCTGCTGATGCAGCGTCAGAAGCTGAGCACCGGCCGGTACTCCGGTCCCGACTACGTGACGGTGGACTGAGGACGATGGCGAAGACCAACAAGAAGACCCCGGCCGCGACCCCGGCGGCCGCGTCGGCCCCCGCGGCCCCCGCCGAGCAGCCCGTGAAGCGCTCCGGCCTGTTCGCGTACGCCCCGGCCCCGGAGTCCCCGGCCGCCGCAGGTGAACTGGCCACCAGCTACGGCCACTTCATCGGCGGCGAGTTCGTCGACTCCTCCGGCTCGGAGGCGCTGAAGACCGTCAACCCGGCCACCGAGCAGGTGCTCGCGGAGTTCGCCCAGGGCACCGACGAGGACGTGGACCGCGCGGTGCGGGCGGCCCGGAAGGCGTTCGCCGACTGGTCGGCGCTGCCGGGTTCCGAGCGCGCCAAGTACCTGTTCCGGATCGCCCGGATCGTCCAGGAGCGCAGCCGCGAGCTGGCGGTGCTGGAGTCGATCGACAACGGCAAGCCGATCCGCGAGACCCGCGACGTCGACCTGCCGCTGGTCGCCGCGCACTTCTTCTACTACGCGGGCTGGGCCGACAAGCTGGACTTCGCGGGCTACGGCCCGAACCCGAAGCCGCTCGGCGTGGCCGCGCAGGTCATCCCGTGGAACTTCCCGCTGCTGATGCTGGCCTGGAAGATCGCCCCGGCGCTGGCCACCGGCAACACGGTGGTGCTGAAGCCCGCCGAGACCACGCCGTTGACCGCTCTGCGGTTCGCCGAGATCTGCCGCCAGGCGGGCCTGCCGAAGGGCGTGGTGAACATCGTCACCGGCGACGGCCGCACCGGCGCCGCGCTGACCGCGCACCCGGACGTCAACAAGGTCGCGTTCACCGGCTCGACCCCGGTCGGCCGTTCGATCGCCCGTCAACTGGCGGGCACTCGCACCAAGTTGAGCCTGGAGCTGGGCGGCAAGGCGGCGAACATCGTGTTCGACGACGCGCCGCTGGACCAGGCCGTCGAGGGCATCGTCAACGGCATCTTCTTCAACCAGGGCCACGTGTGCTGCGCGGGCAGCCGCCTGCTGGTGCAGGAGTCGGTGCAGGACGAGCTGCTGGACGCGCTCAAGCGCCGGATGGGCACCCTGCGGGTCGGCGACCCGCTGGACAAGAACACCGACATCGGCGCGATCAACTCGGCCGCGCAGCTGGCCCGGATCACCGAGCTGGCCGCGGCGGGCGAGCAGGAGGGCGCCGAGCGCTGGGCGCCGGAGTGCGAACTGCCGGGCGCGGGCTACTGGTTCCGTCCGACGCTGTTCACCGGCGTCTCGCAGGCGCACCGGATCGCCCGCGAGGAGATCTTCGGGCCGGTGCTGTCGGTGCTGACCTTCCGCACCCCGGCCGAGGCGGTGGAGAAGGCCAACAACACCCCGTACGGCCTGTCCGCAGGCATCTGGACGGAGAAGGGCTCGCGCATCCTGTGGATGGCGAACCGGCTCCGGGCGGGCGTGGTGTGGGCGAACACCTTCAACAAGTTCGACCCGACCTCGCCGTTCGGCGGGTACAAGGAGTCCGGTTACGGCCGCGAGGGCGGCCGCCACGGCCTGGAGGCGTACCTCGATGTCTGAGACCACAACGCGCATTGACGTCTTCAAGACCTACAAGCTGTACGTCGGCGGGAAGTTCCCGCGCTCGGAGAGCGGGCGGGTGTACGAGGTGACCGACTCCAAGGGCCAGTGGCTGGCCAACGCCCCGCTGGGCACCCGCAAGGACGCCCGGGACGCCGTGCTGGCGGCCCGCGCGGCCGTGAAGGGCTGGTCGGGCACCACCGCGTACAACCGGGGCCAGGTGCTGTACCGGGTGGCGGAGATGCTGCAGGGCCGCCGCGAGCAGTTCACCGCCGAGGTGGCCGCCGCCGAGGGCGTGGGCGCCCGGAAGGCGGCGGCGCTGGTGGACGCGGCGATCGACCGCTGGGTCTGGTACGCGGGCTGGACCGACAAGGTCGCGCAGGTCGCGGGCGGCGCGAACCCGGTGGCGGGGCCGTTCTTCAACCTGTCGACGCCGGAGCCGACCGGCGTGGTGGGCGTCCTCGCGCCCCGGGCCGGGACGGGCTTCTCGCTGCTCGGCCTGGTCTCGGTGGTCGCCCCGGCGATCGCCACCGGCAACACCGTGGTGGTCGCGGCGGCCGAGCAGGCCCCGCTGCCGGCGCTGTCGCTGGGCGAGGTGCTGGCCACCTCGGACGTGCCGGGCGGCGTGGTCAACCTGCTCTCCGGCCGGACGGCGGACCTCGCGCCGACGCTGGCCTCGCACCAGGACGTCAACGCGCTGGACCTGGCGGGGGCGATCGACCCGGACGGCCCCGGCGCGGCGGCGGCCCTGGAGGCCGCGGCGGCGGATACATTGAAGCGAGTGGTCCGACCGGCCGCCGACCCGTCCGCCGAGGACTGGACGGCCGCGCCCGGCACCGGGCGGCTGCTCTCCTTCCTGGAGACGAAGACGGTCTGGCACCCGATGGGCATCTAGCCCCCGGCCGGCCGCCAACTCCACACAGACCGGCCGTCCACCGTGCCCCTATCCCCCCCGGGGGCCGGACGGCCGCGACGGGCCCGCACTTCTCCCCCCTGGTGCGGGCCCGTCCTCATGCCCGCACGCACCGTGATCGGGCCGTTCGGCGGGTTACCACCTGCCCGTCCCATGCCGCAGACTGGTTTCCCGTGAGTGACACGCCGCTGAACCGCCGCCCGATATCCCGGGTCATCCTGTTGTCGGGCCCCTCGGGGTCGGGAAAGTCCTCGCTGGCCGAGCGCAGCGGGCTGCCGGTGCTGCAGCTCGACGACTTCTACAAGGACGGTGACGACCCGTCGCTCCCGGAGCTCCCGGACGGGGGCGGGACGGACTGGGACTCGCCGGAGTCCTGGCACGCGGAACAGGCGCTGGCGGCGATCCGGACGCTGGTGTTCGAGGGCCGGGCCGAGGTGCCGGTGTACTCGATCCCGGCGAACGGCCGCAGCGGCAGCCACCTGCTCGACCTGGCGGGGGCCGCGGCCTTCGTCGCGGAGGGCATCTTCGCCGCCGAACTGGTGCGCCGCTGCGCCGCCGAGGGCCTGCTCGGGGACGCGCTGTGCCTGCGCAACAAGCCCGCCACCACGGCCTGGCGCCGGTTCCGGCGGGACGTCCGGGAGGGCCGCAAGTCGGTGCCGTACCTGGTGCGCCGGGGCCTACGGCTGATGCGGGCGGAGCGCGGCATCGTCGCCCGGCAGGTCGAGCTGGGCTCGTACGCCTGCTCGGGGCTGGAGGCGGGCCGGCGGATCTCCGCGGTGGCCCGGCAGCTGCCCGCCGAACTGGTCTGAGGGGTGCGGGGGACGGTCGAGCGCCGGCTGGTGGCGGGGCTGGGCAATCCGACCCGCCGGTACACGGGGACCCGGCACAACGCGGGCTTCCTGGTCGCGGAGCGGCTGGCCGAGCGGCACGGGGCGGCCTGGCACGGCCTGACCACCCGCACCGCCACCGCCGAGCAGGAGGCGCTGCCCGCCCTGCTGGACCGCTGCGCGGACGTGGTGGAGACCCTGGTGCTGCGCGGCCCGAACCGCGCCCAGGACGTGCTGCACACCGCCGACGCGCACTGACCGCCCGTCACCGGGCTCACCCGGGGGCATCGGGCAGCCGACGGCGGACCGTCCACGGCAGCACGAACCACAGGCCGGTGAAGACCAGCGCCACGGCGGCGGTGATCGGCCCGGCGACGGCGGCGCCCAGCACCACGGTGAGCACCAGCAGCACCGCGCCGGTGAGCGCCGCGGCGAGCAGCACCAGGCCGACCTGGGCGATCCGGGCGGAGACCTTCACGATCCGGGCCCGGTCGGGGTGGTGGAACAGCGCCCGGTGCAGGGCGACGGGGGTGGCCAGCACGGCGGCGGCGAGCACCGCGAGCAGCAGCACCGCGACGTACAGGTCCTGGGCGAAGTCGTCGAGTGCGGTGAAGCGCGGGGTGAAGGCGACGCCGAGCAGGAAGGCGAAGACGATCTGCACGCCGGTCTGCAGCACCCGCAGCTCCTGCAGCATCTCGATCAGCCGCCGGTCGGCGCGGGCCTGCGGGGACTCGGGGCGGAGGCCGTCGGCCGCCGGATCGTCGCTCATCGGGTCATTGTCACGGCCGGGCCGCCACCGCCGCGGGCGGCACGACGGGGGTGCCCCCCACGACGGCGGCACGACGGAGGCGGGCCCCGGTGCCGTTTCCCCCCGCACCGGGGCCCGCCTGCCGTTCGGAGCACCGGACGCCCCCCGGTGGCCGCTCCCCCGAGTCGGCCGCCGTGTCCCGTGCCCTGTCCCCCACCACCCGTCCCCCCGACGGGAGTCCTGACACTGCGTCAGGCGACCAGCTCGCCGAAGGCGTGCACGGTGTCGCCGGAGCGGTTGAGCTGCTCGTCCTCGCGCATCCGGCGCAGCGCGCGCCAGATGGAGCTCTTCACGGTGCCGACGCTGATGCCGAGGATGTCGGCGATCTCCGGGTCGGTCCGGCCCTCGTAGTAGCGGAGCACCAGCATGGTGCGCTGGTTCTCGGGGAGCTTGGCGAGCGCCTGCCAGAGCACGGCGCGCAGCTCGGTGCCGCCCATCGCGTCGGTGTCGCCGGCGTGCTCGGGGAGCTCCTCGGTCGGGTACTCGTTGACCTTGCGGCGGCGCCAGGCCGAGATGTGCAGGTTGGTCATGGTGCGGCGGAGGTAGCCGCCGACCGCGGCCTTGTCGGTGATCCGCCCCCAGGCCCGGTAGGTCGAGAACAGCGCGGACTGCAGCAGGTCCTCGGCCTCGTAGCGGTCGCCGGTCAGGTGGTAGGCGGTGGCGTACAGGGAGGCGCGGCGCTCGCGCACGTACGCGGTGAACTCGGCGATGTCGCGCGCCTCGTCCGCCGCGGCGGCCGGGTGCTCCCCCTGCGCGCCTCCCTGGTCGGCCCGTTCCCCGCGGAAGGTCTGCGGAGCGACCCGCAGCATCCGCCCCTCGGCCACCCCGGCAGCCTTGTTACCGGCCGACCGGCCGTGGGTGGTGTCCCCGCCGCCCCTGGTCCCCACGACCGGGCGGCGGGTCCCGGCGTTGTGCGCGCACCCCCGTACGAGCACGTTGCCGGCGTTCTCCTCCTCGTGCCGCGTCCGGGTGGTGCCCAGGACGGCGGCGCGCGGCCCGGTGTTTCGGGTCTTCAGCGTTGCGGTCATCGGGCACCCCCATGGTCGGTACGAGCGGTTCTCTGCCCGCCGCGGCGGCCGGTACCGGACCGGGTCCTCCTGCGGCGACGAGAAAAATCCTGCCGTCCGCGCGTCATGGCGGTGTCCGTCGACTGTCACAGGGCTGTCACAAGGGCGACCGGGAGCGGACGTGCGTCCGCTCCGTCGATGCCGACGCCGGAGCGGGCCCATCCGGTTCCCGGGTGCGCGGGGGTCACCCGGGTGGGTGCTTCCCGGGCCCGGGTGGGACACAATGACCCCCGTGCCTTTCCTGCTTCTGATCGAGGACGACGACGCCATCCGCACCGGCCTCGAACTCGCCCTCACCCGCCAGGGTCACCGGATCGCCGCCGCGGCGTCCGGCGAGGACGGTCTGCGCCTGTTCAAGGAACAGCGCCCGGACCTGATCGTGCTCGACGTGATGCTGCCGGGCATCGACGGCTTCGAGGTGTGCCGACGCATCCGGCGCACCGACCAGCTGCCGATCATCCTGCTGACCGCGCGCTCCGACGACATCGACGTGGTGGTCGGCCTGGAGTCCGGCGCCGACGACTACGTGGTCAAGCCGGTGCAGCCGCGGGTGCTGGACGCCCGGATCCGCGCGGTGCTGCGCCGCGGCGAGCGGGAGAGCTCGGACTCGGCGGCGTACGGCGGCGTGGTGATCGACCGTTCGGCGATGACCGTCACCAAGGACGGCCAGGACCTCCAGCTGACGCCGACCGAGCTGCGGCTGCTGCTGGAGCTGAGCCGCCGTCCCGGGCAGGCGCTGTCCCGCCAGCAGCTGCTGCGGCTGGTGTGGGAGCACGACTACCTGGGCGACTCCCGGCTGGTGGACGCCTGCGTGCAGCGGCTGCGGGCGAAGGTCGAGGACGTGCCGTCCGCGCCGACGCTGATCCGCACCGTGCGCGGGGTCGGCTACCGGCTCGACCCGCCGGCCTGAGCCCGCCCTCCCCCGTTCCTCCTTGATCCCCGACGGTTCGGTGAGTCCTTCTTGACGGAGTACCAGCCCGCCTCCCGCTGGGCCCGCTCGGCCTCCTGGCGGCGGCTCAGCTCGCTGCGGGTCCGGCTGATCGCGGTGTTCGCCGCGGTGGCGCTGATCACCGCGGTGTGCGCGTCCGGCATCGCCTACTGGCTGAACCGCGACGCGGTGCTCCGGCGCGCCCAGAACACCGCGCTGAACGACTTCCGGGTGTCGGTCACCCGGAACGTCTCGACCCTGCCGCTGCACCCGGCCTGCCCGGACCTGTCGACGCTGGCCGGGCAGGTGGCGAGCTCGGGGCTGGCGTACGACGTGGTGGTGGTCGACGACGCGCTGCCCGGCTGCACCGCCTCCTCCAACCCGCTGACGTTCACCGCGAAGCAGGTCCCGGCGGCGCTGGTGACCGCCGTGAACAAGCAGCGCGAGATCGGCCCGGGCAACCCGTACGAGTACCACCTGTACTGGCAGCGGGCGAACCTGGCCGGGCCGTACGTGATCGGCGGGACGAAGGTGGTCCCGAACGGGCCGACCGTCTACATGTTCAAGTCGCTGCAGAACGAGCGGGCCGACCTGAACACCCTCGGCTGGTCGCTGGCGGTCGCCACGCTGCTCGCGCTGATCGGCTCCGCGCTGCTCGCCCAGGGCGCCTCGGCGACCGTGCTGCGGCCGGTGCGCCGGCTCGGGGACGCCGCCCGGCGGCTCGGCGAGGGCAAGCTCGACACCCGGCTCGACGTCGAGGGCAACGACGAACTCGCCGACCTGGCACGGACGTTCAACCGCACCGCGGAGTCGCTGTCGGAGCAGGTGGCCGAGCTGAGCGCGCGCGAGGCGCAGTCCCGCCGGTTCGTCGCCGACATGTCGCACGAGCTGCGCACCCCGCTGACCGCGATGACCGCCGTGACGGACATCCTGGAGGACGAGGCCGACGCCCTGGACCCGATGATCGAGCCCGCCGTGCGGATCGTGGTCTCCGAGACCCGCCGGCTCTCCGACCTGGTGGAGAACCTGATGGAGGTGACCCGCTTCGACGCGGGCACCGCCAAGCTGGTCGCCGACGAGGTCGACATGGCCGACCTGATCATGTCCTGCATCGACGGCCGGGCCTGGTACGACGCGGTCGAACTCGACGCCCCGCGCGGCATCCTGGCCGTCGTCGACCCGCGCCGGCTGGACGTGGTGTTCGCCAACCTGATCGGCAACGCGCTCAAGCACGGCGGCTCCCCGGTCAAGGTGAGGGTCCGCCAGGACGACGCGGCGCACACCGTGGTGGTCTCGGTCTCGGACGGCGGCCCCGGCATCCCCGAGGACGTGCTGCCGCACGTCTTCGACCGCTTCTACAAGGCCGACAAGGGCCGGGCCCGCTCCGAGGGCAGCGGCTTGGGCCTGTCGATCGCGGAGGCCAACGCCCGCATCCACGGCGGCGACATCACCGCCGCGAACAACCCGGACGGCGTCGGCGCGGTCTTCACCCTGACCCTGCCGCTCACCCAGCCGCCCGCGCCCGGCCCGGAGGACGCCCGATGACCCGCCCCCGCGCCCTGCCCGCGGCGCTCGGCGCCCTGCTGGCCGCCGCCCTGCTGACCGGCTGCGGCATCCGGGCCACCGACGTGCCGGTGGACGCGGGCGCGCCCGCCAGCCGGACCGCCTGCCCGGCCGAGCCGCCGCCGGTCCCGCTGGCCCCCGCGGCCGCCGCCGTGCCCTCGCCCACCGGCTCGGGCACCCGGCCCGCCCCCGGCCCGACCTCCGCCGCCGCGCGCCCGCCGGCCGCCGCGAGCGCGGTGCCCTCGCCGCTGGTGACGGAGACCGGCCCGCCGGTGTTCGGCGCCCCCACGCCCAGCCGCTGCCCCTGAACCGGCCCGGGGCCGGTGTGCGCGTCCCGGGTGCGGGAAGCGATCCAGGTCACCCGTCCGACCGGAACCGGCCCCGGCGCGGGGGCGTCTCCCGCGGTGTGCACACGACCGCGCGAAGCGACCAGGCGACCGGGGAGGCGGCCGGACGGCCCGTCGACCCGGCGGCCCCGTACCGGCTGCGGACGGCGGCCCGGGTGCTGCTGGCCGTCCAGCTGCTGGTGCTCTGCTGGCTGAGCCTGCGGCCGGTGCCCGCGCCCTGGACCGCCCCGTCCAACCTGACGCCGCTGGCCTCGGTGCACCGGGTGCTGTCCCTCGGCGGCCTGCACGTGCTCGGCCCGCTGGCCGCCGGGCTCCTGCCGCTCGCGCCGGTCGGCGTGCTGCTGCCGCTCGCCTTCGGCACCCCGGCCCGCGGGCGGCTGCTCTCCTTCCTGCGCACCACCGGCGCGGCCGCGCTGCTCGCCACCGCCCTCGAATTCCTGGAGGGCTGGGCCCCCGGGCACGTCCTGGACGTCGACGACATCCTGCTCGGGACCCTCGGCGCGGCCCTCGCCCACCTGCTGCTGGTCCCCCCGCTGCGCGCCCTGGACCGGCACCGGGCGGGCGGGCCCGCACCGGCCCCGGAACCCGAGTCCGCAACGGCTCCGGAACCCGAGTCCGTGCCGGAGCCGTTGCCGACGGTCCGTCAGCCGAAGTACTTGCTGCCGTCGACGACCTGGGAGGCGGCCGGCGGGGTCACCCGCACCGGCTTGTCGAAGTCGGTGAACTTCATGAAGCCGTCGGCGCCGAGGTCCAGCGAGATCAGGTAGGGCGTGCCCTGCGCGGCGACGGCCGCCTCGGCCCGGGTGCCGTCCGAGTCCTTGAACACCACGGTGACGGCGTCGACGCCGTCGACCTTCTTCGCCGGGCCCTTGGTGCCCGGGTCGCTCACGCCACTGTCGTCCTTGCCGATGCTCTGCTGGGTCTTCAGACCCAGGTCGCAGAAGGTGGTGAACTCGGCGACCCCGCCGGCGCTGCCCTTGGCCACGGTCAGCCACTTGCCGAGCAGCGCGCCGCCCGCCTGCGGGGCGGTCGTCTTCAGCAGCGCGGCGTCCGGCTTCATCCAGACCGTGCCACCGCTGCGGAGCACCTCGGTGCTGCCCTGGCCGGCGATGGCCACCGAGCCCGCGCAGTTGCCGCTGCCGTCGACCGCGATGTCGCCGCTGACCTCGCCGTCGGTGTCCTTGATCTTGAAGGTCATCTTGACGGCGGTGAGCGCGGCCCCGGCCTCCTGCGCCTTCTTCACGATCTCGGCCGAGCCGAGCGCCGCCAGCCCGCCGCCCGCGGCGGCCCCCGTCGCGGCGGCGGAGGCGGTGGCCGGGGCGGCGGCGGAGCCCTTGCCGCCGTCCACCTTGGCCCCACAGGCGGCCAGGCCCGTCACCGCGAGGGCGGACAACACGGTGACGGTGAGCAGGCGGTTGGTGCGCATCAGAGCTGTTCCCAATTCCATATGACTGTCGGACGCGCGAGTCTGACAGTCCGCTGGGAGGACCTGTGCGCCACCTCCATCCTCTTTACCTGGCCTTTATCCGGATCGCCCCAGGTGGGCGCCCCGCACCGCCGTCCTCGGGGTGCACCCCGAGCGGACCCCGAGTCCGGGCTCCCTCCGGACGAGGAGCGGATCGGGGTCCGGATCGGCATCGCGGCGGACGCGGAGGCACCGGTCGCGGCCGGAGGATGGAGAACGAACCGAACGGACCGCACCGGCCGGACCGACCGCCCAGCAGGGAGAAGAAGATGAGCACCCTCGCCCGCCCCCGTCACAGCCGCGTCATCGCCGGTGTCTGCGCGGGCATCGCCAAGCGCTTCGGCTACACCCCGTGGACGGTCCGGATCGTCTTCCTGGCCTCCTGCCTGCTGCCCGGCCCGCAGTTCCTGATCTACCTGGCGCTCTGGCTGCTGCTCCCCCAGGAGCCGTGACCCCCCGCGCGCACGACGGAGGGGCCGTCCCGCATCGTGCGGGACGGCCCCTCCGTCGACGTCGGTGACGCGGCGTCAGCCGCCCAGGCCCGGCAGGCCCGGCAGGCCCGGGGCGCCGCCGCCGTTGGCCGGGGACAGGCCGCCCAGCGTCCCGATCACGCTGCCGACCGGGGTCTTGGCCAGGCCCTGGCCGCCGGGGACGGAGTCCAGGCTGCCGATCCGGTTGGCGGCGGCGGGCGCGGCCTCCTGCACCGGGGCGGCGGCGGGGGCGGCCTGCTCCGGGCCGCCCGGGCCGGTCTGCTCGATCGCCTGCGGGGCCTGCTCGGCGGCGGGGGCGGCGGCCGGGGCGGGCGCGGTCGGGCTCAGGGTGCCGGTCACGGTGCCGAGCTGGTCGCCGCCGGGCAGCTTGCTCACGGCACCGGTGGCGGCGCCGGTCACGGCGGGGTTGGTGAGCGCGCCGGTCGGCAGTCCGAGGCCGCCGGGGGTGACCGGCGCGGCCGAGGCGGAGCCCGTCGCGACGGCGGCGACCGCGATGCCGAGCACCGCGGTGCCGGCGGCCTTCAGAGTGGCCTGCTTCATGTGTCGTCCTCAGTCCTGGTCGGGCCGGTGCGGCGGCGGACGCCCGAGAACCACAGGAAGCCTGCCGTCACACCGAGTCAGCAGTGACCGGCCCACCGTAGTGAGAAGGCCACGCCCGGTTCAAAGCCCGACCACTCCGGAGAGTGATAAGTCCGACCATCTCCCCGCGTCGATCGTCCGACGGTCCGTCAGCCGCGCGGGCCGAACAGCCACTCCGCCTTGAGCTCGGCGTAGCCGGGCTTGATCACGTCGTTGATCATCGCCAGCCGCTCGTCGAACGGCAGGAACGCCGACTTCATCGCGTTCACGGTGAACCACTCCAGGTCGGCCAGCGTGTAGCCGAACGCCCCCACCAGGTGCTCGAACTCGCGACTCATGCTGGTGCCGCTCATCAGCCGGTTGTCGGTGTTGACGGTGACCCGGAACTTCAGGCCGCTGAGCAGGCCGATCGGGTGCTCGGCGTACGAGGCGGCGGCGCCGGTCTGCAGGTTGGAGGTCGGGCACATCTCCAGCGGGACGCGCTTGTCGCGCACGTACGCGGCCAGCCGGCCCAGCTCGACCCGGCCGTCCTCGCCGACCGTGATGTCGTCCACGATCCGCACGCCGTGGCCGAGCCGGTCGGCGCCGCAGCACTGCAGCGCCTCCCAGATCGACGGCAGGCCGAAGGCCTCGCCGGCGTGGATGGTGAAGTGGTTGTTCTCGCCCTTGAGGTAGTCGAAGGCGGCCTGGTGGCGGGTGGGGGGGTAGCCGGCCTCGGCGCCCGCGATGTCGAACCCGACCACGCCGCGGTCGCGGTGACGGTTCGCCAGCTCGGCGATCTCCTGCGAGCGGGCGGCGTGCCGCATCGCGGTCAGCAGCGTGCCGACCCGGATCCGGTGGCCGCGCGCCCGGGCGTTCGCCTCGCCCAGCCGGAAGCCCTCGTTGACGGCCTCGACCACCTCGTCCAGGGTCAGCCCGGCCTCCAGGTGCTGCTCGGGGGCGTAGCGCACCTCGGCGTACACCACGCCGTCCGCCGCCAGGTCCTCGGCGCAGTCCGCGGCCACCCGGACCAGCGCGTCCCGGGTCTGCATCACGGCGCAGGTGTGCGCGAAGGTCTCCAGGTACCGCTCCAGCGAGCCGGAGTCGGCGGCCTCCCGGAACCAGACCCCGAGCTCCTTCGGGTCGGTGGTCGGCAGCCCTTCGTAGCCGCAGTCGGCGGCCAGTTCGACCACGGTCTCCGGCCGCAGCCCGCCGTCCAGGTGGTCGTGCAGCAGGACCTTGGGGGCGCGGGCGATCTGCTCC
Source organism: Kitasatospora sp. NPDC088134 (assembly GCF_044741705.1). Classification (NCBI taxonomy): domain Bacteria; kingdom Bacillati; phylum Actinomycetota; class Actinomycetes; order Kitasatosporales; family Streptomycetaceae; genus Kitasatospora; species Kitasatospora sp. NPDC088134. The sequence goes on along the minus strand of NZ_JBIUTD010000022.1, from coordinate 70,567 downwards.
GGCGTGGGGATGCGCGGGGCCGTGGTGCCCGCGAGAGTGATCTGCTTCTCCATTGCCGGAGCATAGCGCCTACGCGCGTAGATCGCCTACCGCCACGCCGCCCCGTCCGGACGAACCCGAGGTGAACAACCCACGCGCGGGATGCCTACTGCGGTCCGGCCTCGAAGACGGCCATGACCCGTTCCCCGTCCTCCCCCAGGTCCCGCAGCAGGTCGATCATGAAACTCGACACCTCGTTGTCGAGGGTGGTGGCGAGGGTCCCGTAGTACAGCGGCACCCCTTCGAGCAGCGCCTCGCGGCACTCCGCCCCGAGGTCGGGCCGACCGTTGTCGTACGCCTCCCCGTTGGAGTCGCTGTCCGCGCAGTAACCCATCAGCGCCGTCACCCCGCGCAGGGCCGCCGCCGGGAGACCGCCCGCCCGGAAGGCCGCCAGCGCCATCCGGGCGACCGGGAGGGCGGCTTCGGAGGCCAGGCCCCCTCGCACCGGGTGGTCGAGCAGCCGGGTCGCGTCCACCTCGGCCTCGGTCCGGGCGGCCAGCATCCGGGCGAAGTCGCCCGGCACGTGGCGCGCGCCCTGCTTGCAGGTGCACGGCAGCCGGCTCCAGTCGTACGCGGCCGCGATCCGCTCCCACTCCCGCACCGGCCTCCCCGGCTCCGGCCGGTAGGACTCGCGCCCGGCCGGGCCGAGGGCGGTGAGCAGCTCTCCGGTCCGCACGTCCCAGCGGGCGATCGTGCGGTCCGCGTCGACGGCCACGACCTCGCGGCCGTCGGCGGAGAACGCCACCGCCTCGATCCAGCCGCCCAGGCTGCCGAGTCCGGCTCCGGGCGCTCCGGTCCGGGAGTCCCACAGCCGGACCTTGCGGCCCTGGCCGCCGACCGCGACCGTCGTCCCGTCCGGGGCGACCGCCACCGCATGCGTGCGGTGGCCGCCGGGCAGCACGAGCGGCTCCACCCGATCGGGGTACCAGATCAGGTCGGCGTCCCGCCCGCCCTCGACCAGCCACGCCCCGGCCGGGTCGAAGGCCAGCGCGCCGGACCACCGGCCGTGCTCCCGGAACGTCCGCAGCAGGGCGCCGCTGCCGACGTCCCGGAGTTGCAGCCGCCCGTACTGGTGTCCGACGGCGAAGCTCCGCCCGTCCGGGTGCCAGGCGAGGCACTGCACCGGACGGGCGGCCGGGGCATCGGCCTCGACCTCGCCGGCGCGCCACCGCCCCGGTGCCGGGACCTCCCACCGGTGGACCCCGCCTTCGTCGTCCCCGGAGAGCAGGCGGGTGCCGTCCGGGCTCCAGGCCGACGCGGTGACCGTGTTCGGGTGCTCGGCTCCGAGGTCCACCCGGGCGTCGTCCGCGTCACCACGGTCGAACCGCCACAGGTGCAGGCCGCCACCGGAACTCCCCAGTGCCAGCACGCCGGTGGCCGCCCCGGTCCCGAAGGCCATCGTCTCGATCCGGCGGCCGGGCCCGGCGGTGCTCGCCACCGGCTCGCCCGACCTGGTCCCGCGCACCAGGACCGCCCCCGTCCGGTCCGCCTCCGCGGCCAACTCGCCGTGGCGGTCCAGCGCCTGCGCGGTGGGCGCGACCTCGAACCCGCTACCGGTGAATCCCACTGACCCGACCCCCTCCCCGCCGGTCACCCTATGCGCACGGACCGCGGGTCGCCCCGGGCGGACCGGTTTCCGACGGGCCGTCAGTCGTGGGCCAGGATGCTGCCGCGGCGGGAGAGGACGAAGTCGCGGAAGGCCGCGGCCGGGGGCGGCAGGGGGCGGTGGGCGGGCCAGGCGAGGCCGATGGCGCGGCGGGTGCGCGGGGCGGTGACCTCCAGTTCGACCGCGCCGGGGCGGGGTACCAGGGCGGGCGGGAGCAGGGAGACGCCGAGGCCGGCCGCGACCAGGCCGCGCAGGGTCTCGACGTCCTCGCCCTCGAAGGCGATCCGCGGGGTGAACCCGGCCTCGGTGCAGAAGCCCTCGACGATGTGGCGCAGCCCGTACCCCCGTTCGACCGTCACCCAGGGCTCCTCGGCCACCTCGGCGAGCCGGACCCGGCGGCGCCCGGCCAGCCGGTGGTCGGGCGGGACGGTCAGGAACAGCCGCTGCTCGTCCAGCGGGCGGGCCGTCAGGTCGGGCGCGTCGGGCAGCGGCGAGACCAGGCAGAGGTCCAGCTCCCCGGCCCGCAGCCGCTCCAGCATCGCGGCCACGTGGTCCTGGACGAGCTGGAAGCGCACCTGCGGGTGCCCGGCCCGGAAGCCGCGCAGCAGGGCGGGCACCGCGTCCGCGCCCATGGTGTGCAGGAACCCGAACGCGACCCGGCCGGCCGCCGGGTCGGCCTCCGCCCGGGCCGCCTCGACGCCGCGCTCGACCTCGGCGAGGGCGCGTTCGGCGGCGTCCAGCAGGATGCGCCCGGCCCGGGTCAGCCGGACGGTGCGCCCCTGCCGGGCCAGCAGCCGCACCCCCAGCTCGTCCTCCAGCCGGGCGACGGCGCGCGACAGCGTGGGCTGCGGCACGCCGAGCAGCTGCGCGGCCCGGGTCACGTGCTCCAGCCGGGCCACCGCCACGAACTGGGCCAACTGCGGTACCAGCAGCGTCACCTCGGCGTCCGGACCGAGCTCGGCGGGGCGCACCGGCGCGGAGCTGCTCTCATACGTCACAGCATGAATAATGGCCGATTCATGTATTGGACGCATCAGCGGGCGCGGTCGTAGCGTCGTCGCCATGCAGCCCGCCAGTACCGAGGCGCCCGCGACCGCGCCCACCCCCGCCAGTCCTCCCGCCGACCTGCGCCTGCGCCCCGGCAGCCGCGCGTTCCGCCGCGCCAACCTGGCGCTGTTCGCGGCCGGCGTCGCCACCTTCGTCCTGCTGTACTCCACCCAGGGCCTGCTGCCGATCCTCTCCGCCGACCTCGGGCTGACCCCGGGCCGGGCCAGCTGGACGGCCTCCGCCGCCACCCTCGGACTCGCCCTCGCGCTGCTGCCCGCCAGCGCCCTGTCCGACCGCTACGGGCGCACCGCCGTGATGACGGCCTCCACGCTGGCCGCCGCCCTGCTCGCGCTGGCCCTGCCGTTCGCCCCCGACCTCACCACCCTGGTCGTGCTCCGGGTGCTCCAGGGCGCGGCGCTGGCCGGGCTGCCCGCGACCGCGATGGCCTACCTGGCCGAGGAGGTGCACCCGACGGCGCTGGCCTCCGCGATGGGCCTGTACGTGGCCGGGAACTCGATCGGCGGGATGGGCGGCCGGCTGGTCTCCGGCTGGGCCGCGGCCGCCTGGGGCTGGCGCGGCGGGCTCGCCGTCTCGGCCGTCCTCGCACTGCTCGCCGCGCTGGCCTTCCGGCTGCTGATCCCCCGGGCCCGGCACTTTCGGCGCGCCCCGGTGGACGCCCGGGCGCTGGCCGCGACCGTCGCCGGGCACCTGCGCAACCCGCTGCTGCTACGGCTGTACGCGCTCGGCCTGCTGTTCATGGCGGTCTTCGGCGCGGTCTACAACACCGTCGGGTACCGGCTGGTCTCGGCGCCCTTCCAGCTTCCGGAATCGGTCGCCGCCTCGGTCTTCGTGGTCTACCTGGTCGGCACCGCGTCCTCCGCCTCGGCCGGCCGGCTGACCGCCCGCTGGGGCCGCCGCGGCACCCTCTACCTGGCGATCGGCACCACCGCCGCCGGCCTGCTGCTCTCCCTCCCCGACTCGCTGCCCTGCGCCCTCCTCGGCCTGGTCCTGATCACCGCCGGCTTCTTCGCCGGCCACGCCACCGCCTCCTCCGCCGTCGGCCGCACCGCCACCACCGGCCGCGCCCAGGCCTCCGCCCTCTACCTGATCGCCTACTACCTCGGCAACAGCCTCGGCGGCACCCTCGGCGCCGACGCCTACCACGCCACCGGCTGGCCCGGCACCGCCACCGTCGCCCTCACCGCCACCACCTGCGCCACCGCCGTCACCCTCTACGCCACCCACCGCGCGCGGACCGTCACTACACTTCAGGCATGAGCATCGACCCTGCCGTGTTCGCCCAGCTCCGCGAGATCGCCGACCAGCTGCCGCAGACTCCGGGGATAGGGAAGATCGAGATCGCGGACGACACCATCGTGATGATGATGTCCCCGGTGAAGCGGCACGAACTCGCGGTGATCCGCATTGCTCAGCAGCTCAACGGGCAGCTTCCGCAGACCCACCCCGGCTACATCGCCCACGGTGGCGCCGACTTGGTCGACCCGTCCCACGGACGCCTCCGCAACCCCGACCTCATGGTCTTCCCGGAGGCGGCGCTGGACGACGAGGCTCCGGCGTTCCTGCCTCACGAGATCCTGCTGGTCGTCGAGATCGTTTCGAAGTCCAACTCCGAGACCGACTATCACGCCAAGGTCGCCGACTACGCGGCCATGGGCATCCCGCTCTACCTGCTGGTCGACCCTCGCAAGGGCACCGGAATCGTTCACGACGAACCCGGCTACACCCGCCGCACCGACTTCGCCTTCGGCGACGTGATCACCGTCGGCCCCTGGACGCTCGACACGAGCGTCCTGCGCACGTACTCCTGACGCGCGCAGGACGCCGACAGTGCGTCAGGCGATCCGGTCGAGGACGATCGGGGCCGGGGTGAAGGCGGTGCCGGCGGGGGCGATCGCGGTGGCGCCGTCGAGGGCTTCCAGGGCGTACGGGAAGCGGTCCGGGGTGTCAGTGTGCAGGGTGAGCAGGGGCTGGCCGGCGGTGACGGGGTCGCCGGGCTTGGCGTGGAGCTCGATGCCGGCGCCGGCCTGGACCGGGTCCTCCTTGCGGGCGCGGCCGGCGCCGAGGCGCCAGGCGGCGACGCCGACGGCGTAGGCGTCCAGGGCGGTGAGGACACCGCTCGCGGGGGCGGTGACGACGTGCTGCTCGCGGGCGACCGGGAGGGGCGCGTCGGGGTCGCCGCCCTGGGCGGCGATCATGCGGCGCCAGTGGTCCATCGCGGAGCCGTCGCGGAGCGCGTCCGCCGGGTCCTTGCCGTGCACGCCCGCGGCGGCGAGCATCTCGCGAGCCAGCGCGAGGGTGAGTTCGACGACGTCGGCGGGGCCGCCGCCGGCCAGGACCTCGACGGATTCGCGGACTTCGAGCGCGTTGCCCGCGGTGAGGCCGAGCGGGGTGGACATGTCGGTGAGCAGGGCGACCGTGGCGACGCCGGCCGAGCGGCCCAACCCGACCATGGTGCGGGCGAGTTCGCGGGCGTCGTCGAGGTTCTTCATGAACGCGCCGGAGCCGACCTTGACGTCCAGGACGAGCGCGCCGGTGCCCTCGGCGATCTTCTTGGACATGATCGAGGAGGCGATCAGCGGGATCGCCTCGACGGTGCCGGTGACGTCGCGCAGCGCGTACAGCTTCTTGTCGGCGGGGGCCAGGCCGTCGCCGGCCGCGCAGATCACCGCGCCGGTGGAGCGCAGCACGTCGAGCATCTCCTCGTTGGAGAGCAGGGCGCGCCAGCCGGGGATGGACTCCAGCTTGTCGAGGGTGCCGCCGGTGTGGCCGAGGCCGCGGCCGGAGAGCTGCGGGACGGCGGCGCCGCAGGCGGCGACCAGCGGGGCCAGCGGGAGGGTGATCTTGTCGCCGACGCCGCCGGTGGAGTGCTTGTCGGCGGTGGGGACGCCGAGCGAGGAGAAGTCCATCCGCTCGCCGGAGCGGATCATCGCGTCGGTCCAGCGGCTGATCTCACGGGCCGTCATGCCGTTCAGCAGGATGGCCATGGCGAGGGCGGACATCTGCTCGTCCGCCACCTCGCCCCGGGTGTAGGCGTCGATGACCCAGTCGATCTGGGGGTCGGTCAGCTCGCCCCGGTCGCGCTTGGCCCGGATGACGGAGATGGCGTCCATACACGTGCTCCAGAGGGGGTGAAATGCGTAGAGTGCCGCGGGATGTCCTCCCACGACACTCTACGCGCGTAACAACCGCAAGGGCTACAACTCGCAGCAGCTCAGAGCTTGTCCGGAGCTCAGAGCTTGTCCGGCCCGAACGCGTCCGGCAGCACCTCGCTCATCGGTGCCACCCCGGAGGGCAGGTCGACCAGCAGCTCGGGGCCGCCGTGCTCGTACAGCAGCTGGCGGCAGCGCCCGCACGGCATCAGCAGCTCGCCGCCGCCGTCCACGCAGGTGAAGGCCACCAGCCGGCCGCCGCCGGAGGCGTGCAGCGCGGAGACCAGGCCGCACTCGGCGCACAGCCCGAGCCCGTACGAGGCGTTCTCCACGTTGCAGCCGACCACGGTGCGGCCGTCCTCGACCAGGGCCGCGGCCCCGACCGGGTACTTGCTGTAGGGCGCGTACGCGTGGCGCATCGCGTCCCGGGCCGCCGCGCGCAGCGTCTCCCAGTCGAACGCCTCGGCCGCGGCCGTCACTTGCCCTGCCCCTTGCGGTAGATCTCGCCGTCCGCCTTCGGCGGCCGCAGCCGCTGCGCGGCGAGCGCCAGCACCACCAGGGTGATGGCGTACGGGGTGGCGACGATCAGCGGGCGCTGCACCTCGTCGGTGCAGGCGTACCAGGCGGCGACGCCGCCGGCCACCACCGCGGCGATCGCGGCGGCCACCCACTGGCGGCGGTAGAGCTGCCAGAGCGTGAGCAGCGCCATCGCGATCGCCACCACCAGCAGCAGCACGTGCACCGAGTCGGCGTCGCGCAGCTGGAGGCTGTCGGTGAAGCCGAACAGGCCCGCGCCGGCGGCCAGGCCGCCCGGCATCCAGTTGCCGAAGATCATCGCGGCCAGGCCGATGAAGCCGCGGCCCTGGGTCTGGCCGTCCCGGTAGAAGTGCGCGGCGACCAGCGACAGGTAGGCGCCGCCGAGACCGGCGAAGGCGCCGGAGGCGATCACCGCGAGGTACTTGTACTTGTAGACGTTGACGCCCAGCGACTCGGCGGCGGTCGGGTTCTCGCCGCAGGAGCGCAGCCGCAGGCCGAACACGGTGCGCCAGAGCAGGAAGTAGCTGGCGACCAGCAGCGCGGCGGCGATCAGGGTGACCACCGACAGGTCGGTGACCAGGCCGCGGACGATGCCGGCCAGGTCGGAGACCAGGAACCAGTGGTGCTTCTCGAGGTCGCCGAGCCAGCTGGACAGGCCGGGGAAGGTGAAGGTCGGCAGCGAGTCGGCGGGCGGCGACTGGTTGGCGCCGGCGCCGTCGACCACGTAGTCCTTGTAGTAGATCCGGTTGACGTAGGCGCAGATGCCCGGGATCAGCAGGTTGATGCCGACGCCGGAGACGATGTGGTCGACGCCGAAGGTGACGGTGACCAGCGCGTGCAGCAGGCCGCCGAGCGCGCCGCCCACCATGCCGGCCAGCAGGCCGACCCAGGGGTTGACCAGGAAACCGCCCCAGGCGCCGCAGAAGGTGCCGGCCACCATCATGCCTTCGAGGCCGATGTTGACCACGCCCGCGCGCTCGGACCACAGGCCGCCGAGGCCGGCCATCGCGATCGGCACGGCGGAGGACAGCGCGGCGCCGATCTGCCCGGAGGAGGTCAGGCCGTGGTTGCCGGTGGCCGCGCCGACCGCGGCGAAGACCACCAGGGCGAGCGCGATCAGCAGCAGCACCACCGGCCAGGTGAGCTTGGTCTTCTTCGCCGGCGCGGCCGGCGACTTGGGCTTTCCGGCGACTGCGGTGCTCATGCCGCCACCTCCTTCTTGGCGGCCGCGGCGGCCTGGGCGGCGAGCTCGGCGCCGACCTTCTGCTGCTGGCGCTTGAGGCCGTAGCGGCGCACCAGCTCGTAGGCCACGACGACGCAGATGACGATGGTGCCCTGGATCACCGGGATGATCTCGGACGGGTAGTCGCCCTGGGTGGGCAGTTGGGCGCCGGAGGCGTCCAGGAAGGCGAACAGCAGCGCGGAGAACGCGATGCCGATCGGGGTGTTGCGGCCGAGCAGCGCCACCGAGATGCCGATGAAGCCGAGGCCGGTCTGCACGTTCTGCCCGAAGTACGGGGTGTTCTGCATCAGTTCGGGCAGGCCGACCAGGCCGGCCAGCGCGCCGGAGACCACGATCGAGGTGATCACCATGCGCTTGACGTTGACGCCGGACGCCTTGGCGGCGGTCTCCGAGCGGCCGGTGGCGCGCAGGTCGAAGCCGAACCGGGTCCGGTTCAGGGTGAACTGGAAGACCACGCCGACCAGCACCGCGATCACGAGGAAGCCCCACAGGGTGCCGCCCTGGGTCTCGAACGCGAAGAAGTGGCTGGACTCGGAGATCTTGGCGGTCTGGATCGAGTTGGAGACGCCCTTGGTCTCCGGCGCGAAGATGCCGGGCACCAGCAGCACGCCGATCACGGCGGTGGCGATGGCGTTCAGCATGATGGTCGAGATGACCTCGCTGACGCCGCGGTAGACCTTCAGCACACCGGCGATCGAGGCCCACAGGCCGCCGACGCACATGGCGACCAGCAGCAGCAGCGGGATCTGCAGGAAGGCCGGCAGGTCGACCTGGCCGCCGACGTACGCGGCGAACATCATGGCCAGCTTGTACTGGCCCTCGATGCCGATGTTGAACAGGTTCATCCGGAACCCGAACGCGGCGGCGGCCGCGGCCAGGTAGTACACGGTGGCCTTGTTCAGGGTGGCGACCTGGCCGTCCGAGGCGGTGCCGTACTTCCACATGATGGAGAAGGCGTCGAACGGGTCGCGGCCGGAGACCGCCAGCAGGGTGCCGGCGATGACCGCCGACAGCAGCACCGCGAGCACGGGCGCGGCCAGCGCGAGGCCGACCTTCTCCAGGTCGACGCGCTCGCGCAGCGAGCGCTTGGCCGCGGGCGCGGCCGGGGCGTTGGGACTGGTCATGTGGCTACTCCCCCGCCTGCGCGTCGTCGTCGGCGGCGGTGTCGGTGGACGGGGTGTCGGTGGCCGGCGCGGTGTCGGCCGGCGCGGCGTCGGTGCCCTCGGTGGCGATCGCCTGCGCCTCGGCGACGGCCTCCGGGGCGGACTCCAGGTGGCCGCGGGCGGCGCCGGTCATCGCGGTGCCGAGGTCCTCGGCGGTGACGGTGGCCGGGTCGGCGTCGGCGACCAGGCGGCCGCGGTAGATGACCCGGATGGTGTCGGACAGGCCGATCAGCTCGTCCAGGTCGGCGGAGATCAGCAGCACCGCCAGGCCTTCGCGCTGGGCGGAGCGGATCTGCTCCCAGATCTGCGCCTGCGCGCCGACGTCCACGCCGCGGGTCGGGTGGGAGGCGATCAGCAGCTTCGGCGCGTGGCTCATCTCGCGGCCGATGATCAGCTTCTGCTGGTTGCCGCCGGACAGCGAGGCCGCGGTGACCTCGATGCCGGGGGTGCGGACGTCGTACTCCTCGACGATCCGCAGGGTGTCGGCGCGGGCGCCGGCCGGGTCGAGCAGCACGCCCTTGGAGTTGGGCCGCTCGGTGACGTGGCCGAGGATCCGGTTCTCCCAGAGCGGGGCCTCCAGCAGCAGGCCGTGCCGGTGCCGGTCCTCGGGAATGTAGCCGATGCCGGCCTCCCGGCGGGCCCGGGTCAGGGCGCCGGTCAGGTCGGCGCCGTCCAGCACGACGGTGCCGGCGTCCAGCGGCAGCATGCCCATGACGGCCTCGACCAGTTCGGCCTGGCCGTTGCCCTCGACGCCGGCGATGCCGAGGATCTCGCCCTTGCGGATGCGCAGCGACACGTCGTCCAGGACCACCCGCTCGACGCCCTCGGCGTCCGGCTTGGCGATCCGCAGGCCCTCGACCCGGAGCATCTCGGTGTCGGTGACGGTGGACTCGCGGCTCTCCGGGGAGGGCAGTTCGGCGCCGACCATCAGCTCGGCGAGCTGACGGGCCGTCACGGTCGCCGGGTCGGCGTCGCCGACGGTGGTGCCGCGGCGGATCACGCTGATCGCGTCGGCGACCGAGAGCACCTCGTGCAGCTTGTGCGAGATGAAGATGACGGTGACGCCCTCGGCCTTGAGCTCGCGCAGGTTGTCGAACAGCGCGTCGACCTCCTGCGGCACCAGCACGGCGGTGGGCTCGTCCAGGATCAGGATGCGGGCGCCGCGGTACAGCACCTTGAGGATCTCGACCCGCTGCCGGTCGGCCACGCCGAGGTCCTCGACCAGCGCGTCCGGCTTGATGCCCAGGCCGTACTGGTCGGAGAGCTCGCGGATCTTCGCCTTGGCGGCGGCGCCGATGCCGTACAGCTTCTCGCCGCCGAGGACGATGTTCTCCCAGACGGTGAAGTTGTCGGCCAGCATGAAGTGCTGGTGGACCATGCCGATGCCGCGGGCGATGGCGTCCGCGGGGGTGGAGAACTCCACCAGCTCGCCGTCGACGGCGATGGTGCCCTCGTCCGGCTTCTGCATCCCGTAGAGGATCTTCATCAGGGTGGACTTGCCGGCGCCGTTCTCACCCATCAGCGCGTGCACGGTGCCCCGGCGGACGGTGATGTCGATGTCGTGGTTGGCCACCACGCCGGGGAAGCGCTTGGTGATGCCGCGCAGTGCGACGGCCGGTGTCGCCGTCCCCGCGCTGGGGGTGCCGCCCGGGGGGACGGAGTCGGAGGGGGTGATGGCGATCTCCTGCTGGTCGTCGGGCGCTTCGTCGCGCTGGAGGCTCAGGGGAAGCTCGGGGAGCCGGACACCGGGGTCGCGGTGCGGAACGGACAGGGGCCCGGGGGATGCGCGCCGTGGGCGCATCCGTCCGAGCCCCTTCCGTGAGATGTGGTTCAGACCGCCGCGCCGCCCGGGTCAGGGACGGCGCGGCGGGGTGGATCAGCCCTGCGGGGCGGTCGGGACCTTGGTGGCGCCCGAGGTGATCTGCTGGGTGGCCGCGTCGAGCTTGGTCTTCAGGTCGTCGATGAAGCCGCCGGTGGTGGCCAGCGAGACGCCGCCCTGCTTCAGGTCGAAGTTCTGCACGCCGCCCTGGACGCTGCCGCTCTTGGCGGACTGGACGAAGGTGAACACGGCGGTGTTCACGTTCTTCACCATCGAGGTGAGGATGTGGTCCTTGTACCTGTCCAGGGCCGGCTGCTTGGCCTGGTCGGAGTCGACGCCGATGGCCCACTTGCCCGCGGCCGAGACGGCCTCGATGGCGCCGGTGCCGGAGGAGCCGGCGGCGGAGTAGATGACGTCCGCGCCCTTGTCGAGCTGGCCCTGCGCGGCCTGCTTGCCCTTGCCCGGGTCGGCGAAGCCGGTGAAGTCCGGCGGGGTGGTCAGGTAGGTGACCTCGACCGCGATGTCCGACTTCACGGACTTGGCGCCCGCGACGTAGCCGGCCTCGAACTTCTTGATCAGCTCGGACTGCACGCCGCCGATGAAGCCGATGTGGTTGGTCTTGCTCTTGCTGGCCGCGGCCACGCCCGCCAGGTAGGAGCCCTGCTCCTCGGAGAAGGTCAGCGAGGTGACGTTGCTCGGCTGGTCGGGCGAGTTGGAGTCGATGATCGCGAACTTGACGTTCGGGTTGTCCTTGGCGACCTTGTTGACCGCGTCCTGGTAGACGAAGCCGACCGCGATGACCGGGTTGTAGCCGCTGGTCACCAGGCTCTTGAGGCGCTGCTCCTTGTCGCCCTCCGACTCGCCCGTCTTGGCCTCGGCCTCGAAGACGGTCGCGCCCAGCTCGGTCTTGGCCTGGTCCAGACCACGCGCGGCGGAGTCGTTGAAGGACTGGTCGCCGCGGCCGCCGATGTCGTAGGCCATGCCGACCTTGATCGCGGAACCGCCCGCGCCGGCGCTGGCGGAGCCGGAGTTGTTGTTGTCGGTGCTCTTTGCGCCGCAGGCGGCGAGCGAGGCAATGCCCAGGGAACCCGAGAGCACGACCGCGGCGAGCTTGAGTGAACGGCGCAAGGGAGTTTCTCCTTCTCACACACCCGGTTGGCGTGGTCGAGCGCCACCGTAACGCGCGTAGAACACGGTTGTGTTACGGCCTGCGGAGCCATTCGGGTTGTTATCAAAATGTGGTCGCACGTCCGGGCAAATCCGGACGCAGTACCGCAGGAGCGTAACCCGACTGTCACTACCGGCTGGTATCGGGCCACCACGGTACGCCTCCCGCGGCAGCCCGAGAAGCAGCCGCGCCGAACCCGTCCGACGCGGCGGCCGCACCGTCCGGGGGTCAGGTCAGGCCGACCCAGAACATCTGCGTCACGGTGTTGCGGTTGGCCGCCGGGTCGAAGGAGCCCGGCAGCGCGGTGGCGCTGCCGGCCAGGTTGGCGACCCGGTAGGCGGCCGGGGCCAGCGCGGCGTTGAGGAACGCGCCGGGGTTGTCGAAGGTCGAGCCGCGGACGAAGGCCGGCGGGGTGGCGGCGTTGGCCAGCAGCGCCACCCAGTGGAAGCCGGGGCGCAGGGTGACCGGCGCGGTCAGCGGCATGCTGCGCAGCGAGCCGGCCCCGTCCGACCAGGTGGCGGCCTGGTCCGCGGTGCGGGCCAGCAGCCGGCCGGTGCGGTCGTAGACGCCCGCCAGGTTGCCGGTGGTGAACCCGGCGCCGGCCGACGCCAGCAGCACCGTCACCGCCGAGACGGTCACCGGCTGGTGCGTCTCCACCCGCACCAGGTAGACGTTGCCCGGGGTCAGCCGGGTGTTCTGGGTGGAACCGGAGGCCGGATCGAAGGACCAGGTGCGGAAGCCCGAGTCGGCGGGCTGGGGCGCGTTGCCGACCGGGGTGAGCGCGGGTGGCGGGACGTCGTAGGAGACACCGGCCCGGGTGGTCAGGTTGTGCATGGTGCCGCCGGTGTCGAGCACGGCGCCCGCGTCGTCCCGCAGGCTGGCCAGTGTGCCGGTGAGCACGCAGCCGGTGAGCAGCACCCGCAGCGCGCTGTCCACCCGCACCCCGTAGTCCGGCGAGAGCAGGCCGCCGGCCGTGTCGTCGCCGGAGACGTGGGTGGCGCAGCCGGTCAGCGCGACCGGCACGGCGGGGTCGCCACCGGCCGGGGCGGTGACCCGGAAGCCCGCCCAGCCGCCCGGGTTGGCGTTGTCGCCCCGGCCGTCCCGGCTGGCCTGGCAGCCCGTCAGCAGGACCACGTGCGGGGCGGGCGCGTACGCGGGCGCGACCTGCTGGCACTCCAGCAGCCAGCCGTTGCGGGTGTTGCGGTCGGTCTGGCACTCGGTGAAGCCGACCTGCCCGCACTTGGCGGTCAGGTGGAAGCCGTTGCCCCCGTTCCAGGTGGCCCGGACCCCGGTGAAGCCGGTGGCGCCGAGGCCGCCGAAGTACCAGCCGTCGCCGCCGTTGAGGGCGGCCTCGCAGTTGTCGAACATCGAGTCGGCGAAGGAGAAGGCGGCGCCGGCGGCGTTGCCGGAGTACCAGCCGCCGGCCTTGTTGGACTCGACGATCAGGTGCGAGACCTCCCAGCCCCCGGGGAAGCCGTCGGCGGTGGAGCCGGTGCGCACCCCGTAGCCCTGGAAGTTGTGGATGCCGACGTTCTGCAGCCGGACGCCCTTGATCGAACCGTTCGCGACCAGGCCGTCCACCGGGTTGCCGGCGGTGTCGGTGGCCCGGCCGGAGGCGAGCACCAGGTCGCGCAGGCGGGCGCCGTGGCCGGTCAGCCGGACCAGCGCGGTGCCGGTGAAGGAGCCCCACTTGGGCTTGAGCGAGACCGGCGGGGGCACGGTGGCCCCGGACGCGTCCTTCAGGTAGCTGAACCAGCGGATGCCGTCGGTGCCGGCCAGCGTGACGTGGGCGGGCACCTCGACGGTACCGGTGACCACGTACTGCCCGGCCGGGAAGTACACCACTCCGCCGGGCCGACAGGCCGCGATCGCGGCGCTGATGGCCGTCCAGTCGTCGGTGCTGCCGTCGCCGGCGGCGCCGTGGGCCTTGACGTTCTCCCAGTCGACGGGCGGCACGGCCGTGGCGTCGGCCGCGGCGGCCTCCGGGGCCCCGGCGAGGCCGGCGGCGGCGGTCGCGCCGGCGGCGAACAGCAGTCCGCGTCTGGTCGTGGTGTGCATACTGCGGGTTCCTCCCCCTGGGTGTTCGGTCCGCAGGATTCGACCACGAAACACCCGCCCGGGGCGCGGAAACCCGACAACGCGTTCGAAAGTCAGAGCCGGGCGTGCTCCAGCGCCAGCGCGGCGAACAGCTCCACGCCGATCCCGATCGCCCGCTCGTCGGCGTCGAAGTCGCCCTGGTGCAGGTCCCGGACGCCCTTCTCGTGCGGGCCGCGGACGCCGAGCCGGGCCAGCGCGCCCGGGGCGTGCTCCAGGTACCAGGAGAAGTCCTCGCCGCCCAGGCTCTGCTCGGTCGGCTCGACCACCGGGCCGTCCCCGGCCGCGAACCGGGCGTGCATCGCCGCGTCCAACTGCTCGATCGAGGAAGCCTCGTTGACCACCGGCGGCACGCCGCGGTGGTAGTCCAGCGTCCACTTGGCCCGGTGCGTCTCGGCCAGGTGCGCGACCAGCTCCTCCAGCACCTCCGGCGCGTCCCGCCAGCCGGGCAGCTCCAGGCAGCGGACGGTGCCCTCCAGCTCGGCGTGCAGCGGGATCACGTTCGGCGCCGAGCCGCCCGCGATCCGGCCCCAGACCAGCGAGACGCCCCAGCGCGGGTCCATCCGGCGGGAGAGCGCGGCCGGCAGCTCGGCCGCCAGCTTGGCGATCGCGGTGATCAGGTCGGTGGTCAGGTGCGGGCGGGCGGTGTGCCCGCCCGGGCCGTCCAGCGCGACCCGGACCTTGTCGCAGGCCGAGGTGATCGCGCCGGTCTTCAGGCCGATCCGGCCGACCGGCACCTTCGGGTCGCAGTGCACCGCGAAGATCCGGCCGACGCCCGCCATGCCGCCGGCCGCGATCACGTCCAGCGCGCCGCCGGGCATCATCTCCTCGGCGGGCTGGAAGATCAGCCGCACCGGCCGGGTCAACTCCCCGGCGGCCAGCGCCTCGGCCAGCACCAGTCCGGCGCCCAGCACCACCGCGGTGTGCACGTCGTGCCCGCAGGCGTGCGCCCGGCCGGGCAGCGAGGAGCGGTAGGGGACGTCCTGCTTGGTGTCGTCGATCGGCAGCGCGTCGATGTCGGCGCGGAAGGCCAGCAGCGGGGTGCCGGGCGCGGTGCCCGGCGGGACGAGGTCCACCAGCAGGCCGGTGCCGCCCGGCAGCACCCGGGGCTCCAGGCCGGCCGCGGTCAGCCGCTCGCAGAGCAGCCGGGTGGTGCGGAACTCCTGGCGGCCGAGCTCCGGGTGCCGGTGCAGGTCACGGCGCAGCTCGATCAACTCGGCCTGGTGGGCCGCCACTCGGGCGCGCAGGTCGGCGGTGGGGCGGGCAGCGGTGACGGAGGCGGCGGCGGCCGGCTGGAGATCGTTCACCTTGACAAGGGTAGGCCGGTGGTGGGGTTTTGGCCCGGGTTCCGGCGAACTGGTCACCGGATGGACGCATAGCGGCCGCGGGGGTGGGTATGTCACTTGGTTCTGCCTGCCCTTCCGATCGCTCGCCCGCCCTGTGCAACGACCTGCACCGGCGGCCGGACACGGCGGGCGCTCCGGCCGGGGTCCGCGCGGCGGGCGGCCCAAACGTTTCCTCCTGATCGGGTCACGGCGGGGCAAAACTTTCGGGTCCGCTCTTGAGCTGCGCACACCAGTCCGAATAGACAGCTTCCGCACAGTCAACTCCGGTGCCGCGGTGGGGGGTCATTCCGCCCGCGGCGCGCTCGTCGCGCCCTCACGAGGGGCTGCCGACGCTCCATCGAAACGAGAAGGGGGGACCGACGTGCCCATCGCGCGCAACAAGCTCGCCAAGAGCATCGCGCCGGCCACCGTCGCCGCCGCACTGATCCTCACCACCCTGGGCATGGCCGTGCCGGCCTCGGCCGCCGCGCCCACCGGTGAGGGCGCCCGCACGCTCCCCGGCACCCACCCCGAGTGGGCCACCCCGCAGGCCGACGCGGGCGCGGTGGACTCCGCCGCCCCCGCCTCCGCCCGGATCTACCTGGCCGGACGCGACGCGAGCGGCCTGGCCGCCCTCGCCAAGGCCGTCTCCGACCCGAACTCCGCCGCCTACGGCCAGTTCCTCACCTCGGCCCAGGCCCAGGAGAAGTTCGGCGCCACCCCCGAGCAGGTCAAGGCCGTCACCGACTGGGTGTCCGGCGCCGGCCTCGGCGTCACCGCCACCACCGCGCACTACGTGCAGGTGTCCGGCTCGACCGCGGCGATGGCCAAGGCCTTCGGCACCGACTTCCGCAACTACCGCACCCAGGACGGCACCCACCGCGCCCCGGTGAAGGACGCCCAGCTGCCCGCCTCGGTCTCCGGCGCGGTCCTCGCGGTCTCCGGCCTGGCCGACGCGATCCACACCAACGCCTCCACCGCGACCTCGGTCCGCGAGGCCGAGCAGCGCGCCAACGCCGCCGCCCGGCTCGCCACCCCGGACAAGAAGGCCCCGGCCACCCTGCCGACCGTGCCGACCTGCTCCGAGGACGGCTACGGCTCCAAGATCGCCAAGGGCGCCCCCGAGGGCTACGAGAAGAACGAGCCGTTCGCCCCCTGCTCGTACGTCCCCAGCCAGCTCCGCAAGGCGTACGGCGTCACCGACGCCAAGGTCTCCGGCAAGGGCGCCCGGGTCGCCATCATCGACGCCTACGGCCTCTCCAGCATGGAGCAGGACGCCAACCACTTCTCCGCGCTGCACGGCGACCAGCCGTTCGCCCCGGGCCAGTACACCGAGTACGTCACCCCGGACAAGTGGACCCACCAGGACGAGTGCGGCGGCCCCGCCGGCTGGGCGGGCGAGGAGGCGCTGGACGTCGAGATGGTGCACGGCCTGGCGCCGGACGCCCAGGTCGTCTACGTCGGCGGCAACTCCTGCTACGACGAGGACCTGTACGACGCGATGGCCAAGGTCGTCGACAACCACCTCGCCGACGTGGTCTCCAACTCCTGGGGCGAGATCATGCACGGCAAGAGCGGGGACATCGACCCCGCCGTGGTCGCCGCCGACAACCAGATATTCCAGCTCGGCGCCCTGACCGGCATCGGCTTCACCTTCTCCTCGGGCGACTGCGGCGACAGCTCCCCGGGCGCGGCCGCCACCGGCGTCAACTGCCAGGCCGACACCAACCAGGCGCAGGCCGACTGGCCGTCCGCCTCCCCGTGGGTCACCTCGGTCGGCGGCACCGCCCTCCAGCTCGACAACAAGGCCGGCCGCTACGGCAGCGAGGTCTCCATGGGCGACAAGCGCTCGGTGCTCTCCGCCGACCAGAAGTCCTGGACCCCGTTCCCGGGCAACTTCTACTTCGGCGGTGGCGGCGGCGTCTCCAAGGACTTCGCCCAGCCGTGGTACCAGCAGGGCGTCGTGCCGGACAGCATCTCGAAGACCGCGGCCGACGGCACCCACTCCGCCACCCCGCTGCGCGCCACCCCCGACATCGCGATGAGCGGTGACCTGGTCGCCGCCACCCTGGTCGGCTACACCGACAACGGCGCCTACAGCGAGGGCGGCTACGGCGGCACCTCGGTCTCCGCCCCGGAGACCGCGGCGATGTTCGCCAACGCCATCCAGTCCCGCGGCGGCCGCGCCCTCGGCTTCGCCAACCCGGCCCTCTACGACCGGGCCGGCAGCAAGGCCTTCAATGACGTCGACGACAAGGCCAACCACAGCAAGCGCGGCAACGTCGTCGACCTCGGCATCGTCAACAACACCCTGAAGGTCCGCCTCTACCAGATCGGCGCCGACTACGGCCTGTCCGCCTCGAAGGGCTACGACACCGCCACCGGCCTCGGCTCCCCGGGCAAGAACTTCTTCAAGTCCTTCGCCCTCAAGAAGTAACCCCAGCAACACCACCGAGGGGCCGTCGGAGACCGATCCGACGGCCCCTCGGCCATGTCCCGGCCTGCGGCCCGCGCCCCTGGCGGGGAGCTGCGAAGCAAGCAGAACGACAGAAACCCCGCGCCCCGTCAGGGGCGCGGGGAACTGCGCGAAGCGGAAGGCGTCCCACGGCAAGGTCGCGGCACGGGCACGGATCGAGCACCGGCCCGGACCCGGCGCGGGAGCGCTTCAGAAGCGGTCGACCGGCGTGTAGGTGCCCCACACGCCCCGCAGGGCGTCGCAGACCTCGCCGACGGTGGTGCGGGCGGCGAGCGCCTCCTTCATCGGGTAGAGGACGTTGTCGCTGCCCTCGGCGGCCTTGCGGAGCTGGGAGAGGGCGCGGTCGACGGCGGCGGAGTCCCGGTCGGCGCGCAGCCGGGCCAGCCGCTCGGCCTGCTGGGCCTCGATCGCCGGGTCGACCCGCAGCGGCTCGTAGGGCTCCTCGGCGTCGAGCTGGAAGCGGTTGACGCCGACCACGGTCCGCGCGCCGGAGTCCTGCTCCTGCTGGATGCGGTACGCGGTGCGCTCGATCTCGCCCTTCTGGTAGCCCTGCTCGATCGCGGCGACGGCGCCGCCCATGTCCTCGACCTTGGCCATCAGCTCCAGCGCGGCGGCCTCCAGCTCGTCCGTCATCGCCTCGACCACGTAGGAGCCCGCGAACGGGTCGACGGTGGCGGTGACGTCGGTCTCGAAGGCGAGCACCTGCTGGGTGCGCAGCGCGAGCCGGGCGGACTTCTCGGTGGGGAGGGCGATCGCCTCGTCGAAGGAGTTGGTGTGCAGCGACTGGGTGCCGCCGAGGACGGCGGCGAGCGCCTGCACCGAGACCCGGACCAGGTTGACCTCGGGCTGTTGGGCGGTGAGCTGGACGCCGGCGGTCTGGGTGTGGAAGCGGAGCATCTGCGACTTGGGGTTCTTCGCGCCGAACTCCTCCTTCATGACCCGGGCCCAGATCCGGCGCGCGGCACGGAACTTGGCGACCTCCTCCAGCAGCGTGGTGCGGGAGACGAAGAAGAAGGAGAGCCGGGGCGCGAAGTCGTCGACGTCCATGCCGGCGGCGACCGCGGTGCGGACGTACTCGATGCCGTTGGCGAGGGTGAAGGCGATCTCCTGCGCGGGGTTCGCCCCGGCCTCGGCCATGTGGTAGCCGGAGATCGAGATGGTGTTCCACTTGGGGATCTCGGCCCGGCAGTACTGGAAGATGTCGGCGATCAGCCGCAGCGAGGGCTTCGGCGGGAAGATGTACGTGCCGCGGGCGATGTACTCCTTGAGCACGTCGTTCTGGATGGTGCCGGTGAGCTTGTTCGACGGCACGCCCTGGGCCTCGCCGACCAGCTGGTAGAGCAGCAGCAGCAGCGAGCCGGGCGCGTTGATGGTCATCGAGGTGGAGACCTCGCCGAGCGGGATCCCACCGAACAGCACGCTCATGTCCTCGACGCTGTCGATCGCCACGCCGACCTTGCCGACCTCGCCGGAGGCGATCGCCGCGTCCGAGTCGTAGCCCATCTGGGTGGGCAGGTCGAAGGCGACGGACAGGCCCATGGTGCCGTTGGCGATCAGCTGCTTGTAGCGGGCGTTGGACTCGGCGGCGGTGCCGAAGCCGGCGTACTGGCGCATCGTCCACGGCTTGCCGGTGTACATGGTCGGGTAGACGCCGCGGGTGAACGGGTACTGGCCGGGGGCGCCGAGCCGGTCGGCGGCGTCGAAGCCGGCCAGGGCCTCGGGGCCGTACACCGGCGCGATCGGCAGGCCCGACTCGGTGCGGCGGGGCTCGGCTGCCATGGGTGTCCTCCGCGAGGGGTGTGAGGGGGGTTAGCGCTGATTAACGCCCGGTTGGATACGCAATGTAGTCGTGCCCCGTCGGCAGCAGACAGATGCCACGGCTGGGAGCTTGCTCACAACATCCGGCCGCCGCTCCTTGGGATGATCGGTCCACCGACCGGACACACGAGGAGTGGGACATGACCGAGCAGAAGGTCGCCGTCGTCACCGGCGCCAGCAGCGGCATCGGGGCAGCGACCGCCCGACGGCTGGCGGCCGACGGTTTCGCGGTGGTGCTGACCGCGCGCCGCACCGAGCGGATCGAGGAGCTGGCGAAGGAGATCGGCGGAGCGGCCCGGGCGTACACCCTGGACGTCACCGACCGGGCCGCCGTGGACGCCTTCGCGGCCGAGGTCGGCCGGGTCGACGTGCTGGTGAACAACGCGGGCGGCGCGCTGGGCGCGGAGAGCGTCGAGGCGGGCGACCCGGCGGACTGGCGCACCATGTACGAGATCAACGTGATCGGCGTGCTGCACCTCACCCAGGCGCTGCTGCCGGCGCTCCGGGCGAGCGGCGACGGCACCGTGCTGATCATGTCCTCGACGGCGGCGCTGGCCGCGTACGAGGGCGGCGGCGGGTACGTGGCGGCGAAGCACGCCGTCCACTCGGTGGCGCAGACCCTGCGCCTCGAACTCGTGGGCGAGCCGATCCGGGTGATCGAGATCGCGCCCGGCATGGTGCGCTCCGAGGGCTTCGCGCTGACCCGGTTCCGCGGCGACCGGGCGAAGGCGGACGCGGTCTACGCGGGCGTCGCCGAGCCGCTGACCTCGGAGGACGTCGCCGACACCGTCTCCTGGGCGGTGACCCGGCCGTCGCACGTGAACATCGACCTGCTGGTGGTCCGGCCGCGCGCGCAGGCCGCCAACCACAAGGTGCACCGGGCCGGTTGAGCGGCCCGGCGTGAACAGGAGGGGCGGCGGGTCACAACTTGATAGCTCGATCGAGTGAAATCGGCCCGCCGCCTCCCCAATTGATGACCCCTCAACTACCGTGGAGGCGCCGCCCCGTCGGCCGCGTCGGCCCGGGCGGCGGCACCGCCGATCCCCCCTGATCCCCGACTCCGCCTCCCCTTCCCCGGTCTTCCGAGCACTCCGCCTTCCGCCCTCACGAGGAGGATGCGCTGACCAGCGACATCCCGCCGCAGCGCCTGGACGCGCGGACGGAACCTTCCCTGCTGGGACTGCACCGCTTCAACGAAGCCGACTCCGGCGCCGTGGAGGAGGCCCTGCTCGCCTGCTGCGGCAGCCACCGCTGGGCCCTCCGCCTGACCGCGCACCGCCCCTACCCCGACATCGAGTCCCTGCTCGCCGCCGCCAGCGAGGCGAGCTACGACCTGCGCCCCGCGGACCTCGCGGAGGCGCTGGCCGACGAGAGCTGGATGCCGCAGCCGCTGCTCGGCATGCGCGCCCCCGGCAGCCAGGCCGCGCACACCGCGCTGCGGGCGGCGCACGCCGCCTACGAGGCCCGCTTCGGGCACGTCTTCGTGGTCTGCCTCGAAGGGGTCGACCCGGAGGAGATGCTGGACGCGGTGCTCACCTCGATCCGCACCCGGCTGGCGAACGACCCCGACGAGGAGCGGCTGATCTCCGCGGAGGAGCTGCGGCGGATAGCGCTCAGCCGGCTCGAACACCTGGTCGCGGTGAAGAACTGACCGTCCCGCGCCCCGCGGACCGGCCGACCTTGGCGAGCTGGGCCTGGACCACCGCCCGGTCCGGCTCGGGGGCCGGGCGGCCCGCGGGGTCGAGGGTGGTGAAGACGGTGAGCACGTCCCCGGTCCGGGCCAGCAGGGCCCGTTGGGCGAGGACGGCCCCGCCGGTTTCATTCGTGAGGGTGAACGCGGTGGCGGCGTCCGCTCCTTCGGGGGTGGGCGTGTCGAGCCGGGCCAGCCGGTGCCGCCCGGTGCTGGAGGTGAAGTCCCGGCAGCGGTCGAGCGCGCGCTCCAGCCCGGCGTGCACGGCCGCGGCGCGCCCGGGCCGGAAGGCCAGGATCGCGGTGGAGAGGGAGGCCTGGGCGTCGCCCTCGCGGGCGAGGTCCAGGTCGGCCTCGGCGAGCGGCCCGGCGTCGCCCCTGGACGGGGTGAGGGCGTCCAGCACGGGCTGGCAGGCCGGGTCGTCGGCGGTCTGCGGGGGGCTGGAGATGTCGTTCTGCCCGGGCGGCACGAAGGCGACCCGCCAGCCGGTGGCGAGTTCCCCGTCGGTGACGGCCAGCGCGCGCACCCCGACGGCGTCGTACCCGTCGCCGAGCAGGTCGGCGGGGCCGGCCGCGACCGGCCCGACCGCGGTGGCGGCGAGGTCGGCGGAGCTGCCGGGCGCGGGGGCGGCGCAGCCGGTGGCGGCGCAGCCCGCGGCCAGGGCGAGGGCGGCGAGGGCGGGCAGGGGTCGCACGGCGGTCTCTCCTCGTTCGCATGGGTTGGCGTCGTTCCGCGTCGTTCGCGGCGGGGACCGCACCGTAGCGTAATAATTCGGTGACGGAGCGTCACAGTTCCCGTCCGGATTAGGCCGTGCGTGCCTGATTGATCACACCAGGGGCCCCCGGCGGCGGTTGCCGACGGCGCGTCGATAGGATGCTGGCGGCCGGTGGACCGTATCCGGCCGGGCTGACCGACACCGAAGCCGGCCGAGCCCCCAATCGCTTCCGGAGGGTTTTCCGTGCCGGCTGGAACGCTGTACCGCGGCCGGGAAGGCATGTGGAGCTGGGTGGCTCACCGAGTCACCGGCGTCCTGATCTTCTTCTTCCTGTTCGCCCATGTCCTCGACACCGCCCTGGTGCGGGTGTCCCCCGAGGCCTACGACTCGGTGATCGCCACCTACAAGACGCCGCTGGTGAACCTGATGGAGTACGGCCTGGTGGCCGCCATCCTGTTCCACGCCCTGAACGGCCTGCGGGTCGTCGCGGTGGACTTCTGGGCCAAGGGCCCGAAGTACCAGAAGCAGATGCTGTGGACCGTCGTCGGCATCTGGGTCGTCCTGATGGGCGGCGCGTTCTACCCCGTCCTGCAGCACACCCTTCGCACCTGGTTCGGGGGCTGATCCGCGTGTCCACTGACACCAACGACCTGGTGGTGCCCTCCGCCCACGCGCACACCGGCAAGGGCCTCGGCACCGGCAACCCGGCCGACGCCTTCGTGGTGGAGCCGGCCCGCGCGCGCACCAGGAAGACCCCGCGCCGCACCCGGACCAACTTCGAGATGCTGGCCTGGCTGTTCATGCGCCTGTCCGGCGTCGTGCTGGTGGTGCTGGTCCTCGGCCACCTGCTGATCAACCTGATGCTGGACGGCGGCGTCTCCAAGGTCAGCTTCGCCTTCGTGGCGGGCCGCTGGGCGTCCCCGTTCTGGCAGTTCTGGGACCTGCTGATGCTGTGGCTGGCGATGCTGCACGGCTCGAACGGCATGCGCACCGTCATCAACGACTACGCGGAGAAGGACGCCACTCGTCTGTGGCTCAAGGGTCTCCTCGGTGTCGCGACCGTCTTCACGGTCGTCCTCGGCACCCTGGTGATCTTCACCTTCGACCCGAACATCTGACGAGCCACCAGAGGCGACTGACCCCCATGCAGATTCACCAGTACGACACCGTCATCGTCGGCGCCGGCGGCGCGGGCATGCGCGCGGCGATCGAGTCGACGCAGCGCAGCCGCACCGCGGTCCTGACCAAGCTCTACCCGACCCGGTCCCACACCGGCGCGGCGCAGGGCGGCATGTGCGCCGCCCTCGCCAACGTCGAGGAGGACAACTGGGAGTGGCACACCTTCGACACGGTCAAGGGCGGTGACTACCTGGTCGACCAGGACGCCGCCGAGATCATGTGCAAGGAGGCCATCGACGCGGTCCTCGACCTGGAGAAGATGGGTCTCCCCTTCTCCCGCACCGACCAGGGCCGGATCGACCAGCGCCGCTTCGGCGGCCACTCCCGCAACCACGGCGAGGCCCCGGTCCGCCGGTCCTGCTACGCCGCGGACCGCACCGGCCACATGATCCTGCAGACGCTGTTCCAGAACTGCGTCAAGCACGGCGTCGAGTTCTTCAACGAGTTCTACGTCCTCGACCTGCTGATCAACGAGGGCCGGACCGCCGGTGTGGTGGCCTACGAGCTGGCCACCGGCGAGATCCACGTCTTCCAGGCCAAGGCCGTGGTGTTCGCCTCCGGCGGCACCGGCAAGATGTTCAAGGTCACCTCGAACGCGCACACCCTGACCGGTGACGGCCAGGCCGTGGCGCTGCGCCGGGGCCTGCCGCTGGAGGACATGGAGTTCTTCCAGTTCCACCCGACGGGCATCTGGCGGATGGGCATCCTGCTCACCGAGGGCGCCCGCGGCGAGGGCGGCATCCTGCGCAACAAGGACGGCGAGCGCTTCATGGAGCGCTACGCCCCCGTGATGAAGGACCTGGCGTCCCGCGACGTCTGCTCCCGCGCGATCTACTCGGAGATCCGGGCCGGCCGCGGCTGCGGCCCCGACGGCGACCACGTCTACCTGGACCTGACCCACCTGCCGCCGGAGCAGCTGG
The DNA here is from genome assembly GCF_044741705.1 of Kitasatospora sp. NPDC088134. Lineage (NCBI taxonomy): Bacteria > Bacillati > Actinomycetota > Actinomycetes > Kitasatosporales > Streptomycetaceae > Kitasatospora > Kitasatospora sp. NPDC088134. The sequence goes on along the minus strand of NZ_JBIUTD010000022.1, from coordinate 46,558 downwards.
ACGCCAAGCTCCCGGACATCACCGAGTTCGCCCGCACCTACCTCGGCATCGAGCCCTACACGGACCCGATCCCGATCCAGCCCACCGCGCACTACGCGATGGGCGGCATCCCGACCAACGTCGAGGGCGAGGTGCTGCGGAACAACACCGACATCGTCCCCGGCCTGTACGCCGCGGGCGAGGTCGCGTGCGTGTCGGTGCACGGCGCCAACCGCCTCGGCACCAACTCGCTGCTGGACATCAACGTGTTCGGCCGCCGCGCGGGCATCGCCGCCGCCGAGTACGCCGAGAAGCACGACTACGTCCCGCTGCCGGAGAACCCGGGCGCGCTGGTCGAGGCGCTGGTGGAGGGCCTGCGGGAGTCCACCGGCACCGAGTCGGTCGCCAAGATCCGCCAGGAGCTGCAGGAGTCGATGGACACCAACGTGTCCGTCTACCGCACCGGCAAGACCCTGCAGCAGGCGGTCGAGGACGTCGCGGCGCTCAAGGAGCGCTTCAAGAACGTCTCGATCCAGGACAAGGGCTCGCGCTACAACACCGACCTGCTGGAGGCCGTCGAGCTGGGCAACCTGCTCGACCTGGCCGAGGTGCTGGTGGTCTCGGCGCTGGCCCGCGAGGAGTCGCGCGGCGGTCACTACCGCGAGGACTTCCCGACCCGCGACGACGTGAAGTTCATGCAGCACACCATGGCGTACCGCGAGGTGGCCGAGGACGGTTCCACCTCGATCCGCCTCGACTACAAGCCGGTCGTGCAGACCCGCTACCAGCCGATGGAGCGTAAGTACTGATGTCCACTCCGACCGTCGAGACGCACTCGGCCGCGCTGGACGCGGCAGAGTCGGGCAGCGTTCAGCTGATCAACGTCACCTTCCGGATCCGCCGGTTCAACCCGGAGGAGCACCCGGAGCCGGTGTGGGTGGACTACCAGCTGCTGATGGACCCGAAGGAGCGCGTCCTGGACGCGCTCAACAAGATCAAGTGGGAGCAGGACGGCACGCTCACGTACCGCCGCTCCTGCGCGCACGGCATCTGCGGTTCGGACGCCATGCGGATCAACGGCCGCAACCGGCTGGCGTGCAAGACCCTGATCAAGGACGTCAACCCGGAGAAGCCGATCACGGTCGAGGCCATCAAGGGCCTCGCGGTCCTCAAGGACCTGATCGTGGACATGGACCCGTTCTTCCAGGCGTACAAGGACGTCATGCCGTTCCTCATCACCAAGGGGAACGAGCCGACCCGCGAGCGCCTGCAGTCGCAGGAGGACCGCGAGCGGTTCGACGACACCACCAAGTGCATCCTGTGCGCCGCGTGCACCTCCTCGTGCCCGGTGTTCTGGAACGACGGCCAGTACTTCGGCCCGGCGGCGATCGTCAACGCGCACCGCTTCATCTTCGACTCGCGCGACGAGGGCGGCGAGCAGCGCCTGGAGATCCTGAACGACCGCGAGGGCGTGTGGCGCTGCCGCACCACCTTCAACTGCTCGGAGGCCTGCCCGCGCGGCATCGAGGTCACCAAGGCGATCCAGGAGGTGAAGCGCGCGCTCGTCACGCGTCGCTTCTAGTCCTCGACCGTTTTCGGAGGGCCCGCCCGGAGTTCGCTCCGGGCGGGCCCTCCGGCGTTCCGTCCGGCGTTCCCGTCCGGTGTTCCGTCAGGCGGCGCGGCGGGTGCGGACGGTGGCGAGGGTGGCCAGCAGCGGGCCGACGAGCAGCGCGGCGCCCATGCTGCGGTAGTCCTGGTCGGCGGCGGAGGCGGTGAGCGCCAGCTGGGTGGCCAGCACGGCGGCGCCCGCCACCGGGACCAGCGCGGGCAGCCGGTGCCGCCAGGCGTACAGCAGGGCGGCGGCCAGGCCCGCGTAGGCCCAGAGCGCGCCGCGCCACAGCAGCCAGTCCAGCTGCGGGGCGCGCAGCAGGGTGCGGCTCCAGTCCGCGGCGGCGTGCAGCGGCCGCCACAGGCCGCGCGAGGAGCCGGCGGTGTCCGGGACCAGGGTGGCGGCGTGCGGGCCGGAGCCGCCCGCCCACGCGCTCCAGGCGAGCCGGCCCCGGCAGAGCCGGGCGTCCAGCACCCGGTCCGGGTGGTCGCGGAGCAACTTCCGCCAGGCGGCGGCCAGTTGGTCCGCCCCGCGGCGGGCGGCGGTGGCGTTCCAGCGGTCGGTGAGGGCGGCGGTGGCCGAGCAGTCCGCGCCGGCCGCGGCCCACACCTCGGGCGGGGCCAGCGCGGTCAGCGCCGGGTCGGCGGGGGCGGCCGGGTCGGTGTGCCGGGCCAGCGCCAGGTCGGCGGCCCGCAGGGTGTGCAGGCTGCCGCCGCGGTCCGCCGGGTGGCCGAGCAGGGCGAGCGCGATCGGGACCGCCAGGGCGAGCGCCGCCAGCAGCGCCAGCCGGGCCCGGACCCGGGGCAGCGCCGCGACCAGCACCAGGGTGGCGACCAGGCCGGTGCCGGCGCCCCGGGTACCGGTCAGGGCGAGCAGCAGGACGGCCGCGAACAGCGCGGCCAGGTCCAGCCGTTGGGCCGGGCCGCCGCGCCGGGCCGTCCCCTCGCCGTGCCGGGCCAGCAGCCGCAACCCCGCCCCGGTCAGCAGCAGCGCGGCGGCGGCGCACGGGACCGCCGGGCCGAGCGAGACCACCAGGCTGCCGGTGGGCGGCAGCGCGGCCAGCGCCAGCGCGACCGGGGCGCTGTGCCGGCCGCGCACCCCGAACCGGGCCAGCGCCGCCACCAGGTAGCCGAGGCCGAACGCCACCGCGACGGTCTGACCCAGCGTCAGCGGCCCGGCGTGGACGGCCCGGAGCGCCGCCGCGTACAGCGGCGCGGACCCGTCCGGCGGCGCGGCGGTGAACGCCGGGTACGCGGCGGCCCACCACAGCAGCAGCACCGCCTGGCAGGCCGCGGCCACCGCGAACGGCAACCGCAACCGGGACTTGGCGCGCCGGTGCCGCCGCTCCCGCTCCTGACGCTGCGCCCACTCCGGACGGGCCTCGCCGAGGGTGGTGGTGCCAGTGCTCATCCCGAGTCTCCCCGTCCCCTGCCCCGGCCCTCGCCGACCGGCACCCGCACGGCCGCGTGCCGGGCAGGCTAGCAGCCGGATTCGGCCACTTGAAGGGGTTCCGCGCACCCGTCCGTCCCGGACACGCCAAGGGCAGGCCCTGGGCCCCGTCCCGGGGCTGGCCGGAACGGGGCCCTGACGGGGGGTCAGGCGAGCGGGCCGCGGTCCTTGGGCGCCGCGGTGCCCCGGTAGGTCAGCAGGTGGCGGTCCGGGGTGACGGCGTACAGGTCGTTCTGCCCGTCGCCGTCCAGGTCGCCGGAGCTGCCCAGGGTCGGGTAGGCGGCGACCGGGAAGCTGCCGAGGACGGTGCCGTTCGCCGGGTCGGCGAGGCCGGAGAAGTCGTAGCCGCCGTCGGCGAGCTTCGGGACGGCGTGGGCGCGCAGCGTGCCGGTGGCCTGCTCGCGGGACCAGAGCGCGAGGTTGCCCTGCGCGTCGGGGCCGGGGGCGATCAGGTCGTAGCCGTTCCACAGGCCGGTGGTGGTGAGGCGGGTGGACTTGCCGAACCGGGACGGGTCGCGCTGCAGCCACAGGTCGCCCTGCTCGACGTCCAGCAGGTTGAGGCCGTAGGGCTGGGCCGGGTCGATCGAGCCGAATGCGACCAGTTGCTGGACGTCCTGGAAGCTGGTGGCGTGGTCCGGCGGGCAGACGACCGCCAGGTTGGCGAGGTCGGTGCAGGAGCTCGCGTGCCGCACCACGCCCGGCGACTGGACGGTGACCGGGAAGGAGCCCTGGTTGCGGTACAGGTAGAGGAGGCTGTTGCTGCCGGCGGCCGTGTCGCGGACGAAGATCGAGTCGGCCGGGGCGCTCGCCGTGCCCCAGCCCTTGTGGACCACCTGAGTGCCGGTCCAGGTCCCGCCGAGCGGCGACAGCGCCGCGGGGACGACGGTGCTGGGCGCGGTGCCGGCGGAGTCGCCGCTGATCACCAGCAGGTTGCCCTGCGAGTCGGGCAGCAGGATGTCCGGGACGCCGTCGTTGTCGACGTCCCCCAGGGCCTTGGGCGGGTTGGGGTTCGACCGGGCGGAGAAGTCGTAGGAGGACGGCATGGTGTTGCCCGCCTGGTCGAGGGCCCGGACGTCCAGGTGGTGGTGGCCCCAGCTGCCGGGCTTGAGGGTGACGCTCGCGGTGCCGTCGGCGTCGGCCGCGACGACGCCCGGGCCGGGGGTGCAGCCGCCGACGCCCGGGTCGCCGTCCAGCGCGTAGCGGAAGCAAGCCACCCCGGAGCCGGTGTCGGTGGCGGAGAAGGTGAACACCCCGGGCTGGCCCGCGTACTTGCCGCCGCCGCTTTCGGGGAAGTCGTCCGAATGGACTCCGGTGACGGTCGGCGGGGTGGTGTCGACGCCGAAGCGGCAGGTCTCGGTGGGCTTGCCGGAGCCGGGCCGGTACTCCGGCCAGACCCGCCAGGTGTAGCCGGTGCCGGTCGGCAGGTCGGCGATGGAGGTCTGCACACCGCCGTACTGCGCCTCGGCGGTGGTGTCGACGACCTTCGCGCCGGTCGCGTCCCACACCTTGAAGCGGGCGGCGGGCGCGGTGGTGTGCGCGAACAGGATCGGGCCCGGGAAGCTGACGGAGACCCAGCCGGGCGTGCCGGTGGCGGTGCAGCCGTCGGTGGCGGTGGCGTTCAGGTAGCTGCCCGGCAGGACGGCCGGGGCGGTGACGCCGGGGCCCGGGGCGGCCTGGGCCGCGGGGGCGGCGAGCAGGCCGGCGGCGAGGGCGGTGCCCGCGCAGGCGGCCAGCAGGCGCGGCGAAACGGTTCGGGACAAGGGTTCCCCCACAGGGTGTCGCCCGGGCCGCCGGGTTCGGCGGCCCGGCCCGCGCGCCTGGGACGGTGCGCGGGCGAAGCGAAAGGTACTGCAGGGCGCCGACGGCCGGTGCGGCGGGTTACTCGGCGGGCCGTTCCGCGGCGGCGGGGCCGCGCAGGGCGCGCAGGCCGCGGACGCCGACGGCGCCGACGGCGAGGCCGAGGAGCAGGGAGGTGACGGCGAGCAGCAGGTGGACCCAGAAGAAGGCGGTGGGCTGCCCGTGGTCGCCGTTGACGAAGGCCTGGCCGCCGGAGTCCTTCCAGAGGTTCTTGGCGAAGGTGGTCCAGATGACGATCGACCAGAGGCCGAAGGCGGTGAGGAACCAGGAGACCGGGCGGCTGAGCTTCATGGCGGGTCCTTCGCGGCAGACGGAATGCCCGTCCAGTATGCGGGGCCCGCCGATCGGAGCAGTGTGCGGTACTCGTTCGTGGTTTCGGGCGGGGGGCAGGGAGGGTGCCACGATCGGGTGGGTTACTTTCCCGGAATGCAGATAATCCGCCGGATCGTCGTGGGTTCGTCCGCCGTCGTGCTGCTGCTGGCCCCGGCCCGATCGGCGGCGGCCGCGCCGGGGGACGACGCGCCGCCGCCGCCCGCGGTGGTCGGCGGGGAGCGGCTGGCCGCGGCGGGGGTGCAGGTGGCGCCCGGCGCCGGGGCGCCGCCGCTGCCGGCCGACCTGACCGGGAAGTCCTGGGTGGTGGCGGACGCGGGCAGCGGCGAGGTGCTGGCCTCGTTCAACGCGCACGCGCAGCTGCCGCCGGCGTCCACCCTGAAGATGCTGTTCGCGGACACCGTGCTGCCCCGCTTCCCGGCCGCCGAGGTGCACAAGGTGGCGCCCGCGGAGCTGCAGGGCATGGGCACGGGCAGCAGCCTGGTCGGCATCAAGGAGGACCTGGACTACAAGGTCGAGGACCTGTGGCGCGGGGTGTTCCTGTCCTCCGGCAACGACGCCGTGCACGTGCTCGCGCACATGAACGGCGGGGTGGCGAAGACCGTCGCCGACATGCAGGCCCGCGCCGAGCAGTTGCAGGCCCGGGACACCCACGTGGTCAGCCCGGACGGCTACGACATGGACGGGCAGCTGTCCTCGGCGTACGACCTGACGCTGTTCGCCCGGGCCGGCCTGCGCAATCCGGAGTTCCGCGGCTACTGCGCGACCCGCACCGCGCAGTTCCCGGGCGCGGTGGACCAGAAGACCGGGCAGCGCGGGAGCTTCGGCATCGCCAACACCGACCGGCTGCTGGGCAAGTACCCGGGCCTGATCGGGGTGAAGAACGGCTACACCACCAACGCGGGCGCGACCTACACCGGCGCCGCGGAGCGCGGCGGCCGGACCCTGCTGGTGACGGTGATGCACCCGGCGAACAGCCCGAAGGTGTACGACGAGGCGGCGGCGCTGCTCGACTGGGGCTTCGCCGCGGCGGGGAAGGTCACCCCGGTCGGAACGCTGGCCGAGGAGGGCGCGGGCGCCTCCCCGCCGGCCGCGAGGCCGGTGGGCGACACCCCGGCCGCCCCGCAGGGCGGCGCGCGCGACGGCGGGGCCGCGCACGCGGCGGCGGGCGGGCCGGGCGGCGCGGCGACCTGGTCGGCGGTCGGGCTGTGCGCGGCGGTGGCGGCGGCCGGGCTGCTGCGGCTGCGGACGCTGCGCCGGCGGGAGGGCGGGCCGAGGGCCCGTTCCCGCCACCGGGCCTGACGGTCCGTCGGGCCCGGCGGGCGGCGGCGGTCAGGCCGCCCGGCGGGCCCGGGCGGCGCGCAGGGCGCTGCGCACGCCCCGGGTGGCGATCGGCGGGAGCACCGCGATGGCGATCCGGCGGGGCAGCGAGCGCGGCGGGCGGACCGCACCGCGGCCGCCCTCGGCGTCGTCCCAGGCGAGGCGGTGGCAGGGCTGTCCGGCGATGGTCTCGTCGTCGAGCCGGAAGCCCTCGGCCCGCCAGTCGCGGGCCAGCAGCTGCTTGCGGACCGCCTCGGGGTCGCCCCAGGTGCCGTAGAACTTCTCGGGGGTGAGCAGCACCGGGCGCAGGCCGAGGGTGAACACGGCCTCCCAGACGGCGGCGGCCACCCCGGGGGTGTGCGGGGCCCGGTAGTCGTCCAGGGCGACCACGCCGCCGGGGGCCAGCGCGTCGCGGGCGACCTTGATGTCGCCGATCACGTGCTCGTACAGGTGCGAGGCGTCGACGTGGACGAAGCGGCAGCTGCCGGCCGGGATCCGGCCGTCGGCGAGCACCGAGGTGGGTGCCTGGACCACCACCGGGAGTTCGGGGTGGAAGGCCAGGTAGTTCCGTTCGAAGGCGCGCCGGGTCAGGGTCTCCCGGTAGGACATGCTCATCTCGGCGGAGTTGCTGTCGTCCGGGGCGTCGAGGTCGAACAGGTCGCAGACGGTGAAGGTCTGGCCGGGGCGCAGGTAGGACCCGAGCAGGATCGCCGAGCGGCCGAGGTAGGTGCCCAGTTCCAGCAGGTCGCCGTCGATCCCGGCAGCGTTCTGGCTGCTCAGCAGGTGGGTGAACGCCTCCTGGTCGGCCCGGAAGAACCAGCCGGGTACGTCGTCGGGCGTGGCCGGGGCAGCGGCGGGGTCGGCGCTGATGTCGGTGACGGACACACGGTCTCCAGGGAGCGGGCCGGGGTGCGGGGGTGCGGTCCGGCGGTGCGGTCGGCCGGGGACGGGCCGAGCTGGTGTGACCGGGATCATAGTCAGTTGTCCGGTTCGCGGACAGTGGGTGAGCCCGGTGTTTCTCCTGCGGCTTCGAGGGCGGCCCGGGCCTGTCGGACGGCGCGCAGCCGGGCCTGCTCCGGGTCGGCGAGGGCCGTCCAGGCGGCGCAGTACAGCAGCAGCCGGGTGACGAAGTTCATCCACAGCAGCAGCGCCACGGGGACGCCGAACGCCCCGTACAGGCTGCGGCCGGCCACCGAGCCGAGGTACGAGGAGAGCAGCAGCTTCAGCAGTTCGAAGCCGACCGCGCCGATCAGCGCGCCCTCCAGCAGGGCCCGCCGGTGCTGGCCGGAGATCCGCGGGAACGGGCCGAGCAGGTAGGCGAAGAGCAGCAGGTCGGCGCAGACCGCGATCAGGAAGCCGAGGCCGGACAGCAGCCAGCGGCCGGCCCCGCCGCCGAGGCCGAGGCCGTCGGCGAGCCGGTGCGCGAGGGTGGTGGCGAGCGCGGAGGCGGCCAGCGAGGCCAGGCAGACCGCGCCGAGGCCGGCCAGCACCAGGCAGTCCCAGGCCTTGACCAGCACCGGGTTGCCGCCCTCGTCGGGCAGCCGCCACACGGTGCGGACGGCGCCGCGCAGGGTGTCCACCCAGCCGAGGCCGGAGATCAGCAGCAGCGCGCCGGAGACCAGTCCGACGGCGGCGGCGTTGGCGGCCATCGCACTCAGGTCGAGCGAGTCGGACAGGCCGGGCAGCTGGTCGGAGATCTTGTCCTGGAGCTGGCGGACCCGGGAGTCGGTGAGGGTGGCCAGCGCGATCGCCAGGGCCACCGTGAGCAGCGGGAACAGCGCCAGGAACCCGAAGAAGGTGGCCGCCCCGGCCAGCCGGTTCCCGTCGACGTCGGTGAACAGGAGGTACACGGCGTAGGGGCGGCTGCGCAGCACGCGGGCGGCGACCGGGCCGATCACGGGCAGCTTGGTGAGGAAGTCCACGCCTCGCTGTATACCCCGTTCGGGTCGGAGCAAGGGGGACCGACGTGGCCGATCGGGCCGCGCGGCGGCGCCCGCGCCCCCGCCCGCCGCGGTCCGGCGCGGCACGGGACAGCGGGCCCGGAGAGGTAGGATCGCGGCCGGTGAGGTCCGGATTCTGGCAACTTGTACGGACCCAGCCGGCCGCGCTCCCGGAGGAAAGGCTCGCGCTCCCGATGGCCCCCCGTCTGTCCGTCGTCGTCCCGATCTACAACGTCGAGCGCTATCTGGAAGAGTGTCTGGACTCGATCGCCGCCCAGACCTTCACCGACTTCGAGTGCGTCATGGTCGACGACGGCTCGAAGGACTCCAGCGCCGCGATCGCCGCCGCCTACGCGGCCGAGGACTCCCGGTTCCGGCTGGTCCAGCAGGTGAACAAGGGCCTGGGGGCGGCCCGCAACACCGGCTACCGGCACATCTCCGAGGGCTCCGAGTTCCTGGCGTTCGTGGACAGCGACGACACCATGCCGCCCTCGGCGTACCAGCTGATGATCAGCACGCTGGAGGAGACCGGCTCGGACTTCTGCACCGGCAACGTGCTGCGCTTCCGCGCCGTCGGCCACTACCAGTCCGGCGGCCACCGCAAGCCGTTCGCCGCGACCCGGCTGCGCACCCACATCACCGAGATCCCGGCACTGATCACCGACCGGACGGCCTGGAACAAGGTCTACCGCCGCTCGTTCTTCGACGAGGCGGGCGTGCTGTACCCCGAGGGCATCCTGTACGAGGACGCGCCGGTCAGCGTGCCGCACCACTTCCTGGCCCGCCGGGTGGACGTGCTCGCCGAGCCGATCTACCACTGGCGCGAGCGGGAGGTCGGCGAGATGTCGATCACCCAGATGAAGACCAACCCCAAGGGCGTCGTCGACCGGGTGAAGTCGATGGAGCTGGTCCGGGACTGGCTGTCGCAGCAGGCCGACCCCAAGTTCCGCAAGTACCTGCGCACCTACGACGAGAACAACCTGCTCGAAGAGATCCCGATGTTCTTCGGCTCGGTACTGGAGGACGACCCGGAGTACAACGCGGCCTACCTGGAGTCGGCCGGCCGGCTGCTCCGGGCGATCGGCCCCGAGCAGGTCCGCAAGCTGCGGGCGCCGCTGCGGCTGAAGTACCACCTGACCCTGCAGGGCCGGCTGGACGAGCTGGTCGAGCAGCTGCGCTTCGAGCAGGACAGCAACGGCGCCGCCCCGGCCCGCGGCCTGCTCCGCCCGTACGCCGACTACCCGTTCCTGCGCGGCGGCCGCAAGAGCGTCCCGGCGGACGTGCTGCGCCTGAAGAACGCGCTGGTGATGCGCTCGCGGCTGTACGAGGCCCGCTGGGCGGACGGCCGGCTGCAGCTCACCGGGCACGCCTTCCCCGAACACCTGGGCGTCGAGCACAAGCACGACATGATGAAGGTGCTGATCCTGCGCGAGGCCAGGGGCCGCCGGGTGATCGCGGTGCAGACCCGGGCCCAGTACAGCCCGGAGGCCACCGCCTCCTCCCCGCACGACCTGTACTCGTGCGACTGGGCGGGCTTCTCCGCGGTGATCGACCCGCAGCGGCTCAAGCACCGCGGCGCCTGGAAGGAGGGCTCCTGGCGGGTGCTGGTGGCGGGCGTCGGCAAGGGCGGCGTCTCCAAGGGCCGGGTGTCGGTCGGCTGGCACGACCGCTCCGAGCACCCGCCGGCGCACTGGGTCGAGGAGGACGTCCGGATCGTCCCGTGGTCGCGCGACAACCACCTGCTGCTGCGGGTGGAGCGGGTGCGGGCGCGGGCCGTGTCGGCGGCCGCGGCGGACGGCACCGTCGAGCTGCGCGGCCTGGTCCGCTCCGGGGTCGACCTGGCGGGCGCGGAGCTGCGGCTGCGGCACGCCGAGTCGGAGCGGGAGCTGTTCGCCGAGCTGGAGCTCGGCACCCCGGCCGGCCGCGACCTGCCGTTCGCGGCGCGGGTCCCGGTCGCCGAACTGACCGCGGTCCGGGTGGCCTGGGCCGCGCTCGACCCGGCCTCCGAGGAGCGCTCCCGGGACCGCTGGGACCTCGAACTGAAGCTCGCCGACGGCAGCGTGCTGCCGCTGGTGCTGGACGACCGGGCCGCCCCGGTGGAGCTGCAGCTGCCGCTCGACGGGGGCACCCGGATGCTGCGCGCCCAGCCCTCCCCGGGCGGGCACCTGCAGCTGGCCGACCAGGTCCTGCAGCCGGTGGTCGAGCAGGTCTCGCGGGCCAAGGACGGCGAGGGCTTCGTGCTCAGCGGCTCCTTCCCGCTGCCCGGCACGCACCGCTACGAGCTGGTGGTCCGGCACCTGAAGCGGCACGAGGAGCACGTCTACCCGGCGGAGGTCGCCGACGGCCGGTTCCGGGCCGCGCTGCCCGCCGTGCCGACCGCCTCCTTCGCGGGCCGGGTGCCGCTGCACAAGGGCACCTGGCGGGTGCTGTTCCGCCCGGTGGGCGCGCCGGCCGGCAGCGTCCGGCCGACGGCGGTGGTGGCGCCGTCGGCGTTCGACGCGCTGCCGCTGGAGGTCGAGGCCCGGGGCAAGCGGGTGGCGCTGGAGCGCCGCCTGTTCGACACCCTGTCGCTGGAGTCGCACGACCCGCTGGACTCCGGCGAGCGCAGCGGCTACCTGCAGCGCAAGCTGCGGCACTCGTTCCCCGCGCTGCAGGCCGAGCCGCTGGTCGACGCGGTGCTGTACCACACCGTGCGCGAGGACCCGTGGTCCTCGCAGGGCGGCCAGTACGCGGACTCGCCGCGGGCGGTGCACGAGGAGCTGGTGCGCCGGGGCCTGCCGCTGCGGCACCTGTGGACCTCGGTCGACCTGCAGACCGAGCTGCCGCAGAGCACCGAGGGCGTGCGGCACCGCTCGCCGGAGTGGTACCGGGCGCTGGCGACCTCGAAGTACGTGGTGGCCTCCACCCACCTGCCGACCTGGTTCCGCCGCCGCCCCGGCCAGGTGGTCCTGCAGACCTGGCAGGGCACCCCGCTGAAGCGGATCGGCAAGGACTTCGAGAAGGTCTGGTTCACCGACTCCGACTACCTGGAGCACCTGGCGCAGGAGGTCCCGCAGTGGAGCCTGCTGGTGGCCGGCTCGCGCTGGGCGGTGCCGATGCTGCGCCGGGCCTTCGGCTACGAGGGGACGGTGCTGGAGAGCGGCCACCCGCACAACGACGTGCTGTTCGCCGCCGACCGGGAGAAGACCGCCGAGCGGGTCCGCGAGCAGCTGGGCCTGCCGGAGGGCAAGCGGGTGGTGCTGTACGCGCCGACCTTCCGCGAGGACCGGCGGCTGCCCGAGGGCGGCTACCAGTTCAACCTGCAGCTGGACCTGGCGGCGGCCCGGGCGGCGCTCGGCGACGACCAGGTGCTGCTGGTCCGGGCGCACGAACTGGTCTCCGGGCAGGTCCCGGGCACCGGCGACGGCTACGTGTGGGACGTCTCGACCTACCCGGACATGGCGGAGCTGCTGCTGACCGCGGACGCCCTGGTGACGGACTACTCGGCCGCGGCGCTGGACTTCCTGAACACCGGCCGCCCGGTGCTGTTCTTCGCCTACGACCTGGAGCACTACCGGGACAACCTGCGCGGTTTCGCGCTGGACTACGAGACCAAGGTCCCGGGTCCGGTGCTGCGCACCTCGGCCGAGCTGATCGAGGCGCTGGGCGACCTGCCGGGGGTGGCCGCCGAGTACGCCGACCGGTACGCGGCGTTCCGCGAGGCGTACGCCGACCTGGACGACGGCGGGGCCACGGTGCGGGTGGCGGACGCGCTGCTGGCGGCGGGCGGGGACTCCGAGGATTCCGGGGATTCCGCAGAATCTGCCGGGAAGTCCTCCAAGTAAAATAATATAAGCAGATATCAATTCCCTCCCTTTGTAGGAAAAGGGAGGGAATTGACTTTTTGCCGACCCTTGTACTGGGATAGCGGGAATGTCCTCCCAGGTACGGCACCCCGCCACCACCGCCCGCCCGACCCGTGCCGAGGCCGCCGTGGCAGCCCTGCGCGACGCGGTCTGGGACGGTGGCGTGCTCGTCCTGCTCGGCGAGGGCCGGCTCGCCGACCGGCCCGGCGAACGGCCCGGGCAGACCCGGGTCGTCCTGGAACTGCGGCCGCTCGACGGCGGCCGCCGCACCGTCCGGCTCCGCACCACCCCGCACCACCTGCCCGAGGCCACCGACGACAGCGCGCAGAGCCGGCACGGCCTCGACTGGACCGGCTTCACCGCCCGGCTCGACCCCGCCCTGCTGCGCGCCCGCCCCGGCGCCGGGCCCGAACCGGCCTGGGAGGTCTGGGCCGCCGTCAGCTCCGGCCTGCGCCGCGCCCGCACCCCGCTCGTCCCGCACTGGTGCGGGGCCGGCGAATACCCCCCGGCCCGCTGGACCGGCCCGACCACCCAGCTGGTGCCCACCGCCCGCAACGGCACCCTGGTCCTGACCCTGCGCCGGCCGCGGGCCCTGGTCGACTCCTGCCGGACCCGCCCCGACGGCTTCGAGCTGCGCGGCGCCGCCGTGGGCCCGGGCGGCGGCCCACTGGTGCTGCGGCACCGCGCCACCGGAGAGCTGATCCAGAGTCAGGCGCACTGGCACGGGAGCGAGTTCACCGCCCTGGTCGGTACCGTCCCGATCCCCTCCCCCGGCCACTGGGAGCCCGAGCTGGCGCTGCCCGGCGGCCCGGCCCCGCTGGTGCTGCGGCACTCCCCCGAAGGGCCGCGCCAACTCCCGCTGCCGGACGGCTCGTCGGTCCTGTACGCCAAGCAACTCGCCGACCACTCCCTGCAGTTCTGCGTCCAGCCGGCCGAACCGCTGGTCGACCTGATCGCCCCCGCCCCCGGCGGCTTCGAGCTGGCCGGGGAGTTCCCGGCCGGCGACGGCCCGCTGGAACTGGTGCTCCGGCACACCGGCGACGGCCGCGAGCGCCGCGCCCCCGCCCGCCCCGCCCCCGACGGCCGGTTCACCGCCCGGCTGCCGCTCGCCCCGCCCGGCTCCGACGGCACCCCCCGCCCGCTCGCCAAGGGCGTCTGGGAGGTCCTGCTGCGCCCCGCCGGGTCCGGCCCGGGCACCGCCGGCCACCCGGTGCGGCTGCACCCGGCCGCCCTGCCCGCGCTGCCGGCCCGGGCCGCCGCCCTCGGCAAGTCCTTCCTGCTGCAGCGCCGCTGGCACGACACCCTGATCGTGGACAGCCTCCCGGTGCTGTCCGCCACCGAGCGCAGCGCGTACCGCCAGCACCGCCTGCGCACCGAGACCTACCCGGCCGCCCGCCGCCGCCCGCTGCGCGAGGCGGTGCTGTACGACGTGTTCGGCGGCCGCGGCCACGCCTGCCACCCGCGCGCCGTGCACGCCGAACTCGTCCGCCGGGGAGTCGAGTTGGAGCACCTGTGGGTGATCGAGGACGGGCAGGGACAGGCCCCGGAGGGCGCCCGCGCCGTCCGGCAGTGGAGCCCCGAGTGGTACGAGGCCCTGGCCACCTGCCGCTACCTGGTCGGCAACACGCACTTCCCGGACTTCCTGCGCCGCCGCGACGGCCAGCAGGTGGTGCAGCTGTGGCACGGCACCCCGCTGAAGCGGATCGGCCACCGGATGCCGCCCGGCTGGGCCGCCGCCGACGGCTACCTGGAGCGGCTGGACCGCGAGGTCCGGCAGTGGAGCCTGCTGGTCTCCCCCGGCCCGTTCGCCACCCCCGAGCTGCGCGCCTCCTTCGGCTACCGCGGCGAGGTCCTGGAGGCCGGCAGCCCGCGCACCGACCGGCTGGCCCGCCCCGACCCCGCCGAGGCGGCCGCGATCCGCCGCCGGCTGCGCCTGCCCGAGGGCCGCCGGGTGGTGCTGTACGCCCCGACCTGGCGCGACGACCGGCCCGGGCCCGGCGGCCGGCACGCCCTGGACCTGCGCCTCGACCTGGCCGCCGCCCGGGCCGCGCTGGGCCGCGACCACGTGCTGCTGTTGCGCCCGCACGTGCACGTCGGCGGGGCGCTGCCGGACGACGGCTTCGTCCGGGACGTCGCCGACCACCCGGACGTGCAGGATCTGCTGCTGGTCGCCGACGTGCTGGTCACCGACTACTCCTCGGTGATGTTCGACTTCGCGGTGACCGGCCGGCCGATGCTGTTCTTCACCTACGACCTGGCCCACTACCGGGACACGCTGCGCGGCTTCACCTTCGACTTCGAGCGGTTCGCGCCGGGCCCGCTGGTGGACGACCCGGAGCGGCTGGTGGCCGCCCTGCGCACCCTCGACCCGGCGCGGCACCGGGAGGCCCGCCGGCGCTTCCGGGAGCGGTTCTGCCCGCTCGACGACGGCGGCGCCGCCGCCCGGGTGGTCGACCGGATGCTCGCCCTCGGCGGCGGCGGGCGCTGACGGCTCCGGCAGCTCGAACGGGCCGGGCACCGGGAAGTACGCGGCGAGGAACCCGGCGACCGCCGGGCCCTGGTCGGCGTCGGTGTCCCCGTCGGCCAGGCAGAACGCGTCCAGGTCGCGGGCGGCCAGCAGGCCGGGCAGCCGGTCGCGGTCCGCGGCCCGGTCCAGCGCCAGGTAGTCGTGGCGCAGCGCGCCGTCGACGGCGTCGCCGCGGAGCTGGGCGTGGTAGAGCGCCAGGGTGACCGGGGCGATGTCGGTGGCGGCCCGGAACGCCGAGCGGCCGGTGGCCTCCCACTCCTGCGGCCAGTGCCGTTCGGCCCGCTCCAGCAGGCTGCGCCGCAGCGGGTGCGGGACGTGCGCGAGCACCCGGGCGAAGGAGCGGCCGTGGTCGCGCTCCAGCAGCCGGCGGGTGCCCTGCTGGACGGCGGTGTACACGTCCGGCCGGAGGGTCGGCGCGGCCGGCGGGATCCGGCGGGTGTCGCGGTACACCCTGGGGTGGCCGTTGCCGAGGAAGAAGTCCTCGGGTCGGACCGGGCGGCCCAGGAAGGTGTCGTCGTTGAAGTACAGGAAGTGCTCGGCCAGGCCGGGGACGCGGTGCAGTCCGGTCTCGATGGCGTGCGAGTTGAAGACCGGGCCGGCCGGCAGCAGGTCGCGGTGCGCGACCACGGTCAGGCCGGGCACGGCGGTGTCCAGCCAAGACGGTAGCTGGTCGTCGGTGACCAGGTGGACGTGCCGTATCCAGGGGGCGTACATGGCGATCGAGCGCAGGCAGTACCGCAGTTCGTCGTGGCTGCGGTAGCGGTGGTCGCTGTCGTCGTGGCTGCCGTCGTCGTGGCCGCCGCCGTCGTCGTCCCGGCCGGTGCCGAGCAGCCGGGCCCGGGCTGCGGCGCGGCGCTCGCGCCACCGGGGGTCGGTGTCGTCGACCCAGGTCAGCACGGCGTCGACGGGGAACCGGACGTCCTCCGGCAGCACGTGCAGGAAGGGCTCGGCGACGGGGTAGTCGCGGTCGCCGAGCCGGACCGTGCCGGCCGCCTCCAGCGAGGGCAGCCACCAGCCGAACGGGGTCTCGGCGATCGCGGCCACCGCCCCGGCGGAGGACTCCGCGGCGTCCCAGAACTCCAGGTCGCAGCCGTGCTCCTGGCCGTAGTGCAGGGTGCGGCCGGCGGTCACCACCGGCCGGTACAGCCGGACGCCCTTGACCCGCTCGGGGAGTTCGGCCGGTTCGGCGTCCTCCGGCTCCCCGGCCGGGGGCGGCGGGGGCGCCTCGTGGGCGGCGGTGGCGGCGGGCGCCTCCTCGGCGAGCACGGTGGCGTGCACCCGGTCGTGGCCGAGCAGCGCCGCGTAGACGGGGGCGCCGCGGAAGGCGGTGGCGATGGCGGCCAGCGCAGCCGCCCGCCGGCCGGGCGGCACGCCGAGCCGGTGGCGGACGCCGCGGTCGGGCACCAGCAGGTAGGGGACGGCGGTGGCGTCCAGCGCGGCGGCGGTCTCGGCCAGGTTGGCGAGCCGGGCCTGCGCGTCCAGCAGGTCGTCGCGGACCGTGGCCAGCCGGCCGTCGTGGCGGGTCAGCGACGGGTCGGCGGCGGCGAGTTCGTCCTCACGGCGGCGGCGCGGGTCGACCGGTGCGGGGGTGGGTGCCGGCGGGGCGGGCAGCAGGCCGCAGGCCCGCAGCGCGCGCCCGGCGAGCCCTCGTACCGGCTTGGGGACCGCCCGCCTGACCATCATTACACTCCCACCACGCCGATTTTACGGTGACCTTAACAATGGGGGCGCACGGAAAGAAGTGGAGGCGAACAATTCCCAGGAAACTGGCAGGCGAGCTGTGAGAACCCGGTCAGCCCGAGCCGAAGCGGAAGGACTCCCAGGGCCGCCACACCCCGTCGGCGCCGAACCGGGAGAGCACGAACTCGGCGACGTCGAAGACCGCGCGGAAGCCGCGGGTCTTCTCGTAGGCCGCGTCCAGGGCCCGGTCGGAGAGGCCGTGCGCGACGGTGACGTGCGGGTGGTAGGGGAAGGCGAGTTCGCGGGCGAGCGGGCCGGAGCGGACCTCGGCCTCCAGCACCCGGCACTCCTGGGCGCCCTCCTCGACCCGGATGTAGACCACCGGGGAGACCGGGCGGAAGGTGCCGCTGCCCTGGAGCAGCATCCGGAACGGGCGCTGCACCGCGGCCACGGCGCGCAGGTGCTGCCGGACGGCGGGCAGCAGCGCGGGGTCGGCCTCGGTCGGCGGCAGCAGGGTGACGTGGGTGGGTATCGAGCGGGCCTGCGGGTCGCCGTGCCCGGCCCGGGCGTCCTGCACCCGGCTGCCGTACGGTTCGGGGACGTGTATGGACACGCCGATGGTGACGGTCCCGTCGGGACCGTCACCGGCACGGGCGGCAGCCGTCGGCATCAGCGCTTGGGCGCCAGGAAGCCGATGCGGTCGTAGACCTGGGCGAGCGTCTCGGAGGCCACCGAGCGGGCCTTCTCGGCGCCCAGCGCGAGCACCCGGTCGAGTTCGGCCGGGTCGTCCAGGTACTGCTGGGTGCGGGCCTGGAACGGGGTGACCCACTCGGTGTACAGGTCGGCCAGCTCGGTCTTCAGGGCGCCGTACATCTTGCCCTCGAAGTGCGCGACCAGCTGGTCGACCGTCATCCCGCTGAGCGCGGAGTGGATGCGCAGCAGGTTGGAGACGCCGGGCTTGTTCGCCTCGTCGTAGGTCACCACGGTGTCGGTGTCGGTGACGGCGCTCTTGAACTTCTTGGCGCTGACCTTGGCCGGGTCGAGCAGGTTGACCAGGCCCTTGTCGCTGGCCGCGGACTTGCTCATCTTGGCGGCCGGGTCCTGCAGGTCCTGGATCTTCGCCGTCTCCTTGAGGATGTACGGCTTGGGCACCGTGAAGGTCTGCCCGTAGCGGGTGTTGAAGCGGTCCGCGAGGTCGCGGGTGAGCTCCAGGTGCTGGCGCTGGTCCTCGCCGACCGGGACGGCGTCGGCCTGGTAGAGCAGCACGTCGGCGACCATCAGCACCGGGTAGGTGAACAGGCCGACGGTGGTGCGGTCGGTGCCCTGCTTGGCGGACTTGTCCTTGAACTGGGTCATCCGGGCGGCCTCGCCGAAGCCGGTGAGGCAGTTCATCACCCAGGCGAGCTGGGCGTGCTCGGGCACCTGGGACTGCACGAACAGGGTGCAGCGCTCCGGGTCGAGGCCGGCGCCGAGGAGCTGGGCGGCGGAGATCCGGGTGTTGTTCCGCAGGGTCTCCGGGTCCTGCTCGACGGTGATCGCGTGCAGGTCGACCACCATGTAGAAGGCGTCGTTGGCCTCCTGCAGGTCGACCCACTGACGCACCGCGCCGAGGTAGTTGCCCAGGTGGAAGGAGCCTGAGGTGGGCTGGATGCCGGAGAGCACCCGGGGACGGTCCTTCACCGGACCGGTGACCGCTGCGTTGACCATGCGGGCCATTCTTCCAGCTTCCCGGGCCGCTCAGGAAACCTCCGGGCCGACCGGGTCGTCGAGTGTGACGGCGCTCACCCGGACCCGCTCGATCCGCCGCCCGTCGAGCCGGGCCACGGTGAGCTTCGCGCCGGTGCCGGTGACCACCTGGTCGCCCTGCCGGGGCAGCCGGCCGAGCTCCCGCACCACGTAGCCGGCCACCGTCTCGTAGGGGCCCTCGGGCAGCGCGAAGCCGGTCTCCTCGGCGAAGTCGCCGAGGTTGAGCAGGCCGTCGAGCTCGATGCCGCCGCCGGCCAGCCGGCGGGTGGCGGTGGTGTCCTGGGCGTCGTACTCGTCGCGGATCTCGCCGATCACCTCCTCGACCAGGTCCTCCAGGGTGACGATGCCGGCGGTGCCGCCGTACTCGTCGACCACGATCGCCAGGTGGTGGCCCTCGCGGCGCATCTCGCTCATCGCCTCCAGCACCCGCTTGGTGGCGGGCAGCAGCTTCACCGGGCGGGCCAGGTCGCGGACCCGGGGTGACTGCTCGGCCCGCGCCCCGTACAGGTCGCGGACGTGCACGAAGCCGGTGACGGCGTCGTAGGAGCCCTCGACCACCGGGTAGCGGGAGTGCGGCGCGGAGTCGGTCTCGGCCCGGACCTCGCCGACCAGCCGGTCGCCGTCCAGGAAGGTCACCTCGGTGCGCGGCACCATCACCTCGCGCAGCTGGCGCTCCCCGGCCGCGAACACCTCGTTGATCAACTCGCGTTCGTCGGAGCCGAGTTCGGTGTTGGCGGCGACCAGGCCGCGGAGTTCCTCGGAGCTCATCACGCCGCGCCCGGCGGACGGGTCGCCGCCGAGCAGCCGGACCATCAGGTTCGTGGAGTGGCCGAGCAGCCAGATCACCGGCCGCAGCGCCACCGACATCACGTCCACCACGGGGGCGGCCAGCAGCGCGATCGACTCGGCCCGCTGCAGGCCGATCCGCTTGGGCGTCAACTCGCCCAGCACCAGGGAGGCGTAGGAGATCACCAGGGTCAACGAGACCAGCGCGACGGCGTCCGCGACGCCCTCGGAGAGGCCGGCCCGGACGAAGACCGGCGCCAGCTTGCCGGCCAGCGTGTCGGCGCCGAACGCGGCCGACAGGAAGCCCATGCAGGTCACCCCGACCTGGACGGCGGCCAGGAACCGGTTCGGGTCGGCGGCCAGGTGCGCGGCCCGCGAGGCCCGCCGGGTGCCGGCGGCCTCCAGGGCGCGGATCTGGCCCTCGCGCAGCGAGATCAGCGCGATCTCGGCGACGTTGAACAGGCCGCCCAGCATGATGAACACCAGGACGAGCGCCGCGTCCTGCAGGGTTTCGCTCACGGCCCGAGTGTAGGGCGCCCGGCGGGCGCGGAACGGCCGGGCGCCCCGCGGGCACCTGGCCGTTCAGCACGTCACTGCCGCGGCGCTCAGATGAGGCCGAGCTCCTGGACGGCGTCGCGCTCCTCGGCGAGCTCGCCGACCGAGGCGTCGATCCGCTTGCGGTCGAACTCGGAGAGCTCCAGGCCCTGGACGATCTCGAAGGTGCCGTTCGAGGTGGTGACCGGGAAGGAGGAGATCAGGCCGGCCGGGACGCCGTAGGAGCCGTCCGAGACGATGCCCATCGAGGTCCAGTCGCCGGCCGGGGTGCCGTTGACCCAGGTGTACACGTGGTCGATGGCGGCGTTCGCGGCCGAGGCGGCCGAGGAGGCGCCGCGGACCTCGATGATCTCGGCGCCGCGCTTGGCGACCTTCGGGATGAAGAAGTTCTCCACCCACTCCTGGTCGGCGCCGACGGCGTCGAAGGCGGCCTTGCCGGAGATCTCGGCGTGGAACAGGTCCGGGTACTGGGTGGCGGAGTGGTTGCCCCAGATGGTGACCTTCTTGACGTCCTCGACGGTGACGCCGGCCTTCTTCGCCAGCTGGGCGACGGCGCGGTTGTGGTCGAGGCGGGTCATCGCGGTGAAGCGCTCGGCCGGCACGTCGGGGGCGTTGCGCTGGGCGATCAGGGCGTTGGTGTTGGCGGGGTTGCCGACCACCAGGACCTTGATGTCGTCCGCGGCGTTGTCGTTGATGGCCTTGCCCTGCGGGCCGAAGATGCCGCCGTTGGCGGAGAGCAGGTCGCCGCGCTCCATGCCCGCGGTGCGCGGACGGGCGCCGACCAGCAGGGCCACGTTGGCGCCGTCGAAGGCCACGTTCGCCTGGTCGGTGATGGTGATGTCGCGCAGCAGCGGGAACGCGCAGTCGTCGAGCTCCATGGCGACGCCCTCGGCGGCCTTGAGGCCCTGCGGGATCTCCAGCAGCCGCAGGTTGACCGGGACGTCGGCACCCAGCAGGTGACCGGAGGCGATGCGGAAGAGCAGCGCGTAGCCGATCTGGCCGGCGGCTCCGGTGACGGTGACGTTGACGGGGGTGCGAGTCATTTCAGCCTTCTCCTGCAGATCGCCAGGTGCCCCAGGCACACCGGCGCGCTGGAGCCGAGGATGATCTCTCGATATCGAGAGACCCGGGTCAGGCTATCGCAAGGCGCGCACGCCCCGCGCGAGCAGGTGGGCGCCGCGCCCACCCGCCCGCGGGGCGGTCAGTGCACCGGGTGCCCGATCAGGCGCCCGATGTTCTCCAGCAGCGGAACCCGCAGCCACGGATCGGGCTGGGCGACCAGGGTGAACACCACGATCACGCCGCCGAACAGGAGCATCAGCGTGACGTCGGTGAACCGGCTGCGGACGGCGAGCATGCCGACGTCCGGCAGGCCGAGCCGGAGCAGCGCGCCGAGCAGCGGCGCGGCGCCGACGGTGAGCAGGCCGAGCCGGAAGTCGCCCGCCCAGGTGATCAGCAGCCCGGTGAGCGCGACGGCGAGCACCAGCGTTATCGGCCACTGCCGCAGCGGCAGGGCGTGGCCGCGGCCGAGCGCGGCCGCGGAGCCCTCCGGGGGCAGGGTGCCCTCGGTGGTGGCGGGGGGTCGGCGCGGGCCGCGCCGCTGGATGCCGGGCACCGGTCTCAGCGGCCGGCGCGGCGCTCGGCCGCCTCGACGATGTTGTTGAGCAGCATCGCGCGGGTCATCGGGCCGACGCCGCCGGGGTTCGGGGAGATCCAGCCGGCCACCTCGGCGACGCCGGGGTGCACGTCGCCGACGATCCTGCCCTCGCTGCGGGAGACGCCGACGTCGAGGACGGCCGCGCCGGGCTTGACGTCCTCGGGCTTGACCAGGTGCGGGACGCCGGCCGCGGCGACCACGATGTCGGCCTTGCGCAGGTGCGCGGCCAGGTCGCGGGTGCCGGTGTGGCAGAGCGTCACGGTGGCGTTCTCGCTGCGGCGGGTGAGCAGCAGGCCGATCGAGCGGCCGACGGTGATGCCGCGGCCGACCACGACGACCTCGGCGCCGTCGATGGCCACGTCGTGGCGGCGGAGCAGTTCGACGATGCCGAGCGGGGTGCAGGGCAGCGGTCCGTCGATGCCGAGGACGAGGCGGCCGAGCGAGGTCGGGTGCAGGCCGTCGGCGTCCTTGTCCGGGTCCATGAGTTCGAGCACCCGGTTGGTGTCGAGGCCCTTGGGGAGCGGGAGTTGGACGATGTAGCCGGTGCAGGCCGGGTCGGCGTTGAGGTCCCGGACGACGTTCTCGACGTCCTCCTGGGTGGCGGTCGCGGGCAGTTCGCGCTGGAGCGAGGCGATGCCGATCTCCGCGCAGTCGCGGTGCTTGCCGTTGACGTACCAGCGGCTGCCCGGGTCGTCGCCGACCAGGACGGTGCCGAGGCCGGGCAGGACGCCCCGCTCCTTGAGGGCCGCCACGCGGACGGCGAGTTCGGACTTGATCGCGGCAGCGGTGGCCTTGCCGTCGAGAATCTGGGCAGTCATGCCCCCCATTCTCCCGGATGCGGGACGGCGGCCGTGCCTCCGGTCCCGGTCGCGCCGTGTGCCCGCCCGGTGCCCGGAGCGTTGCGGTTGCGCCACGGTCGGGCTGCCGCGCCGCAGGTGGCTGGACAGCGCGCGGTGGTTCGGACCACGATGATCCGAGCAATTCCTGCCGTCCCGGCCTGGTGACAGGCCGCAGGGCCGCGGAGGACGACACCGGGGGAAGACGACAGTGAGCAATCCGTACCAGCCGGACCCGCACGGCGGTTACGGCCAGCAGCCCTATCCGCCGCAGCAGCCGGGCTACGGCTACCCGCAGCAGCAGCCGCCGCAGCCCGGGTACGGCTACCCGCAGCCGCCGATGCCGCCGATGTACCCTGCCGCGCCGCCGAGCAACAACGCGGCGACGACCTCGGTGGTGATCGGCTTCATCACGGTGCTGGTCTCCTGCTTCTACCTGGGGCTGCTCGGCCTGGTCGGCCTGGGCTTCGGCATCGCGGGCCTGAACCGCTCGGCGACGACCGGGGTCGGCCGGAACACCGCGATCGGCGGGATCGTGCTGAACACCCTGGCGGTCCTGATCAGCATCGCGATCATCGTGCTCGCCGTCAGCAACTACTCGTCCTGAGCCCCTCGTCCGGGCCGCGCCGCGGTCCGGGCCCGGTTTCTTGATCCCCTCCACGTCGGACCTGTCCGCTACTCTCCCACGCGGTCGGCGAATTCACTGCCCGTCCGCTCCCAGGAGATTCCTGTCCCGTCCACGCTCCTTCCTGCCCGGAGGCACCGATGAGCTACCCGCCCGACCCGAACAACCCGTACGGCCAGCAGCAGCAGCCGGGTTACGGCTACCCGCAGCAGCCGCCGCAGCAGCCCGGGTACGGCTACCCGCAGCAGGCCCCGCAGCAGCCGGACTACGGCTACCCGCAGCAGCAGGTACCGCCGCAGGGCTACGGCTACCCGCAGGCCGCGGGCACCATCCAGGCCAACAACGGCTACATCAACATCGGCTACCTGGGCACCGTCCAGGTCGCCACGATGGGCCAGCGCTTCCTGGCGCGCCTGCTGGACGGCCTGATCGTCGGCGTGATCATCGGCATCGCGATGTTCGCGGGCCTGGCCGGCGCGGTCGGCCTGTCGAAGAACATCGACGACTGCAACAGCTACACCTACCCCAGCTCCGCCTACACGGACTGCGTGAACCAGCAGTCGCAGGCGGCCGGCGGCATCGTCGCGGGCTTCTTCACGCTGATCGCGGTCCTGGCCGCCTTCAACCTGCTGTACGAATGGCTGATGGTGGGTGTGAAGGGCGCGACCTTCGGCAAGATGGCGCTCGGCCTGCGGGTCGTCAAGGAGTCCGACGGCCAGGTCCCCGGCGTGGGTGGCGGTTTCATCCGCTTCATCATCCCGCAGGTGGGCTACTTCCTCTGCGGCATCGGCATGCTGCTGGTCTACCTGTCGCCGTTCTTCGACAACTCGGGCAAGCTGCAGGGCTGGCACGACCGTGCCGCCGGCACCGTGGTGATCAAGAAGTAGCACTCGCGCACCCGACGCCCGAGGGCCCCGCACTCCGTGGAGTGCGGGGCCCTCGGCGTGCGGGATCAGTGGAAGAAGTGCCGGGCGCCGGTGAGGTACATGGTCACGCCGGCCTTCTCGGCGGCGGCCACGACCTCCTCGTCGCGGATCGAACCGCCGGGCTGCACCACGGCCTTGACGCCCGCGGCGAGCAGGATCTCCAGGCCGTCGGCGAACGGGAAGAACGCGTCGGAGGCGGCGTAGGAGCCGACCGCGCGCTCGCCGGCCCGCTCGACGGCGAGCTTGCAGGAGTCGACCCGGTTGACCTGGCCCATGCCGACGCCGACCGAGGCGCCGTCCTTGGCGAGCAGGATCGCGTTGGACTTGACGGCCCGGCAGGCCCGCCAGGCGAAGGCGAGTTCGGCCAGCTCCTCGGCGGACAGCGCCGCGCCGGTGGCCAGCGTCCAGGTCGACGGGTCGTCGCCGGCCGCGTCGACCCGGTCGACCTGCTGGAGCAGCAGGCCGCCGGAGATCCGGCGGGACTCCAGCTTGTCGGCGGGGGCGTCGGGGGCGACCAGCACCCGGAGGTTCTTCTTCTTCGCCAGCACCTCGACGGCGCCGTCCTCGTAGCCGGGGGCGACGACGACCTCGGTGAAGATCGGGGCGATCTGCTCGGCCAGCTCGACGGTCACCGGGCGGTTGACCGCGATCACGCCGCCGTACGCGGAGACCGGGTCGCAGGCGTGCGCCTTGCGGTGCGCCTCGGCGACGTCCGCGCCGGTGCCGATGCCGCACGGGTTGGCGTGCTTGATGATGGCGACGGCGGGCTCGGCGTGGTCGTAGGCGGCGCGGCGGGCCGCGTCGGTGTCCACGTAGTTGTTGTAGGACATCTCCTTGCCCTGGAGCTGCCGCGCGCCCGCCAGGCCGCCAGTGCCGTCCGTGTAGAGGGCGGCCTGCTGGTGCGGGTTCTCGCCGTAGCGCAGCACGTCGCCCAGCTCCCAGGTGGCGCCGAGGAAGGTCGGGAACGCGGCCTCGGACTCGGTGTAGCCCGACTCCTCGAACCAGCTCGCGACCGCGACGTCGTACGCGGCGGTGTGCGCGAACGCGGCGGCGGCGAGGCGCTTGCGGGTCAGCAGGTCGAAGCCGCCGCCCTGCACGGCCGTCAGGACGTCCGCGTAGCGGGCCGGGTCGACCACGACGGCCACCGAGGGGTGGTTCTTCGCGGCGGCGCGGACCATGGACGGGCCGCCGATGTCGATCTGCTCGACGCACTCGTCGGGGGTGGCGCCGGAGGCGACGGTGGCGGTGAACGGGTAGAGGTTCACCACGACCAGGTCGAAGGGCTCGACGCCGAGTTCGGCGAGCTGCGCGCGGTGCGACTCCAGGCGCAGGTCGGCGAGGACGCCGGCGTGCACGCGCGGGTGCAGGGTCTTGACCCGGCCGTCCAGGCACTCGGGGAAGCCGGTCAGTTCGGAGACCTCGGTGACCGGGACGCCGGCGGCGGCGATCCGGCCGGCGGTGGAGCCGGTGGAGACGATGGCGACCCCGGCGGCGTGCAGCCCCTGGGCCAGCTCCTCCAGCCCGGTCTTGTCGTAGACGCTGATCAGCGCGCGCCGGATCGGGCGCACGTTCTCGGAGACGGGCTTGCTGGCGGAGGAAGCGGCGCTCATGCCGGAATCCATACCTTTCGGTCCTCGATGCGGTGTCCTTCGCGGGCCAGCCGGCCCACGACCTCGACGAGCAGCTTGCGCTCGACAGTCTTGATGCGCTCGTGCAGCGCCTCGCCGCCGTCCGCGTGGTCGGCGTCCTCGACGGCCACCACGCCCTGGGCGATGATCGGCCCGGTGTCGACCCCGGCGTCCACCAGGTGCACGGTGCAGCCGGTGACCTTGACCCCGTACGCCAGCGCGTCGGGGACGCCGTGCGCCCCGGGGAAGGCGGGCAGCAGCGCGGGGTGGGTGTTGACGGTGCGTCCGGCGAAGGCGGCGACGAAGGCCGGGCCGAGGATCTTCATGAACCCGGCGGTGACCACCAGGTCGGGTTCGTGCGCGGCCACGGCGGCGGTCAGCGCGGCGTCCCAGGCGGCCCGGTCGGGGTGGTCCTTGACCTTCTCGACGAAGACCGGGAGGCCGGCCCGCTCGGCGCGGTCGATGCCCGCGATGCCCTCGCGGTCGGCGCCGACGGCGACGATCTCGGCGCCCCAGGCGGGGTCGGCGGCGGCGTCGATCAGCGCCTGCAGGTTGGTGCCGGACCCGGAGACCAGGACCACCAGCCGGGCCGGGCCGGGGGTGCGGGGCGGGAAGACTTGGGCGTCAGCGGCGGCCACGGCGCGATTCTCCGTACGTCGGGTGCCGCCCGCTGGTACGTCCACCGTCGGTGGGGCCACTACGGGCGGCGGCAGGTCGGGAGCGGTGGTGGACCACCGGGCGGTCGCGGCGCTGCGGTCGCCCCGGCCCGGTCCGGAAGCCGCCGACCGTCACCACGATAACGGCTGGTGGGAGGGCGCCTGTCACCGCCCGGCAACGCTACGCGCGTAGCTGAGACGGGGATCTCCCGGCGCCCGGAGCACCAACCTGGTGGGGTGCCGGACAGCCGGGAACCGGCTGGGGGATCATTGAGCGACCGCCCGGTCCCCCACCGCGGGCGGGCACCCGACAACAGAAACGGTCGACACCATGAGCAGCGGCGAGGACAGCGGCGAGCGCAACCCCTTCGCGCCCCCTCCGCCCGGCGCGCCCGACCAGCCCTGGCGTCCCCGCGTCCCGCAGCCGCCCACCGACGGGCCGGACGGCGAGCGCCCCGAGGGCGAGCGCACGCCCTGGGGTCGGCCGCAGCCCGAGCAGCCCGCCGGGCCGAAGCTGGACCCGTCCGACCCGCTGCACCGCACCGCCCGCAACGCCCTGCTGTGCGGTTTCGCCTCGCTGCTGGCCGTGCTGGCGACCTTCCCGTGGATCGGCTTCCCGCTCGGCCTGCTCGCCGTCTGGTACGCCGTCACGGTGCTGCGCACCCCCGCCGAGCCGGTCGCCGACCCGTTCGCCCCGCGCCCGGTCCGCCCGCAGGTCCCGGCCGCGCTCAGCGCGCTGATCACCGGCGGCCTGGCCCTGGTGATGTCGCTCTCGGTCTTCGCGCTGCAGTTCGCGTACCACGACTACCTGGACTGCGTGGCCGGCTCGCTCACCAAGGAGGGCGCGCAGAGCTGCGCCGTGGACGAGCGGGCCCCGGCCTGGCTGGTCACCATGACCGAGGGCGCCGACCAGTGACGGTCCGTCAGGCCCGCTCCGCCCACTCCCGCGCCGGGGCTGCGTAGGCGGCGGCGCCACCGCTCCCGCCCGCGCGGCGGATCGACGCTCCGTCAGGGAGCGAGACGGCGGACCAGGGCGTAGGCGGCGAGGCGGAGGCGGACCGGGGCACCCGGCCCGGTGGTGGCGCGGTGGCGGCGGAGCCACCAGCGGTGCAGGAGGGCGGCGGGGAGGGCGAGGGCGAGCAGCCAGGCGGTCTGGGCGAGGCCGAACTGCCAGGGGACGGGGCCGAGTCGGGACATCCGGCCGGGGCCGAGCGCGCCGCCGCAGGCCCAGCCCGCCAGCAGCCCGAGCGGGGCGGCGGCGAGGGCGAGGGCGGTGGCGACGGCCGCGGTGGGGCCGAGCGCCCAGCGGGTGGCGGCGCGGCCGAGCAGCACCCCCGCGAGAACGGCCGCCGCGGCGGGCCCCGCGCAGGCGAGCAGGTGCCAGTCGGGGCCGCGGTCGGCGGGGAGCAGGCCGAGCAGCGGGAAGTCCGGGACGGCGCCGAGCCGGGTGCCGAGCGGCCCGGCGTGGGTGCCGGTGCCGACGGCGAACCCGGGGCCGAGCGCGTACCCGGCGGACCAGAGCACGGCGTTGGGGACGAGGAACAGGCAGGCGAGCAGCAGGCCGAGCCAGTCCGCGGTGCCGCCGCCGAGGTGCTGCGCGCCCTGTCCGGCGGTGCCGAGCAGGACGGCGACGGCGCAGACGGCGCCGCCGCCCGCGGTGAGGGCGAGCAGCCAGCCGCCGAGGGCCCGTCCGAGGGCCTGCGCGGCGCCCTCCGGCCGGAGCGCGGACGGCAGGCCGGGGCCGGGGAGGTGGACGGGCCGGCCGAGTCCGGTCCACAGGCCGTGGCCGAGCGCGGCGGCGGCGAGCAGCGCGACGGCGGTGAGGTCGGCGGCGGGGCGGGCCCGCAGCGCGGCCTCCGGGTCGGCGCACTGGGCGACGGCCGCGGCGGCGACCAGCAGGTAGCCGGCGTACAGGGCCAGCGGGGAGCGCCAGCGGGCCGCCCCGCGCCCCCGGGCGCGCCGGGCGGCCCGGCGGCCGGCCCGGTCCAGCAGGGCGACGGTGACGACGGTGAGCAGCAGCGGGGTGACGGTGACGGGCGCGCCGGCGGGGGGTCGGGCGAGCGGGGCGCCGTGGCCGAGCAGCCAGATCCCGAAGACCGTCCGGGCGGCGCCCTGCGCGGTGTCGTCGCCGTACGGGGCCAGCACCCAGAGGCCGAACACCGGGACGGCGACCACGGACAGGGTGAGCAGCGCGGTGCGGACCCCGGTGAGCAGGTCGGCGAGGGTGGAGCGGCTGTCCAATTCGCCCGGCAGGCCCAGGATCGGACGGCCCATCAGCTGCGTCATGTCCCTCATGCTGCCAAGGCCACCCGTTCTGCGGTGTCAACGGGCGCACCTTCGCCGTGTCCCGGATTATCAGTACATGTGCCTATTTCCGCGACCGACCTGCGACGGAGGAGTCCGTTGACCTCACCCTCGACCGCGGAGCCCGAACCCACCACCGGCCCGTCCCTCCGGGCCCGCGAGGACGCCGCCCGCCTGCTGCGCGTCCTGACCCCCCGCGAGGCCCGGGTGTTGGCCCGCCTCGCCGCCGGGGACGACCTCCGCACCGCCGCCCGCCGGCTCGGCCTCACCCCCGGCACCGCCCGCGCCGACCTCAACCGGGCGGTCCGCAAGCTGGGCGTCCGCACCCCCGAGGAGGCCACCGCCCTCGCCGCGACCGCGACGCCGGCCGAGACCGCCGAGAGCGCTGCGCCCGCCGAGACCGAAGAGACCGAAGAAACCGACGCACCGTCAACCCCCGCCCCCACCACCGAATCCGCCCCCGAATCCGCCCCCGACACCGAACCCGACACCGAACCCGACACCGAACCCGAGACCGCGCCCGCGGAGTTCGCGGCGTTCACCGCCCTCGTCCACACCCGCCTGGTCCAGCAGACCTTCCTGCTGACCGGGCACCGCCACCGCGCCGTGCACTGCGCGCACCTGGCGCTGGGCGCGGCGGGCCGCCGCTGGGCGGCGGTCTCGGCGGGCGGCGACCCGGAGGGGTGGGTGCGGGCGGCGGCGTTCGAGCGGGCGCTGTCGCCGTGGCACCGGGGCGGGCCGCGCCGGGCGCACCCGGTGCGGTGGCCGCGGCGGCGGATCGCGGTCGGCGCGGCCGTCCCGGAGCCGCCCGAGCCGCCGCAGCGGCTGACGCACCGCGACCGGGCGCTGCTGAAGGCCCTGCTGCGGCTGTCCCGGCCGCAGCGGCGGGCGCTGGTGCTGCACGACGCGCTGGGGCTGCCGGTGGAGCGGGTCGCGGTGGAGGTGGAGTCGAGCACGGCGGCGGCCGAGGGCCGGGTCCGGTCGGCCCGGGCGGCGCTGGCCCGGGAGGTGCCGGCGCTGGTCGGGGACGACCCGGCGGAGCCGGGGTTCGCGGAGCGGCTGGCGGGGCTGCTGCACACCGCGGCGGTGCACGGCTGCCCGGGCCCGCGGCTGCCCGCCCCGGCGCTGCTGGTCGCGGACAGCCGACTGCACACCGGCCTGGTGACGGGCGCGGCGGCGGCGCTGACGGGGCTGGTGGGGGCGGCGATGGTGACCACCCTGCTCGGGGTCGGCCCGGCCGAGCTGGTGCGCCCGGAGCTGCCGGTGGCCTCGGCCTGCACGGGGCCGGGGACGGGCAGCGCGGGCCCGGCGGCGCCCCGGGCCGCGCCGGGGCTGCGGACGCCGTGGTGCGGCCCGGTGCCGGGGGTCCCGGCCCGGCTGATCGGCCCGCCGGGGCAGGTCCCGGCCGAGCTGTCGCCGTCCCCGGCCGCCCCGGCGGGCAGTTCGGACGCGCTGACGGCGGGCAGCCCGTTCGCGGCGCACCGCCCGTCCGTCCCGTCGGCCTTCGGGCCGGCCGCCGTCCCGCCGCCGGACCACCGCCCGCTGCCGCCGCTGGCCGAACCGGCCGAGCCCGCGGAGCCGTTCCTCCGGCCCGGCACCTGAACCGGCCGGCCCGGACGGCCCGGCAGCGCGGCCAGGCCCGGGAACGACGGAGCGCCGCCCACCGGTGGGAACCGGTGGGCGGCGCTCCGTGCGTGGCGCGGTGGCCGTGCGGCCGCTCGCCGGCGCTTACTTGGCGGCGGCGAACAGCTCGCGGGCCAGGCGGGCGGTCTCGGACGGCGTCTTGCCGACCTTGACGCCGGCGGCCTCCAGGGCCTCCTTCTTCGCCTGGGCGGTGCCGGAGGAGCCGGAGACGATGGCGCCGGCGTGGCCCATGGTCTTGCCCTCGGGCGCGGTGAAGCCCGCGACGTAGCCGACGACCGGCTTGGTGACGTGCTCGGCGATGTAGGCCGCGGCCCGCTCCTCGGCGTCGCCGCCGATCTCGCCGATCATCACGATCAGCTCGGTCTCCGGGTCCTCCTGGAACGCCTTGAGGGCGTCGATGTGGGTGGTGCCGATGACGGGGTCGCCACCGATGCCCACGGCGGAGGAGAAGCCGAGGTCGCGCAGCTCGTACATGAGCTGGTAGGTCAGGGTGCCGGACTTCGACACCAGACCGATCTTGCCCGAGCCGGTGATGTTGGCCGGGATGATGCCCGCGTTGGACTGTCCGGGGCTGATCAGGCCGGGGCAGTTCGGGCCGATGATGCGGGTCTTGTTGCCCTTGGCGCCGGCGTGGGCCCAGAACGCGGCGGTGTCGTGCACCGGCACGCCCTCGGTGATGACCACGGCGAGGCCGATCTCGGCGTCGATGGCCTCGATCACGGCGGACTTGGTGAACGCCGGCGGCACGAAGATGACGGTGACGTCGGCACCGGTCTTCTCGATCGCCTCGACCACGGTGCCGAACACCGGGACCTCGGTGCCGTCCACGTCGACGGTGGTGCCGGCCTTGCGCGGGTTCACGCCGCCGACGATCTGCGTGCCGGAGGCGAGCATGCGGCGGGTGTGCTTCATGCCCTCGGAGCCGGTCATGCCCTGAACGATGACCTTGCTGTCCTTGGTAAGGAAGATAGCCATGGTGTTGAGTCCCTTCCTTACTTGTTGGCCAGCTCGGCGGCGCGGTCAGCGGCGCCGTCCATGGTGTCCACCTGCTCGACCAGCGGGTGGTTGGCGTCGGTCAGGATCTGGCGACCGAGCTCCGCGTTGTTGCCGTCCAGGCGGACGACCAGCGGCTTGGTGACGGCCTCGCCCTTGCTCTCCAGGAGCGCGAGGGCCTGCACGATGCCGTTGGCGACCGCGTCGCAGGCGGTGATGCCGCCGAAGACGTTGACGAAGACCGACTTGACGTCGGCGTCGCCCAGGATGATCTCCAGGCCGTTCGCCATCACCTCGGCGGACGCGCCGCCGCCGATGTCGAGGAAGTTGGCCGGCTTCACGCCGCCGTGGTTCTCACCGGCGTACGCGACGACGTCCAGGGTGCTCATGACGAGGCCCGCGCCGTTGCCGATGATGCCGACCTGGCCGTCGAGCTTGACGTAGTTCAGGCCCTTGGCCTTCGCCGCCGCCTCGAGCGGGTTGGCGGCGGCCTTGTCCTCGAGCGCCTCGTGCTCCGGCTGGCGGAACTCGGCGTTCTCGTCCAGGGAGACCTTGCCGTCGAGCGCGATGATCTTGCCGTCGCCGGACTTGATCAGCGGGTTGACCTCGACCAGGAGGGCGTCCTCCTTGACGAAGACGACCCAGAGCTTCTGCAGGACGTCGGCGACCTGGTCGGCGATCTCGGCCGGGAACTTCGCGGCGGCGACGATCTCGGCGGCCTTCTCCGCGGTCACGCCCTCGTTCGCGTCCACCGGGATCTTGGCGAGCGCGTCGGGGTTCTCCTCGGCGACGACCTCGATCTCCACGCCGCCCTCGACGCTGGCCATCGCCAGGAAGGTGCGGTTGGTGCGGTCCAGCAGGAAGGAGACGTAGTACTCCTCCTGGATGTCCGCGGTCTGCGCCAGCATGACCTTGTGGACGGTGTGGCCCTTGATGTCCATGCCGAGGATCGCCTCGGCCTTGGCCACGGCGTCCTGCGGGTCGGACGCGAGCTTCACGCCACCGGCCTTGCCTCGGCCGCCCACCTTCACCTGAGCCTTGACGACGGCACGGCCGCCGAAGCGCTCCGCGATGGCGGCAGCGTCTGCGGCGGTCTCGATGACATCGCCGTCAAGCACGGGTACGCCGTGCTTGGCGAAGAGGTCCCTCGCCTGGTACTCGAACAGGTCCACGTGTTTGTCCTTGTTCGTGGTCGCGGAATGTGTCTCTACGAGCGTGCCACGGCAGGATCTTCGCTGCGGGTCGTCGGTGCTGAGCGGGTACGCAGATGTACAAGCCTTGCGGCCCACGCAGCGAGCCGGGCGCATCGTCGATCAACACGCGCGTCACGTCCGCATGGCAGGTTATCCCCGTACGACGGGCACGTTTCGCCCGGGGCCCGGTCCGCCTTGGTGAGAACCGTCACAACGAACCAGTAACGGCGTGCCGCAGAGCCGCCCGAGCCCCCGGGCGCACTCCGCGGGGCGCACCACGGATTCACCCGGAAGGGTGGGTGGTGGGGTCGGCTCAGCGCGGGTCGGGGACGGGCAACGGGCGCTTCTCGATCGCCGCCGCCATGATCTCCGGGAACGCGTCCGGAGTGCAGGCGAACGCCGGGGCGTCCAGTGCGGCCAGCGCCTGCGCGTGCGCGTGGTCGTAGGAGGGCGCGCCCTCGTCGGAGAGCGCCAGCAGCGCGATGAACTGCACCCCCGCGGCCTTCATCGCCGCGACCCGCTTCAGCATCTCGTCCCGGATGCCGCCCTCGTACAGGTCGCTGATCAGCACCACGATCGTCTCGGACGGCCGGCTGATCTTCGACTGGCAGTACGCCAGGGCCCGGTTGATGTCGGTGCCGCCGCCGAGCTGGGTGGCGAACAGCACGTCCACCGGGTCGGTCAGCTGCTCCGTCAGGTCGACCACCGAGGTGTCGAACACCACCAGCCGGGTGTCCAGGCTCGGCATCGAGGCCAGCACCGCGCCGAACACCGCCGAGTGCACCACCGACGCCGCCATCGACCCGGACTGGTCGATGCAGAGGATCACGTCCTTCTTCACCGCCCGCTGCGCCCGGGCGTAGCCGACCAGCCGCTCCGGCACGACGGTCCGGTACTCCGGCAGGTACCTCGACAGGTTGGCCCGGATGGTGCGGTCCCAGTCGATGTCCCGGTGCCGGGGCCGGTTCACCCGCGCGCTGCGGTCCAGCGCCCCGCCGACCGTCGACCTGGTCCTGTCCGCGAGCCGGCGCTCCAGCTCCGCCACCACCTTGCCGACCACCGCGCGGGCGCTCTCCCGGGTGGTCTCCGGCAGCGCGTGCTTCAACGACAGCAGCGTCCCCACCAGGTGCACGTCCGGCTCGACCGCCTCCAGCATCTCCGGCTCCAGCAGCAGCCGGTCCAGGCCCAGCCGGGAGATCGCGTCCTGCTGCATCAGCTGCACCACGCTGGTCGGGAAGTACTCCCGGATGTCCCCCAGCCAGCGCGCCACCTTCGGCGCCGACCCCCCGAGCCCCGCCGACCGCTTCCCGTCCTCCCGGTACAGCGCCCCCAGTGCCCCGTCCATCGCCGCGTCCCGCCCCGAGAGCCGCACCCCCGTCCCGTCCCCGTCCGCGCCGAGCACCAGCCGCCAGCGCCGCATCCGCTCATCGTCCTGACGGACAGTCATCTTGGTCTCCTCACCCCCGTGCCCCGTCAGGGGCGCGGGGAACTGCGCGAAGCGGAAGGGGTGGAAGGGAAAGATCGGGGCAGCGCCGCAGGCGAATCCTGCGGGCCGGTCAGGTCGCCGGGGCGAGGCCGAGCAGGAGGGCCAGCACCGAGGTGGTCGCGTCGGCGCGGGCCTCGTCCAACGGGGTGTCGGGGGCCACCGGCACGGGAGTGCCGAGGGTGCCGGCGGCGACCCGGGAGCCGATGGTGTGGCGGACGCCCGTCTCCAGGGAGGAGAAGGTGCGGCGCAGGACCGGCAGCAGGTCGGTGAAGACGTCTGCGGGGACGCCCGTCAGCCAGGAGTCGAGCAGGGCCAGCAGGGCCGGGTCGTGCAGCAGGAGCGCCCCGCCGCCGGAGAGGAAGCCCTCGACCCAGCCGCCCGCGTCGGCGGGTTCGGAGGCGGTGGAGAGCACCAGCCCGAGCCGCCGCCCGGCCTCCGCCGCGTCGAGCCGCCCGTCGTCGAGCAGCAGGCGCACCGCCCGGCCCCGGAGCAGCCCGGGGACGCCCGTCGCGGGGCCGCCGTGCGGTTCGCGCGCGGCGAGCGCGCCGAGCGTGCCGGCCCAGCGTTCGGTGATGCCGGGGTCGGTGAGCAGGGCCACCGCCTGGTGGACGGCGTCGAGCTGGTCGCGGCGGGCGCTCGCGCCCTCCGCGTCCAGGCCGGTGCTGGCGGCGGGCAGCGCGACGCAGAGGCGTTCGGCGAGGCCGTGCGCGACGGCGGTGAGCGCGCCGGTGTCGGTGGCCCGGACGTCGCCGTAGCGCAGCGTGCGGACCAGCGCGGGCAGCGCGGTGGCGAGGTGCCCGGCGTCGGTGTCGAGCGCGGCGCGGTCGGCGAGCCGCCGCATCACCTCGGGCAGCGCGTCGGGCAGCCCGGCGAGCAGGCAGTGTTCGGCGAGCTCGGTGAGTGCGGTGAGCTCGGCCCGCTCGGCGTCGCCGACGGCCTTGCCGGTGGCGGCGCCGAGCACGGTGGTGCCCCACTGCCCGGCCTCGACCAGCCGGACGGCGAACTCGGGCTCCCAGACCAGCTGCCAGGTCTCCCGGAAGGTGCCGGTGGAGTTCACGCCGTCCCGGGCGGGGCGGCCCCAGTGCAGGCCGAGCAGGCGGAGCCGGTGCAGCAGCCGGGAGCGTTCGGCGTCGAGGTCCTTGCGCAGGTCGAGGACGAGGTCGCGGGGCTCGGCCTCCGGCTTGAGCCGCAGGGTGCGCTGGAGGCGCGTCAGGTCGCGCCGCAGCGGCACCGCGGGCGCGCCGTCGGGGACTTCGCCGAGCGCGTCGCCGACCACCAGGCGCTCGCGGACCAGGGCGAGCGCGACCTCGGAGCCGTCGCACATCACGGCCCGGACCGCGTCCAGCGTCTCGGTGAGGCCGGGCAGCGGGCGGCCGCGCACCGCGGCGAGGCTCTCGGCGAGCCGGACCGCCTCGATGACGTGCGCGGAGGAGACCGGGTGGTCCTCGGCGCGGAGCAGTTCGGCGACCCTGGTCATCCAGCGGACCACGGGCTGCCCGTCGGCGGTGAACAGGTGGTGGTACCAGCCGGGCGAGTCGATGCCCGCGCCGTAGCCGGTGTGCTGGGAGAGCCGGCGGTGCGTCCAGGGCACCCAGGTCAGTTCGGTCCGGAGCTTCCTGGGCAGGTCGGCGAGCAGCGCCCGGTCGTGCGCGACGGTGGGCATCGCGGCCAGCGCGGGGACGTGCCAGGCACCGCAGACCACGGCGATCCGCCGGTGCCCGGCCCGCCGGGCGGCCCGGATCTGCTGGCGCATCGCGGCCTCCCGGACCTCGTCGCGCCGCTCGGCCGGGTGGTGCTCGCGCAGTGCCGCCATCGCCTCGGCGAGGGCCGCGAACGGGGCGAGCGGGTCGGTGTCGGGGCCGCGGTGCTCGACCACGTCCTCCCACCAGGCCTCCGGGTCGGCGTGCCCCGCGGCGGTGGCGAGTTCGGCGATCGGGTCGACGGAAACGCCCCCCGGCGCTCCCGGCTCCGCCGCGTCCTCCCCCTCCCCCGCGTCCTCGTCCACCGCGCCGTCGGGCAGTTCGCCGCGCGGCCCGAGCGCGAGGCTCTGCCCGGCCGGCAGGTCGATGAACCGGACCGGCACGCCGGCGTCCAGCGCGTACCGCAGCGCGACCCACTCGGGGGAGAACTCGGCGAGCGGCCAGAACGCGGCCCGGGCCGGGTCGTCCACCACGTGCGCCAGCAGCGCGACCGGCGGGACCATGTCCTTCTCGGCGGCCAGTGCCGCCAACTCGTCGGCCTCGGGCGGGCCTTCGATCAGCACCGCGTCCGGCCGGAGCGCGGCCAGCGCGGCCCCCACCGAGCGGGCCGAGCCGGGGCCGTGGTGGCGGACCCCGAGCAGCGTCAGCTGGTCCGTCACGCCGAGACCTCCCGGGCGGCCCGGTAGAAGTCCTTCCAGCCGTCGCGGTCCCGGACCACGCCCTCCACGTACTCGCGCCACACCTGGCGGTCGGCGACCGGGTCGCGGACCACGGCGCCGACGATGCCGTCCGCGACGTCGCCCGCGCGCAGCACGCCGTCGCCGAAGTGGGCGGCCAGCGCGAGGCCGTTGGTGACCACCGAGATCGCCTCGGCGGTGGAGAGCGTGCCGCTGGGGGTCTTCACCTTCGTCCGGCCGTCGGCCGTCAGGCCGGCCCGCAGCTCGCGGAAGACGGTGACCACCCGGCGGATCTCCTCGGCGCCGCCCGGGAGTTCCGGCAGGTCGAGGGAGCGGCCGAGCTGGCCGACCCGGCGGGTGACGATCTCGACCTCCTCCTCCAGGGTGGCGGGCAGCGGCAGCACCACGGTGTTGAAGCGGCGGCGCAGCGCGGAGGACAGCTCGTTGACGCCGCGGTCGCGGTCGTTGGCGGTGGCGATCATGTTGAAGCCGCGCACCGCCTGCACCTCGGAGCCCAACTCCGGTACGGGGAGCGTCTTCTCGGACAGGATGGTGATCAGGCTGTCCTGCACGTCGGCCGGGATGCGGGTCAGCTCCTCGACCCGGGCGATCCGCCCGTCCCGCATGGCGCGCATCAGCGGGGAGGGCACCAGCGCGTCCTCGCTCGGCCCGTGGGCGAGGAGTTGGGCGTAGTTCCAGCCGTAGCGGACGGCCTCCTCGGGGGTGCCGGCGGTGCCCTGGACGAGCAGGGTGGAGTCGCCGGAGATCGCCGCCGCGAGGTGTTCGGAGACCCAGGTCTTGGCGGTGCCGGGCACGCCGAGCAGCAGCAGCGCCCGGTCGGTGGCGAGCGTGGTGACGGCGACCTCGATCACCCGGCGCGGGCCGATGTACTTCGGCGTGATCACCGTGCCGTCGGGGAGTTCGCCGCCGAGCAGGTAGGTGGCGACGGCCCACGGCGAGAGCCGCCACCGCTCCGGCCGGGTGCGGTCGTCGTGCGCGGCGAGGGCGGCCAGCTCCTCGGCGAAGGCGTCCTCGGCGTGCTGCCGCAGGACCTCGCTGGGCGTCTCGGTGGTCATCGGCTGCTCCGTTCGTGACGGGTCGTCAAAGCACTGCGCGGAAAGCGCGCACAAGCGGGAACGGCACGGCCTCGACCTGCGGGAACCCGCTCCCGTCCGGGCCGTGCGGGTTCCACTCTGCACCCCGCCACCGACAGTCCGGGGCCATTGCCTTGTCCCGGGAGAACAGCGGCCATATCGTCAGCTGATCTGACGTGTGCTCGGGGGTGCGTGACATGGGAGTCGTTCTGCCGGACGAGGTCGCCTGGGTCCTCGATCTCATCGGCGTCAACTGGCCGAACGTGGACGAGGACGAGTTCCGCGAGATCGCCGACAGCATGCGCGCGTTCGCCGAGGAGGTGGACAACGGGCGGACCGACACCATCGCCGCCGTCCAGCGCATGATCTCGGAGAACGTCGGCCCGGCCACCGACGCCTTCAACAAGCACTGGAGCTCCGTCGCCGGCCGGCACCTGCACGGCCTCGGCGAGGCCGGCCGGCTGCTCGCCACCGCGCTGGACGGCGCCGCCCTGGTGATCGAGGGCGCCAAGATCGCCGCGGTCGCCCAACTCGTCGCCCTGGCGGTCGAGGTGATCGCGGCCCAGGCCGCCGCACCGTTCACCTTCGGCCTCTCGGAGGCCGGGGCCCTGGGCGCGACCCAGGCGACCCGGATGATCGTCCGGCGGCTGTTGAAGGAGGCCGAGCAGCAGATCGTCCAGCAGCTGCTCTCGATCGCCGAGGAGCCGGTCGTCAACGCACTGTCCAACATGGCCGGCGACCTGGTGCTCCAACTCGGCGAGAACGCCCTCGGCATGAAGCAGGGCGTCGACTGGGGCGAGGTGGGCCGCTCCGGCGCGGACGGCGCGGAGCAGTCGCAGATCGGATCCGCGCTGACCGGTGGGGGGACCTCGAAGTGACCGACATCCGCCACGACTTCGCCGAGACCGACCGGATGGCCAAGCGCCTGATGGAGCACGCCGAGCACCTGCACGGCGCGGCTGGCCCGCACAGCGGGCAGGCCCACAAGCGGCTGCTCCAGCACCACGGGAAGGACCCGCTCGCCTCGGCGGTCGCCAACGGCTCGACCAGGATCCTGGACGTCATCCGCAAGGCGGAGGGCGAGTTGCACGACCACCTGAAGAACATGTCCAAGGGCCTGGAGCAGAACTCCAAGAACCACCAGGAACACGAGAAGAGCTTGGCGGAGGCCCTCAAGAAGATCGTCCAGCTGGATTCGAAGGCCGCCGGCGTCCGCAAGGCCCAGGGGCCGGAGCACCACGGGCCCAACACCGCGCTGAAGCCGCACACCATCACCCTGGAGTGGAAGCACGGCATGCCCCGGCTGGAGTTCCTGCAGAAGGCGATGGCCCTGCGGCGGCTCGGCAAGCAGGGCAAGCTCTTCAACGCGCCGAAGGTGAACCGCGAGGGCGAGCTGACCAGGCAGTACAAGAGCGCCCTGATCAAGATCCTGCACGAGCAGCACAAGGACTCGCCGGACTACGACCGGATCATGCAGCGGGTCCAGGGCATGGAGGCGGACCACCTCCACGAGCTCCAACTCGGCGGAGAGGACTCGTGGAAGAATCTGCGGATGCTGCACAAGTGGACCAACTGGGACATCGGCTCGCAGCAGATCAACCACGACCTGGCGACGCACAAGGTCCCGGTCGGAACCCCGATCAAGATCAAGATGAAATGGAAATGGTGGTAACCGTGCCGAGCGGGGAGACCATGGAACAGCTCGTCCCGACCCTGGTCCGGGTCCGGCGGGAGAACGCCGACCTCGCCGCGGTCATGCTCCGCCCGGGCGTCCCGGCCGAGCAGCTCCCGGACGACCTGCCCGCGGACCTGCGCCGGCTGCTGGCGCTGACGGACGGGCCCTGCTTCGGCGTGCGGGCCTCCCTCCACCCCGCCGACGAGATCGGGTACTTCCAGGACCTCGACGCGCTGGCCGACGCCGCCGGGATCCCGAACGCCGGGGACTACCTGAACATCGGCTCCGTCAACGAGGCCCCGCTGCTGTACGACCGGAGGGACGGCAGCATCTGGGTGGCCCGCGCCGACTCCGGCCTCTGGTACCAGGGGTGCACCCTGGAGCGGACCGCCGACTCCCTCGACGGGTTCGTCTCCGAGTGGGTGGCGGGACCGCGCTTCCCGGAGCTGGTCCGGCTCCCGGCCGGGGACGGGGACGAGGACGTCCTCGCGTGGGACGACTGGTGGCGCCTGCTGCAGGCCGCCGGCCGGGTCCCGGCCTGAGGACGACCGGCCATCCACATCGTGACGACACTGGAGACCTGACGTGGCCACTTACGCCGAACTCGCCGAACTGTTCAGCCCCGCCGGCATCGTGCGGATGCCGAAGGAGACGGCCCTCGCCAGCGGCATCCCCGAGCAGGAGGCGCGGCTGCTCACGGAGGTCGGCGTCCCGGTCTTCGTCGACGTGCTGTTCACCGTCGAGGTGAAGGGCGACCCGCTCGCGTACACCCTGGTGCCGATCGCGGCCGAGGACGACGGCGTCACCGTGCTCGCCCTGGGCGGCCCCACCGACGCCGAGCAGCTGCGCTACTGCCTGGACCTCGACAACGGGTACGTCATCCTGCTCGGCCTGGGCGAGGAACCCACCGCCGAGATCGTGAACCGGGACCTGGAGGCCTTCGTCGAGTTCCTCTACCGGTACGCGCTCCGGCTCAAGCACGTCGCCAACGCCACCGAGCAGCAGGCCGCCGAGTACACCGCGAAGCTGCGCGAGTACCTCGCCGCCCGCGACCCGTACGCCTTCGCGGCCCCGGACAGCTGGTGGACCATGGTGTTCGACGCACTGGCCGAGTAGGGCCCGGGCCCACCGGCCCTCCGTGCCCGGGGCGGAGCGCCGACCGGTCCCCGGCTGTCAGTGGGCCCTCCTAACTTCGTGGGCATGGAGGAACGCTGGAGCACCGAACACGTCCTTTCGCTGGCGCCCGACCCGGCCTCGCTGAAGGCCGCGGGCAAGCTCTCGGGGCCCGGCCCGTGGTCGTCGACCGGCACCGGGCAGGGGGCGCTGTGGGGGCTCTGCAAGGGCAGCGGCAGCACCCCGTACCGGACGGCCGTGGAGCTCGGCACCCCGGCGTACAAGTGCAGTTGCCCGAGCCGGAAGTTCCCGTGCAAGCACGCGCTGGGGCTGCTCCTGCTGTGGGCCGCGGGCCCGGCCGCGGTGCCGGACGGCGCCGCGCGGCCGGACTGGGTCGCGGAGTGGGTGGACGGCCGCGGCGAGGCGGCGGCCGAGCGGGCCGCCAAGCAGCGTGCCAAGGCCGCCGACGCGGACCCGGAGGCGGCCCGGAAGCGGGCCGAGAAGCGCGCCGCCCGGGTCGCGGCCGGCGCGCTGGACCTGCGGCTGCGGCTCGCCGACGGGGTCCGCCGCGGCCTCGCGGACCCGCTGCCGGCCGGCGCCTGGGAGGAGGTCGCGGCCCGGATGGTGGATGCCCAGGCCCCGGGCCTGGCGGCGAAGGTCCGGACGCTGGCCCTGGCCCCGCAGGACGAACTGCTGGAGGAGTACGCGATGCTGCACCTGCTGGCCGGTGCCTACGGTCGGGTGGCGGAGCTGCCGGAGGCGCTCGCGGCGACGGTCCGGGCCCGGGTCGGGTTCACCACCGACACCGCGGAGCTGCTGGCCGGGCCGACCGTCCGGGACCGCTGGCAGGTGCTCGGCAGCCGGGACACCGCCGACGACCGGCTGACCACCCGCCGGGTCTGGCTGCGCGGCGCGAAGACCGGCCGGACGGCGCTGCTGCTCGCCTTCGGGCGGCCCGGCCAGGCGCCGGACCTGGCACTGCCGACCGGCCGGGTGCTGGAGGCCGAACTCGCCTTCCACCCGGGCGCGCACCCGCTGCGGGCCGTCCTCGGGGCCCGGCACGGCGACCCGGAGCCGGGCCCGGCGGGGCCGCCGGCGGGGGTGTCCCCGGCCGAGGCGCTGGCCGAGTACGGGGCCGCGCTGGCCGCGGACCCGTGGCTGGAGGGCCGGCCGGTGGTGCTGTCCGAGGTGGTGCCGGTCCGCACGCCGGACGGCTGGCGGCTCACCGACGGCCGCGGCACCCTCGCGGTGCGCCGGGGCGCGCTGCCCGACCAGGCGCTGTGGCGGCTGGCCGCGGTCTCCGCCGGGCACCCGGTGACGCTGTTCGGCGAGTGCGGCCACACCGGTTTCACGCCCGTCACCGCCTGGGACGCCGAGCACCGCCCGGTCACCCTCGGCTGACCCCTTGCCCGGTGACGTACCGTCACCAATACTGTCCGTGTCCGGCTGTGACGATCCGTCATCAGCCTTGCCGTCCCCTGCCCGCACGGCCCTCGCCCTTCGACCGCCCGCGCCCTCTCGTGACGTTCCGTCACCAGTGCTCGGGCGCACAGCCCGCACAGCCCGACCGGGCCCCGGCGCTCCCCGGCGTCCGTGCCGACCCGTCCCACGGAGGTAGCCATGATCCTCGCCCGCACCCGGCACCGCGCCGCCGTCCGGCGCATCGCCCTGCACCACGCCGCCCGCCGCGCCGCGACCGCGAGCGGCTGGGGCCGCCGCCACCGGAGCGCCGCCCCCCGTCCGAACGGAGACCGGGCATGACCGCGCCCGCCGACCACTGGGCCGACCTGCAGGGCGCGGCCCTGCTCGGCACCGACCGCCGCCCGCTCCCGGAGCCGGACGGCCCGCTGTCGGGGGCGGTGGACCGCACCGACCCGGCGGCCGCGCTGCTCGACCTGGCGGCGGTCGCGGCGGTCCGCCGTCGGGCGGGCGCGCTGCCCGAGCCGCCCGTGCAGCCGCCGGAGCCCGCCGGGGACGACCCGCGGCCCGCCCTGCCCGAACCGGCCACCCGCCGGTTGGCGGTGCTGCTCGGCACCCGCGGCGGGGCCGGCAGCACCGCCAACCTGGCCGAGCTGCTGCCGCAGTGGCTGGCCGCGGCCCGCGCGCACGGCTACCGGCTGCCGCCCGCGCTGGTCCCGGCGCTGCTGGACACCGCCCGGGCCCGGTCCGAACTGCGGGCCGACGCGGTGGCGCTGGCCGGCCCGCTGGGGCGCTGGCTGGCCCCGCACAACCCGGACTGGAAGTTCCTGACCCGGACCGCCGCCGATCAGGACACCGCCGGCCAGCCGAGCGAACTCCTGTGGCAGGAAGGGCTGTTCGCGGAACGGGTGACGCACCTGACCAGGCTCCGGCGG
Source organism: Kitasatospora sp. NPDC088134 (assembly GCF_044741705.1). NCBI lineage: Bacteria > Bacillati > Actinomycetota > Actinomycetes > Kitasatosporales > Streptomycetaceae > Kitasatospora > Kitasatospora sp. NPDC088134. The sequence goes on along the minus strand of NZ_JBIUTD010000022.1, from coordinate 4,374 downwards.
ACCGATCCGGCGGCCGCGCTGGCGCTGCTCGCCTCGACCTGGACGACCGAGCGGGCCGAGGACCGGGTGCTGTACCTGGACTCGCTCCAGGACGGTCTGTCGGCCGACGACGAGGAGTTCCTGGAGGCCGCGCTCGGCGACCGCTCCAAGAACGTCCGCGCCACCGCCGCCGAACTGCTCTCCACGCTGCCCGGCTCGGCGCTGGCCGGCCGGATGGCGGAGCGGGCCCGGGCGGCGGTCCGCCCGGAGGGGGATCGGCTGTACGTCGTCCCGCCGACGGCCTGCGACGCCGCCATGCAGCGCGACGGCATCCCGGTGAAGTCCCCGACCGGGCGCGGCGAACGGGCCTGGTGGCTGGGCGAGGTGCTGGCCGCGGCCCCGCTGGCGCTGTGGACGGCCGACACCGGGCTGACGCCGGAGCAGTTGCTCGCGCTGCCCACGGTGGACGGCGCGGACGGCGGCGGCGCCGAGTGGGCCGAGGACCTGCGCGAGGCGTGGGCCCGGGCGGCCGTCCGCCAGCAGGACGCCCGCTGGGCCCGCGCGCTGCTCGGCGCCCCGCCCCGGCCGGGCCGCGACGCCCGCGCCCCGGGCGCCCCGGCGAAGCTGCTGGCCGTCCTGCCGCCGGCCGAACGGGCCGCCTGGACGGCCGCGTTCGTGCAGACCCACGGCCTCGGCGACGCCTTCCAACTGCTCGGCGCCTGCGCGACGCCGTGGACGCCGCCGCTGTCGACGGCGGTGGTCGCGGCCCTGAAGCGGGCCGCGGAGCTGGGCTCCTACCCGTGGAGCCACAGCGGCGTCCTCGGCATGACCGAGCGCGCCCTCGCCCCGGAGACCGCCCCGGCGGTGGAGGCGCTGGTGGCCGACACCTCGCCGGACACCGCCTGGGCCGACACCTTCGCCCGGCTCGCCGGGACGCTGCGGTTCCGGCAGGCGATGCTGGCCGAACTGGCGCCCTGAGGTGCCGGGTTCAGCCGGCCTGGCACGGGTTCAGCTCGCGGGGCGCAGGTTCGCGGTCACCCAGGACACCACGTCCTGGGTGGGGGTGCCGGGGGTGAAGATGTCGGCGACGCCGAGCGCCTTCAGCTCGGTGATGTCGGCCTCCGGGATGATCCCGCCGCAGAACACCTTGATGTCGGCGGCGTCGCGCTCCTTGAGCAGCTCGATCACCTTGGCGCACAGCGTCATGTGCGCGCCGGACAGGATGGACAGGCCGATGCCGTCGGCGTCCTCCTGGATCGCCGTGTCGACGATCTGCTCGGGGGTCTGGTGCAGGCCGGTGTAGATGACCTCCATGCCGGCGTCGCGCAGCGCCCGCGCGATGACCTTCGCCCCCCGGTCGTGCCCGTCCAGCCCGGGCTTGGCGACCACCACTCGGATCGGCCCCGACACCACCATCACTGCCTCCTGGACCACGTCGTCCACCACCCGGCCGACTTGTTCGCACGGGCGAGGTGTTAACCACTTCTAACAGATCTGAGGGGAGGGTAGCGCCAGTCCGCGCCGCCGTCCGTTTCCACCGGCCGGGAGGAGGGGAATATCACAGCTCCCCTCCCCCGTCCGGTGGCGGACTCCTACAGCTTCTCCACCGGCGCGTAGCGCAGCAGCAGCTCCTTGCGGCCCGCCGACCCGAAGTCGACGGTGGCCCGCGCCTTGTCGCCGACGCCCTGGGTGGCGACCACCGTGCCGAGGCCGAAGCTGTCGTGGCTGACCCGGTCGCCGACCGCCAGCGCGACCACCTCCCGGTCCGTCACGGTGCGCGCCGACCGGCCCCAGCCCGCCTTCGGCGAGGCCGCCGCGGCCGCCCCGGAGCCGCGCGACGCGCCCGAGCCCGAGGAGGACCCGTAGCGCGAGGGCGGCACGGCGGCCGCGCCGGTGCGCTTCCAGTCGATCAGCTTCTCCGGGATCTCCTCCAGGAAGCGCGAGGCCGGGTTGTACGAGGGCTGGCCCCAGGCGCTGCGCAGCACCGACCTGGTCAGGTAGAGCCGCTGCCGGGCCCGGGTCAGGCCGACGTAGGCGAGGCGGCGCTCCTCCTCCAGCTCCTTGACCTGGTTGAGGGCCCGCATGTGCGGGAAGATCCCGTCCTCCATGCCGGTCAGGAACACCACCGGGAACTCCAGGCCCTTCGCGGTGTGCAGGGTCATCATCGTGATGACGCCCTGCCCGTCCTCCTCCCCGTCCGGGATCTGATCCGAGTCGGCGACCAGCGCGACCCGCTCCAGGAAGTCGGCGAGCGAGCCGACCGGCGGGCCCTCGTCGCCCTCCGGGCGCTCCCCCGGGTCCTTCTCGTACTCCAGCGCCACCGAGGCCAGCTCCTGGAGGTTCTCCACCCGGGTCTCGTCCTGCGGGTCGGTGGAGGACTGCAGCTCGGCGAGGTATCCGGTCTCCTCCAGCACCGCCTCCAGCACCGCGGCGGGGCCGGCCCCGGACTCGACGACCTGGCGCAGCCCGGCCAGCAGCTCGTTGAACTTCTTCACCGCGTTGGTGGAGCGCGCCGCCATCCCGTACGCCTCGTCGACCCGGCGCAGCGCGGCGGCGAAGGAGATCCGCTCGCGGGCGGCCAGCGCGTCGATCATCGCCTCGGCGCGCTCGCCGATGCCGCGCTTGGGCACGTTGAGGATGCGGCGCAGCGGGACGGTGTCCTCGGGGTTGGAGAGCACCCGCAGGTAGGCCAGGACGTCCTTGACCTCCTTGCGCTCGTAGAAGCGCACGCCGCCGACCACCTTGTACGGCAGGCCGACCCGGATGAACACCTCCTCGAACACCCGGGACTGCGCGTTGGTGCGGTAGAAGATCGCCACGTCGCCGGGGCGGGCGTGGCCGGCGTCGGTGAGCCGGTCGATCTCCTCGGCGACGAACTGCGCCTCGGCGTGCTCGTCGTCAGCGACGTAGCCGACCACCTGCTCGCCCTGGTCGCCGGCCGTCCACAGGTTCTTCTTGCGGCGGTTGGTGTTGCGCTCGATCACCGCGTTGGCGGCCGACAGGATGGTCTGGGTGGAGCGGTAGTTCTGCTCCAGCAGGATCGTGGTCGCGTTCGGGTAGTCCTCCTCGAACTGGAGGATGTTGCGGATCGTGGCACCGCGGAAGGCGTAGATCGACTGGTCGGCGTCGCCGACCACGCACAGCTCGGCGGGCTCGATCCCGGCCAGCCGGGCGTCCGCCGGGTTGACGTAGTCGCCGTCGGCGGTCATCCGCGGCGCGTGCCCGGCCGAGCCGCCGGACAGCTCGCGCACCAGCGTGTACTGGGCGTGGTTGGTGTCCTGGTACTCGTCGACCAGGATGTGCCGGAACCGGCGCCGGTAGTGCTCCGCCACGTCCGGGAAGGCCTGCAGCAGGTGGACGGTGGTCATGATGATGTCGTCGAAGTCGAGGGCGTTGGCCTCGCGCAGCCGCCGCTGGTAGAGGAAGTACGCCTCGGCGAGCTTCTTCTCCATCGGGTTGGCGGCCTGGTCGGCGTAGGTCTCCTCGTCGATCAGCTCGTTCTTGAGGTTGCTGACCTTCGAGGTGAACGACTTCGGCGGGAACTGCTTCGGGTCCAGGTCGAGGTCGCGGCAGACCAGGGCCATCAGGCGCTGCGAGTCCGCCGAGTCGTAGATCGAGAAGCTGGAGCTCATCCCGAGCTGCTTGGCCTCCCGGCGCAGGATGCGCACGCAGGCGCTGTGGAAGGTCGACACCCACATCGCCCGGGCCCGCGGGCCGACCAGCGCCTCGACCCGCTCGCGCATCTCGCCGGCGGCCTTGTTGGTGAAGGTGATCGCCAGGATCTCGCCCGGCTGCACGCCGCGCGCGCCCAGCAGGTACGCGATCCGGTGGGTCAGCACCCGGGTCTTGCCGGAGCCCGCGCCGGCCACCAGCAGCAGCGGCGACCCGGCGTGCAGCACGGCCTCGCGCTGCGGGTCGTTCATGCCCTCCAGCAGCTGCGCCGGGTCGATCGCGGGGCGGGCCGCACCGTTGCGGTACCAGGCGTCGCGCGCGCTCTCGGCAGCGTGGTCGGTGGCGAACAGGCCGTCCGGGATCTCCTCCTCCGCGCCGTACCCGGGGTCGTACCCCGCCGCGTCGTACGGCCCGTCGTCGTAGGGCTCGTCCGCCGGCGGGGCCTCCTCGGACCACTGCGGCGCGGGCAGCGGCTGCGCCGCCTCGGGGCGGCGGCTCGACCCGACGGCAGGACGCTCGAAGCCGGGGAGCGGGAGGTCATCGAAGAGACTAGTCATGGCCCTTCGAGTCTATGGCCCGCCACCGACATCCCCGGCCGCTGTTCCCGGCCGGACCTCGCCCGCGCGGCTAGGGCACGTATTCGGTTGTGATCAATTTGCGGGTTTCACTCTCGTGGTCGCGCCTCGTCCGGTAGATCCTGTTGTGTGACGCGAGTGCAACTGA